>NZ_JBYIQX010000027.1:0-104768 GCF_057707805.1 Streptomyces sp. bgisy159 | reverse complement strand
TGATCGTTGACTGGTTGTCAGTGCAACGCCCGTCCCCACACCGGGAGTTCGGGCACGCGTGCGATGACGGGCCACCCCTCGCCCCCCTTCGGTGGGCCGCGGCCCTCTTCCCCCCAACCCCCTGACCAAGGCGTGACGATGACAGCAGCAGCGGAACTGCCCAGTGGGATGACGTTGAAGGTGTACCGGCTCGGGCCGGACGGGACCCGTACAACGATGCGGGAGAAATCCGCGGTCATCCCGGCGAAGGTGCCCGATCTCACGGGAGCGTGGCCCAACTGCCGGTGCCCCCACCACCGGGGGAGGCCCGCTCGATGAGCACCCGCGCCGCGGTGTTGTACGTGTGCGTCGACCAGGTCCGACCGGCTTCGAAGGTGCCCGAAGAGCGGGCTGTTGAGGAGGGCCGCGCGTTCGCGGAAGGGCGTGGTCTGCGCCTGGTGGATACGGTCACCGACCCGTACGGGGAGCCGGACCCTCAGCGCCGCGAGGGCTGGCGACGTGTGTGCGAGATGGCCGCGCGCGGCGAGATCACCGACGTCATCACCCGTTGGCCTGCTGCCCTCGCCCCCGAGTCCCACCCTGAATTCCGGCTTCGCGAGGCGGAGACCCTGGCCGAGCACGGTGTCACCATCAGCTACTCGTGGGAGCCGCTGGCGGCGCTGCAGGCGGCCCCATGATGCTCGACGGCTTGGACAAGGAGCTGGCTGAGGCCACCCGGCCGACGCGTCGGCGGCGAACCCGGATCGGCTGGCGGCAAGTGACCGTACAACTCCTCTTCGCCGTCTCGGTCACCGCCTTCGTGCTCGCCGTGCTCGCCTATGGCGGCGCCGACTGGTGATCTCCGGCGGCCGGACGGTGCTTCCCCTTCCTGCCCGGCCGCCGGTCTGACTCCGTCCCGCCCCGTGGCCCCACTCCCACGCCAGGCCACGTGGGCGGGACGGCGCAAGGTTCTGTCCCGCTTCCCTCGTCGAGGAGGCTCCACAATGCCGCACGCCGCCCTGCCCGAACCCGGAGCACTGTTCGAACTGGCCGCCGACCGTATATGCCGTGTGGCGGCCGAGGAGTGGCCCAGCGAGTCGGTGACGCTCGGCGCTCACGTGCCGTCTGTCACCGGCTACGTCCGCCGGGTGCACCTCGGCGGCCGTGAGGTGTTCGCGAAGGACTCCGTCCTTGGCCTCTCCCTGGTCTCCGTGCTGCGCGGCGTCGCCGGGGACGGAGACCAGGTCAGGGCCGCGCAGGCTGCCTACGCAACGTCGCCCACATCGCTGCTGGCGCGGGAGGCCGCGCAGCTCCGCGCCCTGGACGCCGCCGGAATCCGGGTGGGTCGCTGCGTCGGCTACCGGCAAGGAGTGCTGTTCACCGAGGCCGTGACCGGGCCGAATCTGCTCGACCTGATCGCCAAGGACCCCGCCCGAACCGCTGCCTTAATGAGCGGTGCCGTGCGCTCTCTCGCTTCGCTTCAGTCCCCGGCGGTGGCGGCTGTGGCCGATGAGGCGGCAATCGCAGAGCGCGGCATCGACACCACGTTCCGCCGGAAGTTCAACGGCATCTCCGGCCGCGCCTACGTGGCACGGCTCGGCGTCGACCTGCTGGAGGAGCGCATCCGCCGGGGTGCGGTGGCCGTGCTAGCAGTAGTGGTGTCCCGTCTGCTGAAACTCCGCCTCACCCCTGCCCCGGGCCCTCGCATGGTCGTGTACGGGGACCTGAAGCCCGAACACGTCCTGTTCCCGGACGGCCCCGACGAGCAGCCGGTGTTCATCGACCCGGGACTGTCGCGCGGGGGCTCTCACCAGGACGCCGCGAAACTCTCCTCCCGCGCGCTCCTTGCCGTGATCGCTGCGCCGCCGGTCGACGGTGCCACCCTGCTGGTGGAGGGCATCGACGCCTTCATCCGCGAGCAGGCCCGGGGCATCGGTCGCACCGAGCGCGGGACGTGGCTGCGCCGGGTGATGGTCACATGGCTGATGGACAGCGTGAACATCCTGTCGACGTACCTCGCCGCTCCGTCCGCGCTGCCGTTGCCGGAGCACGCCCAGGCAGTCGTCGACTCCGCCCCGGCGCTGTGCCAGGTCCTGGACTCCATCAGCACCACACTGACCGCCGGGACCGAGCCCGAGTCGGCCTGGCGCCTGGCCCTGGCCTGCGTGACCCGGGCGGCCACCCGATGAGCGGGGGCTACACGGTCGGCGTCATCGGCGCCGGCGCCATCGGCCAGACGGTCGCGGCCCTCCTGGCTGTCGAGCCGTGGTGTTCCCGGCTGCTGGTCACCTCCCGCACAGCCGAGGCCGCGCACGGCCTGGTGACCGATCTGGAAGACGCCCGGCAGCTCACAGCAGGCGCCCGCGCGTTCACGGCGGCGCACGCCGATATGGGCGACGCGGACGCGCTGGTGATCTGCCCTCGCGCGACGTTCACCAACACCCGCACAGCGGACGTGCGCATGGCCGGACTCGCCGCGAACGCCCCCGTCATCGCAGAGTGGGCCCACACCCTGACCGGCTACCCGGGCACGGTGGTGATGGTCACCAATCCGGTCGACGTGCTGGCCCGCTACTTCGCCGAGCTGTCCCGCGCGCGCCGGGTATTCGGGATCGGCTCCGCCACGGATACCGCCCGCTACCGGCTCGCACTCGCCCAGCACCACGCCGTGCCGGTCGACACCGTGGACGGTTACGTGATCGGCGAACACGGCGACGGCGCCGTGATCTGTGCATCGTCGACCACCATCAACGGACGCTCCGCCACAGTGCCGCTCGACATCGTGACGGCCGAACTCCGCGACCGGCCACGCCGGATCAACACCGGGATCGGACGCGTGCGCAACGGCCCGAGCGCCGCCGTGGTGTCTGCCCTGCGCAAACTCCTGGCCGTCGAGGACGGCACGGATGTGCTGTCCGTCAACCGCGATGGTGTCTGGCTCGGAATCCGGTTGCAGATCACCGCCGGTCAGCCCACCGTCACCCCCCTGAGCCTGAACGAACGGGAAACCGCCCAGTTCACTGCCGCCCGCACCAAGTTGGGCGCCGCCTACCGCACCATCAACCGCGAAGGAGCACCCTCGTGCCGCTGACCGCAACCCACATCGCCACCGACACCGCCACCGTGACGGTCGCCTCCCAGATGGAGGAGATCACCGACTGGTCCCGCCGCTACTTCGGCCCCTGGTGGAATGCCACCCCCGCAAAGCCCCCCACGGGCGCCGGCATCGCCGAAGGCAGCGGCGCCCTGGTCCTCGCCGACACCGGCCCCAACCGGGTGGACGAGGTCGAAACCCTCATCCACGACTACGGGTTCGCAGAGACCGACTACGCCAGCGCCCGCACCCTCGTATCCCGACACGACGGCGTCACGCACGCCGTGCAGCCCGACGAACGCCTCGCCTACCAGGCCGACCGGCACCGCCTCACCATCGTCGGCGAACAGCCCAAACCCGTCGCCGTCGCTGCCGCTCGCCTCGCCCGCGAACTCGTACGCGCCCAGCTCCTCGCCGACGGCTGGACCGTCCTCCACGCCTCCGCCGCCGTCAAGGACGGCCGCGCGGTGCTCACCCTCGGCGACAAGGGCGCCGGGAAGACCACCACGGCTCTTCTTCTGGCCCGCCAGGGGTGGGGGCTGCTCGCCAACGACCGTGTGTTCGCCCGCCCCGAGGCGGACGGAACTGTCAAGGTGCTGCCGTGGCCGTCGGCCGCCGCCATCGGCCTCGGCCTGCTCGATGCGACCGGCCTGTACGACCAGGTACGCGAAAGGGTGCTCGCCGGCGAACAGCTCCACCCCACCCAGCACCCGAGCGTGACCGAAGCCCTGAGCGACGGGCGCCGAGAGCCCGTGTGGCGCGCGGACGGCAAGGAACTCAAGCCCCAGTTCTTCCCCGACCAGCTCGCCACCTGGCTCGGCCTCACCCTGGCCACCGAAGCCACCGCGGCCGGGCTGCTCTTCCCCACGGTGAACCCTGAGGCGTCTCCGGCTGTGCTCGGAGACGACCGCGCCCTCACCGAAAGCGACGTGTTCAGCACGACGACCGAGGACCGCTACCCGGACATCTTCGGCCTCATCCCAGCCACCGCATCGGACAACGCCACAGCTCTCGTTGAGCAGCTTGGTCGGCTGCCTCACCGGTCACTCATGCTCACTCACGACGCCGCTGCGAACAGCGCTCTCCTGGCCAAGACCGCCGACGACATCGCGGTCGTCTAGCCCGACCGGCCATCCGGTACATCGGCCGCCCGCCCACCTCCTGCACTGGGCGGGCGGCCCCACACGCCTCTCGTCGGCGCTTCCCTCCATCCGCCATGAGATTCGTCGACGAAACCGAGCCCCTACCCGACCAACTTCATATAAGTCCTCGATCTCCGTGTACGCCGACGCGGTGATCTGCGTGTTCTTTCAGGGTCTGCCACTGTGTCATCCGTTGGCTGTCCAGATCCGTGGCCGCGTGACCCCTACGTCAGGGATCAGCTGCGTCGGGGACGTGCCGCTGTCGTGCCAAGTTGGTGGGCGAGGCTCGGTGCAAGGTTGGCAGAGGCAGCAGGCTGCCCCGGTCGCCCGATCGCGGCCATGCCGGCTTGGGCGGCACGCGCTTGCTCGCTGGGTGCCGGCCTCGTGCCGAGGCGTTGGATGCGCCAGGTCAGGGTTCTGGCAGGTGAGCGAGCGTCGTCCAGTGAGCGCTGACGGGCGGCGTGCTGGAGGAGCTGTTGGGGGTCGTGGCCTGCTGTCTCGGCTTGGGTGAGAGCGGCGGCCAGTGCTGGCCAGGCGGGGTCTGCGAGGACTTGCTCGGCGTGGTCGGGCAGGACGGCTCGTAGGTGCCGGGCGTGGCGCAGGTGGCCTGCGCTGGGCCAGGGCGGACAGTGGTTGAGCCGCTGCCTGCTCGTAGGCCGCTTGGAGGTGGACCAAGGTCTGCTGGGCAGCGGTGACCTGCTGGTCATGGTGGCGGGCCTGGTGCCAGCGGGTGGCGGCGATCACGACCAGGACGGCGATGTCGAGGAACATCGCCAGCCCGCTCCCGTCACCGGCGGCCGGTGTCGTGCGTAGCGCGCGTACGGCGCCGCGCAGGGCGCGGGCCTGGTCCTGCTGGTCCCGAATGCGGGAGCGGGAGGCACGTTCGAACGCGAAGGCAGCCTGCTGGAGCTGCCGGAACAGGTGGTCGGGGACGAGGAGCGGCAGGACGTCGAGGGCCTCGGCGAAGGCCGCGACGTGTGCCTGGGCGACGGTGTCGTCGCTCTGGTCGAGGTGGTGGGGGATGCGTTCTGCCGCCGCGGTGGCCTGGTGCCAGGGGTTCGTCCTGCGTCGGCTGCCCGGCTCGGTTGCGGGTGGGGGTTCGATGCCGGTGAGGCGCTCGCGGATTTTGGGGAAGGACAGGTCGGGGGCGAGATGGGAGCCGGAGAACCAGACCGGCTCGCCGGCGGCGTTGGTGTCCGACCTTGTAGCCGCGTATGTCCCCGGAGGGGAAGTGCTGGACGTCGACGCGGACCCCGTCGACACCGTCGAGGAGGCGGAGGAACTCTTCCGGGCTGGCGGTGATGGACACCAGCTGGCGGACGGTGGTGCGCAGTTGTTCACGGGAGGTTGTCTTGCGTCCTTGGCGGCGGGCCTTCTCCTGCTCGGCGCGGGTGGGCCGCTTGGCGGCGGTGCGGTCCCCGCGCACGACTTTGTACAGGCCATATTCCTTCTCGATGGTTGCGAGTTCGCGGTCGGCGGTGAGGTAGTCGTTCCAGTGGCGTGCGGTGCGCAGGTCCGCGCGGACCTTGGTGGCGGCGATGTGGATGTGGTCGGGGGCGTGGCGCACGGCGACCCAGCGGCAGCCGTCCGGATCGCCGTCGGGTGCGATGCCGGTGGCAGCCACGACGCGGCGAGCGATGTCGGCCCACTCCTCGTCGCTCAGGTGCCGGTCGCTCTCGGCGGCCCGGATCGAGCAGTGCCACGTGTGCTTGTCGGGTGCGCGGCCGAGCCGCCGGGCCTGCTTGACGTGCAGGTCGAGGTCGGCCACCAGGAGCCTCTTCGTGGTGTCGAAGTCGTCGGCGCGGCCGGGGTCGGGGGCGAAGCCGTCCCAGGAGGCCACCAGGTGCGGGTCGGTGTGGTCCTTGGCCTTCTTGGTGTCGAAGAGGTAGCGGATCAGGCCGGCGGTGTCCTTGCCGCCGCTGATCTTCGCGATCATCGGGCCGCCTTGTGGCTGACGGCCTGGTTCGCAGCTGCCGCGATGTGGCGCACTGCAGCGCCGACGGCGTCCAGAGTGCGGTCGGTCTGGGCGAGGAGGGCGCTGTCGACAGGTTGTGGATGGCCGCCGGAGTTGAGCTTCTTGGCGATCTGGTTGACGTTGCGGCCGATGGTGGCGACCTGCTCGCGCAGGGCGGTCAGCTCGTCGATGTAGTCGTCCAGCTGGGTGCGTTGGCCGGGCACAGTGAGGTCACCTTCAATGTGGGCCAGGGTGACGGCGGCGACGTAGTGAGCGCCGCTCAGGTTCAGCGACGTGGCCTTGGCACGGATTGCGTCCCTCTCCTCAACGCTGTAACGGGCATCGACGCGCTTCTTGCGCCGGCCGCCTGGATCGGGTTTGCGGCGTTGGGCGACTCGATACAGAGCGGCTGCTTCGGCGGCGCGCGGCAGGGGCACGGCAACGGCGACGGGCTCGGCGTCAGAGTGTTTCTTCTCCTCCTCCTCGGACACCCCCTGGTGCCCGAGTGCCTCCGCCACCCCTGGGGCGGAGGCTTCCCCGTGGGACCGGCCTGTGGACGGTCCAGCGGGATACCTTGCTGACGCGGTGGTGGTTGCTGTGGTCGTGGTCATCTCCTTTTGCGTGGTGGACAGTTCGTGCTGTGGCGTGGGCATGGCGACCTACTCGGTGGGATGTGGATCGGGGAGGGCGGTGATGTCGGGTCGACTCGTCGCCGAAGGGAGACTCGTCCCCGCGCTGACGTGCGCGGGGACGAGAGATGCGGGACGCGGTTGGCAGTGGCCGGTGGTCAGGAGGCGATTGCCGCTGGCGCGGTCGCGCTCGGTTTGGCTGCTGCGGCTTCGTCGAGTTCGGCCTGGAGCGCGTCCTTGACGCGTTCCGCCTGGTCCTTGCCGATCGTGCGGCCGGTGCTCCGAACCGCGTCCTCGATGTGGCGGCGTGAGGCTTTGCCTCCGCGTCCACGCGGCGCACGGCGGGCGAGGGCGAGCAGCTCGGTATCGACGGTGTCCGACTCCTCTGTGTCGGACGCAGGGGAAGCGGCGGAGGCATCCGCCACATGGGAAGCGTCTTCCGCCACCTCTGGCGGGGCGCCCGCCACCTTGAGGTGTATGGGCAGCTGAACGTCCGAGGTGGCGCCGCTGGTTACCGGGTCGGTGTCTTCCCGATCGGCAGCCAGCGCGAGGTCACTCTGGATGATCTGGTAGAAGTGCACCGCGCCGGCCAGCGCGAGCGGCGGGAGCGCGGAGAGCACGGCTACGGTCCAGTCGTTGAGCTGCAGACCGCCGCCCAGGGCCTGCTGGTTGAGACGTACGGCGTGGAGCGCGTTGGCCCAGATGCTCAGCGCGGTCGCCAGGCTGACGAGGAGCCACACGTACAGGCGGGCAGCCTTCGACGCGGTGCGTACCAGGAGCAGGGTGCCGATGCCGATGGCGATGAACCCGTCGATGACGAGAGGGAAGCCGATGGCGAAGAGCGGGCGGATATGGGCGGCCACGGCCATCTGGCACAAGGCGTCATAGGACAGGACGAAGCCGATCGTGCCGAGCAGGGCGATGCCGAAGCGGATGGCGCCGGTCTTGGGTACGGCGGACTCGGGTGTGGTGGGTTCGTGCGGGGGCAGGGGAGACCTCCGGTGGGTGGGGGCACCTGCGGGCAGGCCGGCAGGGGGGCAGGGTGCTGTGGCTGCGAGGTGCTGGGACTCGTACCACTCGTCGCGTGCCTGGTCAGCACAGGTACGAGTGGCGTGGTGATGTCGAGACGACTCGTTGCGGGCTGTTCACTCGTCCCCGCGCTGACCTGCGCGGGGACGAGTGATGCGAGTGGTGTCGAGTCAGGCTGCGGTGCCAGGCAGCGGCCCGTCGGCTGACGAGGCGGGCGCGTCCGCCGCCTTCGGTTCGGGGCAGTAGCGCGCCCAGGTGTCGAGGAATTGGTTACGCGCGAAGCCCTTGGCCTGGGTGCCGTCGGGGAAGCGGCGGTTGGCCGAGCCGATGCCGTAGGGCTTCAGGAGCAGCTGCAGTCCGCGCGGGGTCAGCCCGTTGGCGCCGTATTCCGCCCACGGTGCTTCCCTGTCCGCGTTCAGGGACTCCAGCAGGTGCTTCGTGCTGAGCACGGCGGGATCGCCCACAGTGGCGAAGGCGCGGCGGATGCCGACGAGGAGGCGGGTGCGCAGCCCGCCCTCCTCGTCCTGGCCGGCCTCGTAGTCGGTCATGGTGCGGCAGGCGGTGCGTGCGAGCGCGGGCCAGTCGCCCCCGGCGAGGTCGGCGATGATGACCAGCGGTTCCCAGGTGTCCGCCGCGCGGTCCTCGACCGGCATGGGCGGCTCCATCTCCATGGCCCGTGCGTACAGCGGCTGGAGCCAGGCGTGGAGGCGGTCGCGGATCGCGTTCAGGGCGGGGGTGTCCCGGCCTGTGCGGAAGGAGGCCACCTTCTCGCCCGCCGCGCGGCGGCGCATGCGGATGACCACCGCCCGGTCCTGGATCGTGTCGGGCAGGTCGCCGATCCCGGCGAGTGCGGCCATGGCGAAGGTGGGGAACTCCTGCACCTGGTGATCGGGCCCGGATACCCGCAGGGTGGGCCGGCCGCGCTGGTGACCGGCATTGATCAGCCCGCGTACCTCCTCGTTCTTCTCCGCGGCCCTGGGGCTGCTGAAGAGCGTGTCGGCCTCGTCGACCAGGAGGGTGGGCGGGTCGTCCCCGTCGATCGACCGGAAGATCGCCGCCGCGCTGGCGTTGACCGTGATCAGGCGGTTGTGCACCGTCTCCGTCACGATGTCCAGCAGGCGGGACTTACCGCACCGCTTCTCCGGAGCGACGATCGCCAGGCGAGGTGCGTGCTGCCACGCGCGCTGCAGATGCGTCGCAGCGATCCACAGCGCCACGGCCGTGACGGCCTCCTCGCTCGGCATCGCCACGTACCGCCGGAGCTGCGCCCGCAGGGCAGCCAGGATCTGCGCGCCCTCGGGCAGTGGCCCTGCTGAGGCCGCGCCGTCGCGGTCCTGGTCTGCGGGAGGTGTGGCGGGAATGGCCGACTGGCCGGGAATGGCGACGCCGGGCGGCACGTCGGGCGTCGAGGTGGGGGCGGTGGGGGACGTAGGTTCGTCCACAGGCGTTCCTCTCTGGTGCGGCTGGACGGGCAAGGTCCGGCCGCACCGGTTCGATCGTTCTGGCAAGGGCGATGAGGCAGGGACTCCCGCGGCTCCCGGCGGTGGCTCGCCGGGAGCCGCTTCGCTGTCCCGAGACGGGTTTCAGACCGCGAGGTCGTACGTGGCCTGGGCGTTCAGCCAGGCGTCCACCTCGTGCCAGCGGTAGCGCAGGTGACGGCCGACCTTGTGCACGTTGGGGCCGATGCCCCGGTACTTCCACTGGTAGAGCGTCTTCACCGGCACCCCGAGGTACGCGGCGACCTCTGCGGGGGTGGCCAGCGGGCCGCGCCTGGTCGCATCGGCGGTGGCGGCGGGGGTGCGGGTGTGGCGGGCGGAAGGGTTCGGCACAGGGCTCCTTTTCGGTATCGGTCAATCGGGCCTGGACAACAAAGCCACAGCGTCGGCGAAGAAGTCCAGTGTTTACTTTGAAACTCCGTACAGCTTCTCGGCATGGCCCGATGGCAAAACAGTAAGGGCGGATCCCCGGTTGCCGAAATCGCTGTCAACCGGACCCCTGATTTCCGCCCCCCTGCCCTGACGGGGGAAACATAGCTGCTCAGGGCATACGCTGGCCCGACGGACCCAGCGTGAGGGGACACCTTCACCCCAGCCCCGCTTACTCAAGAAAAATGGAATATAGGTAGTCGCAATCACTTTTCTCAGGTAGTTGAGCAAACTATTGCCACGGCGGCCGATTGCAGGCTAAAGCTATCTGTCATGCCAAACCGACCTGTCGAAATAGGCCCCGCCGGCCTCCACACCGCCCGCGCCATCGAGCACCTACGCCTCGTGCGCGGCCTGACCCAGCACCAGCTCGCCGCCCGCTGCACCGCACTGGGCCGCCCGATGACCAACACCGCCCTCAGCCGCACCGAGCGCGCCCGCCGCCGCTGCGACATCGACGACCTCGTCGCCATCGCCACGGCGCTCGGTGTTGCTCCCACGACCCTGCTCCTGCCGCTCCCGTCGGCGTCCCGTGATGACCGGAGGGGGTGCTAGTTGGCGCGGGTCTGGATTGAGGACCGCATAGGGCACGCGGCGTACGTAGAGGCCGTGGCGGGAGCCAAGCGGGCCGGGCGTACGCCACCGGGGCGCTACCGCGTGCGCTGGTACGACCCCGACGGCAAGCCGAAGATGAAGACCTTCGCCCGCAAGGTCGACGCCGAGGCGGAGCGGACAAGGATGGAGTCGCGTCTCAACGACGGCTCCTATCGCGATCCCGCAGCCGCGCGGGTGAAGTTCGCAGAGGTGGCGGAGTCCTGGCTGGCGGCGCAGCTCCACCTCAAGCGCTCAACCCGGGCTCGCTACCGCGGTGTTCTCGACGTCCACGTGATCCCTAAGTGGGGCACCGCCCCGCTGGACCGCATCCACTTCGAGGACATCGCCGAGTGGCTCGCGGATCTGCAGTCCGGCGAGGCGACCGGCGGCAGGAAGCTCAGCCCCCGGTCGGTCCGCAAGGCGTACGTCGTCCTCAGCCGCGTTCTCGGCTACGTGGTCAAGGCCCGTCGTCTGGCGGCCAACCCGGCTGTCGGCGCGCCTCTGCCGAAGGCGATGCCCGCTGATCACGTGTACCTCGACGACATGCAGGTCGACGCGCTGGCTAACGCGTCAGGCGCCTACCGGGTGTTCATCCTGCTGCTGGCCTACACCGGACTGCGCTGGGGCGAGGCATCTGCGCTCAAGGTGGGCCGCGTCGACCTGGACGCCTGTCGGGCCCACATCGTGGAGGCGTACGCCGAGGACAACGGCAAGCTCTACCTCGACACCCCCAAGAACCACGAGCGCCGGTCCGTACCGATCCCGCGGTTCCTGGCCGACGAGCTGAAGCCCCGCGTCAAGGGGAGGGGAGATGACGACTTGCTCTTCACCGCCCCGCAGGGCGGGCCGCTGCGGGCCCGCAACTTCCGTCAGCGGTTCTTCGCGCCGGCGGTCGTGAAGGCCGGACTGGGGCACATCAAGGTCACCCCGCACAAGCTGAGGCACACGGCAGCCTCGCTCGCCATCGCAAGCGGGGCGGATGTCAACGTCGTACAGACGATGCTGGGCCACAAGTCCGCGACGCTGACCCTGGACACCTACGGGCACCTCTTCCCCGACCGCCTGGACGAGGTCTCGAAGAAGATGCACAAGCGCCGCTCCAAGCAACTGGCCAAGGCGAAGGCCAAGCTGGAGAAAGCGGAGAAGAAAGCCCGCATGGCTGCCGAGGCCGTGGCCGTCCTGGAGGATCCCGCGGCGTGATGTGTGCCAAATCCGTGCTGTCTTTGACAGCAGGGGTCGCTTCAGGCGCGGCGGAACGCCCCCTGCTGTCAGGCTGCTAGGGCAGGTCGCGGCGGACCAACGCCTGAGCGAACGGTTCTCCGGTGGCCCGGGCGTAGGCCATCCGCTCGCGCACCTCACTGAGAGTGCAGGGGCGGTAGCCGGGGCCGCCGCAGCAGCTCTTGTGGAAGCGCACACCGGCGTGCAGCAGCACGGAGAGGGTGCGCCAGGCGGCGGTGTCCCGCCTCTTGGGTGCCGCGAAGGCGGAGCCGACGTGGATCAGTGGTTCGGTGCAGCGTGGACAGACCCGGTCGTGGTCGTGGTAGCCGGGGTAGGGCTGCTTGTACGAGGCCCGGCAGGGCAGGCAAACGTACGAGGTCTTGGCATGGGCCATGCGGGAAGGGTAGAGCCACTACAGGGTCGGGCTCGACAGATTTCCGGCAGCCTGCGCAGGCCCTTCAGTAAGAGGTGGGGCGACGATGGCCGACCGTACTCGCTTCTACTCGCCTCTTCGGAGTGCTGCGTCGACGGCGTCAGCAGCATCCCTCGCGGCCAGCTCGCTGATCTCTCTGGGGACCTCGCGGTCGTCGTACACGAAGAGTCTTGCGTCGACGATGTGGGTCTTCGGTTGCCAGCCGAGACGACGGCCCGCCTCGCGTGCAGCACGACGGACGTCCTTGAGTTCGCCCATCTCCTCAAGATCGCCGCTGCTCAGAATCAGCTGCCCGTGGTAGCCCCGGTAGCGAGGCTTCAGTGAAGCCCGCATCAGGCTCTCCAAGCGGTCGACCAGCTTGTCGTGCCGGCGCCGGGCCAACTCGTCCTTCGCGGGCATCTCGCACAGCTCCCCACCTCTGCCCGCAGCCGCATGTGTGCCATATGTGTGCTGCGAGGAAGAAGGCCCTCCCGTCCGACGGACGGAAGGGCCTCTGACCAGGTGTTTCTTTGTGCCCCCGGCAGGATTCGAACCTGCGACACCCGCTTTAGGAGAGCGGTGCTCTATCCCCTGAGCTACGAAGGCGGGGCTTGGTCGGAAACGGGTTCTGGCAAGCCCTGAGCGTCCTGGTGCCGACGGCTGCCGCGTGAGCCGGACGGAGCCGGGCGTCATGCGGCAGCGCCTGCTTGGGCGCTCGATCGACAGGGTACCGGATCGGGGCTGGGCGGAGGGCGGTGTGGGGGTCGGTGCGGGGTCGCGGGAGGGGAAGCAGGCCGGTGGAGTGGCGGTGCAGGGGCGCCCGTTGGCGGGCGGCGGTGGTGTCCTGCGGTCGACGGCCTGGAGTCGTACGGCGATGTTCATGCGGGTGCAGGTCCCCTCGGGGGCCCGGGCCTTCGGCCGGGGACGGGAACCGGACAACGGGAGGAGAGGGGGCACGTCGGGGGTCGTGCCGTCGCTAGGCTTCGGAACGAGGTCCACCGGGCTCGTCGCGGACGGTGAAGGGATCGCATGGCCGGCACACCACTGGCGTTCTGGCGGAAGGCGGGCGTGGTCGGGGCCCTCATGTTGTCGGCCTTCGGCTTCAACACCACCGAGAATCTGCCGATCGGCCTGCTCAGACTGATGGCCGAGGACCTCGACGTCTCCTCGCAGTCCGTGGGATACCTCGTCACCTGGTACGGCCTGACCGTCGCGCTCGCCTCCCTGCCCCTGGCGCACGTGACCCGGCGTACGCCGCGCCGGTTCGTGCTCAGTGGCGTGCTGGCCGTGCTCTTCCTGTCCAGTGTGCTGCCCGCGCTGGTGTCCTCCTACGGGCTGCTCGTCGTCGCCCGGGTCGCCACCGCGCTCGCGCAGGCGTTGTTCTGGGCGGTCATGGGGCCGGTCGCCGTCGGCCTGTTCTCCCCCGGGGTGCGTGGCCGGGTCATCGGGGCGCTGTCGGTCGGTGGCGCGCTGGCCACCGTCGCCGGGGTGCCGGCGGGCAACTGGCTCGGTCGGCGTACCGACTGGCAGGTGCCGTTCGGGATGCTCAGCGTGATGGTGCTGGTGGCCCTGGTGGCGGTTGCCGTGCTCCTTCCGACCACCCGCCCCGAGGAGGGGCACGCCGCCTACGGGGCCGAACCGGACGCCCGCCGCTTCGCCGGCGTCCTCGCCGTCACCGCCCTGTCGGTCACCGGGGTCTTCGCGGGCTTCACCTACCTCGTCGACTTTCTCCAGGACGCCGGGCGGTTCTCCGGAGACGCGGTCAGCGGGCTGCTGGGCGCGTTCGGGCTGGGTGGCTTCGTGGGCGTCACGGTGGTCGGCCCGTTGCTCGACCGCTTTCCGCGGGCCACGCTGGCCGTGCCGGTCGCCGTGCAGGCGGCCGCCCTGCTCGCGCTGTACGCCGACGCCCACGACAAGGTGACGGTGAGCGTCGCCCTCGCCGTGCTCGGCACGGCGGTCGCGCCGGTCTTCATGGCCGCCCAGAGCCGCGTCCTGCGTGTGGCTCCCGGCCGTACGGAGATCGCCCTGGCAGCCAACTCGGCGGCCTTCAACCTGGGGGTGGCCGCGGGTGCTCTGTGCGGTGCGCTCGTGCTGCACGTGCTCGCGGTGCGTGAGACCTTCCTCGTCGGGGGCCTGCTGAGCGTCGCCGCCTTGATGATCCTGGGTGCCGAGACCCTGCTGCCCGACCCCGCCCCGGCTCCGGTAGGGGAGGGCGGTGCGGCCCGGCCCGGTGAGCCGCTGGATGCCGTGCCTTGACCGTGGAGTTCGGACGCGGGCTGTGGCTGGTGTGAGGGGCGGCCGTGTGGTCCGCCGTCCGGTCGTGCAGTCCGCCGCCCGGGCCGCTGCCCGATGGGCCCGGTGAGGCCCGGCGGGGCCCGGCGGGGCCTCGTCAGCCGCGGGTGACCCGTACCCGGTAGCCGCCGTCCAGGCTTCCCTCCGCCACCGAGATGCGCAGGTCGTGGCGGGTGTCCTGGAAGGTCTCGCCGGGGGTGAGGGGGGCGTCGGAGAGTTCGGCGTGGACGTTCGGCATGCGGGTGCAGCCGCCGCTGTCACGCCGGGCGTCGTGGACGGTGACCGGGCCCATGCCGGTGTCGACGGACGCGTTCACCTTGTAGATCAGGATGCCGGGCCGGCACACCGCCTCGTCGTTGCCCTCGGCGGTGCGCAGTTCCACCGCGTAACCGGAGCGCGGGCTCACCGGGACGAACACCAGCTTGGGGCCGCCCGGCCGGGCCAGCGGGGTCAGGGTGTACTCCGTGGTGCCGCGCTCGGCCGCGCAGCCGACCTGGTCGGCGTCCAGCCAGCCCAGCTTCCACTTGTGCCAGCCGAGCAGGTCGTTGTTGGCCCCCCAGTCCTCGCTCATGATGTCCCAGTGGCCGACCGCACCGCCGCCGTCCTGGGTGTAGAGGTCGGGAAGGCCGAAGACATGGCCGTTCTCGTGCGGCAGCACGCGGTAGCCGGTGCGGTCGTAGGAGCCGGAGCCGTCGTCCTGGCGGGAGTAGACGAAGGAGGCGTTGGCGATCGGTACCCCGTCGGCGGTCGGCGCCTCCGTGTTGCCGGCGAACGTCACCGACAGCACCGTGTCCAGGGCGGAGGGGCCCGCGTTGGGGGTGACCAGGACGTTCAGCAGGTCGTAGCGGCGGAAGTCGACCTCATGGTCGGCCGCGGCGACGATGTCCTCGACCAGCTTCCGGTAGCCGGGCTCGAACGGCGCGCCGCGCTCTATGCCGTACGCCCGGAACGGCTTGGGCATGCGCAGCCAGTGCGGGACCGGGGTCTCGGGGACGTAGTCGAGGCGGCCGTACGACGCCGTGCGGAACCACTCCCGGGTCTGCGGGAAGAACTCCTGGAAGCGGCTCATCGCGAGGCCCGCACCCGGCGCGTCCGAGAAGTCGATCATCAGGTTCAGGGCGTGCACCCGGCCGGTGGAGCGGGAGTAGCCGCCAGGGGTGGGGAAGCCCTCGGACATCTGCACGGCCGTACCGCCGCCGATCATGCAGGGGGCTAGGGAGGAGAGGCGGGCCGGGGAGACCGGGCCCGGACCGGCGACCGTGGGATTGGGCGTGGGGAGGCGTCCGGAGCTCGCCGCGCTGCCGACCGCGAGAGTCAGCGCGCTCACCACGGTGAGCGCGGCCGCGCGGCGGGGGCGTATCCGTCGGCTGCCGGGCAGCGGTGGCGGCGACTGCGGCTGCATACGGGGCCTTTCGGTCCGGGCAGCCCAGGTCACCGGCTGCACCCTTGCGATCACCCTGTGCCGGGGGGCGCGCGGGCGCGCGTTGAGTCGGCCGATCGGGGGATACCGGCGAGTATGTGCATAGTGACGCAGGTCACATCAGAAAAATCCCCGCGGCGGAAATTACCGGGGACCCCTTCCCCGTTTAGCTCAGTGTCCGACTGAAACGGGGAAGCGTTCCCCGGATCGGGCGGACGCGCACGACGCGTAGGACACGCAGCAGCACAAGCAGTAAGCAGTACGAGCAGCACAAGCAGTACGAGCAGCACAAGCAGTACGAGCAGTACAGGCAACGCAAGCAGTACGAGACACGAAAAGGCGCGGCTGGCGGCCATTCCGCCCGCCGCCCACCACCCTTCATCAGGAGACCGACGTGCAGACCGTGACGAACCCGGCGCCCGAGGCGCGTAGGGCCACCCGGCCGCGTGCCGACGCCCTGCGCAACCGGGAGCGGATCGTCACCGCCGCCCGGGAGCTCTTCGTCGAGCACGGACCCGACGTCCCGCTCGACGACATCGCCCGCCGGGCCGGTGTCGGCAACGCCACGGTCTACCGCAACTTCCCCGCCCGCGACGCGCTGGTGCGCGAGGTCGTCTGCTCGGTCATGGACCGCACCACGCGGGCCGCCAAGGAGGCGCTCGCGGAGACCGGGGACGCCTTCGACGCGCTGGAGCGCTTCGTGCACACCGCCGCGGAGGAGCGGGTCAGCGCCCTGTGTCCGATGATCTCCAGCACCTTCGACCAGGCCCATCCCGACCTGGAGGCCGCCCGGGAACGCGCCGAGCTGCTGATCCAGGGAGTGATGGACCGCGCCAAGGCGGCCGGACAGCTACGCCCCGATGTCGGTGTCGGTGACGTGATGCTCGCGGTCGCCCAGCTCAGCCGGCCCCCGGCCGGTGCGCAGTGCCTGAGCGTCGACCGGTTCGTCCACCGCCATCTGCAGCTGTTCCTGGACGGGTTGCGGGCCCCGGCCCGCTCCGACCTGCCCGGTGCGGCCATGACCATGGAGGATCTGCGCCGGACCTGACCGATGACTGCCGGACCTGACCGATGACTTCCGGCCCCGAGCGATGACTTCCGGCCCCGGTCGATGAGTTTCGCGCCGCTCGGCCGTCTGTCCCCCGGAGCGCCCGTGGGCGTCCCGGTGACGGACACCAGTCCTGATCTTCCCGTCGTCCTGAGCCTCCGCGACCTCCGTCCTTCTCGTCCTCGACCTCCGTCCTTCTGTTCTTCTCTTCCGTTCCTCTCGTCCGTTCCTCTCCGTCCTCCTGTCCCGATCAATCTTTCCGTCACAGAGCTCCGAAGTGGGTACCCCCATGTCTGCAACAGCCGAAAAGGCTTCCGGCGTGCCTGACCTGGCGCCGGATGCGAACCGATGGAAGGCGCTCGCCTTCATCGCGCTCGCCCAGCTGATGGTCGTCCTCGACGCGACCATCGTGAACATCGCGATGCCGTCCGCCCAGCACGACCTGGGCATATCCGAGGGCAACAAGCAGTGGGTGGTCACCGCCTACGCCCTTGCCTTCGGTGGCCTGCTCCTGTTCGGCGGCCGCATCGCCGACCTGTGGGGCCGCAAGCGCGCCTTCGTCACCGGTCTGGTCGGCTTCGCCGCCGCCTCCGCGCTCGGCGGTGCCGCCACCGAGCAGGCCATGATGTTCGGTGCCCGCGCCCTGCAGGGCGTCTTCGGCGCGCTGCTCGCGCCCGCCGCTCTCTCGCTGCTCGCCGTGATGTTCACCGACGGCAAGGAGCGCGCCAAGGCGTTCGGCATCTACGGTGCCATCGCCGGTGCCGGCGGTGCCGTCGGCCTGATCCTCGGCGGCTTCCTCACCGAGTACCTGAACTGGCGCTGGACGTTCTTCGTGAACATCCCGTTCGCCGTGGTCGCCGCGCTCGGCGCGTACTTCGTCATCCGTGAGCCGGAGGGTGGCCGCAACCGCAACCCGCTGGACATCCCGGGCGTCCTGCTCTCCACGCTCGGCCTGGTCGCGCTGGTCTACGGCTTCACCCGCGCCGAGTCCGAGGGCTGGGGCGATTCCCTGACCGTCGGCATGTTCGTCGCCTCCGCCGTCCTGCTGCTCGCCTTCGTCGTCGTCGAGTCCAAGGTGCGGGCGCCGCTGCTGCCGCTGCGCGTGGTCACCGAACGCAACCGGGGCGGGATCTACCTCTCCCTGGGCCTGGCCATCATCGGCATGTTCGGCCTGTTCCTCTTCCTCACCTACTACCTGCAGATCGTGAAGGGCTACTCGCCGGTCAAGACCGGCTTCGCCTTCCTGCCGATGATCGCGGGCATGATCACGGGCTCCACCCAGATCGGCACCCGGCTGATGACCCGGGTCCCGCCGCGCCTGCTGATGGGACCCGGCTTCCTGGTCGCCGCCGTCGGCATGCTGATCCTGACCCAGCTGCAGGTCGACTCCTCGTACGCGACCCTGCTGCTGCCGGCGCAGCTGCTGCTCGGGCTCGGTATGGGTACGGCGTTCATGCCGGCCATGTCCATGGCCACGCAGGGCGTGGAACCGCGTGACGCGGGTGTCGCCTCGGCGATGGTCAACACCTCGCAGCAGGTGGGCGGCGCCATCGGTACCGCTCTGCTCAACACGATCGCGGCCTCCGCGACCACCTCGTACATCACGGGCCACATCGCGTCCGCCGGTACCCCGGCCCAGCAGAAGCTGGTGCAGCTGGACGGCATGGTGCACGGCTACACCAACGCCATCTGGGTCGCCGTCGGCATCCTGGTCCTGGCCGCCGCGATCGCCCTGACCTTCGTCAACGCCGGCCGGCCCGGAACCGGTGTGGTCGCCGGCGCCGGTGAGGGCGTCGAGGACGAGCTGGCGGTCCCGGTGGTCGCGCACTGAGTGGCCGCGCGCTGAGTGGCCGCGCAATGAGTGGCCGCGCGCTGAGTGATCGAGTACTGAGTGGTCGAGTACTGAGTGGCGGCGCACTGAATGGTCGTACACCCGGTGGTCGTACAGCCAGTGGTCGCGCAGCCGTCGGTTGCACACTGAGGCGCCGCCGACCGTCGTTCCCCTCGGGGCGCTGACGGTCGCGGCCCCGGTACCCCTTCGGATGGACCCGCGTACGTCAGAGGGAAGGGGACGCCCTCGACGTACGCACCCGGGACCTGCCCGGGCTCCGCGGAGGTTCTTCAGCGGAGCCAGGGCAGGTCCGCGCCCGCATCCTCGGGCTGCAGGCCCTCGGCGACGATCTGCATGATGTCGCCGAGGGCCTTCTGCTGGTCCGGGGAGAGCCGGTCGAACAGCGCCTGCCGTACGGCGGCCACATGGCCCGGCGCGGTACGGCGCAGCACCTCCAGTCCTGCGTCCGTCAGCACCGCGAACTGACCCCGCTTGTCGTCGGGGCAGTTCTCGCGACGCACCCAGCCGTTCTTCTCCAGCCGGGCGACGGCGTGCGAGAGCCGGGACCGGGTGATCTTGGACTTCCTGGCCAGCTCGGTCATCCGCAGTCGGCGGTGCGGGGCTTCGGCCAGGCCCACCAGCAGGCCGTAGTAGATGTGCGGCATGCCCGCGTCGCGCTGCAGCTGCCGGTCGAGATGGTCTTCCAGGAGCGTCGTGGCGTGGAGGTAGGCGCGCCAGACCTGCTGCTCCTCGGCGGTGAGCCACAGCGGTCCGTCGCCCTCGGGGGTGGCCGACGTTCCTGACATGCCGGACGCGGTGGACGCGGTGGACGCGGCGGACGCGGCGGGTGCGGCGGGTTCGCCGGTGACGCTGGGCGCGCCGGACATATCGGATGCGCCGGATGTGCCGGACGTGCCGGACGCGCCGGGAGTGTCCGGTGCGTCGGCTGCGTCGGGTCTGTCGGATGCGCCCGGAGCGGATGTGGATGGCCTGTTCATGTATCCACTGTAAGCACAGTCTCCTTGAACTTTAAACAAACCGGGCGTAGGGTATGACTCCGTTAGTGCTTAAGTTTTAAAGCACGCAGCACGTCGTGTGTGAGGGAGTCACCGCCATGCCCGCCGCCGCCCCCGACCGCATGCCCGCCCTGTACCTCAGCCACGGCGCCCCGCCCCTCGCCGACGACCCCGTCTGGCCCGGCGAACTCG
The DNA here is from genome assembly GCF_057707805.1 of Streptomyces sp. bgisy159. Classification (NCBI taxonomy): domain Bacteria; kingdom Bacillati; phylum Actinomycetota; class Actinomycetes; order Kitasatosporales; family Streptomycetaceae; genus Streptomyces; species Streptomyces sp. bgisy159. The sequence goes on along the minus strand of NZ_JBYIQX010000027.1, from coordinate 84,993 downwards.
CCGCCTGGGCGGCCGGCCTGCCCCGCCCCCGCGCGATCCTGATGGTCTCCGCCCACTGGGAGGAAGCCCCACTCGCCCTCGGCGCCGTCGAGACCGTCCCGCTCGTGCACGACTTCTGGGGCTTCCCCGAGCACTACTACCGGGTGACCTACCCGGCCCCGGGTGCCCCCGCTCTCGCCGAATCCGTACGCAGGCTGCTGCGCACCCCCGGAACGCCCGTGCAGGACATCCCCGACCGCGGCCTCGACCACGGGGCGTACGTGCCCCTCGTCGAGATGTTCCCGGCCGCAGACATCCCCGTCCTTCAGGTGTCCATGCCGACGCTCGACCCGGTGCGGCTGATGGACATCGGCCGCCGCCTCGCTCCCCTGCGTGACGAGGGCGTGCTGATCGTCGGCTCCGGCTTCTTCACCCACAACCTGGCCGCGCTCCGGCAGGGCGGTGTGCCCGCATGGTCGGCGGAGTTCGACGACTGGGGCCGCCTGGCCCTGGAGAACCGGGACTGGGACGCCCTGCTGGACTTCCTCCACGCCTCCCCGGCCGGCCGCTACGCCCACCCGCGCACCGAGCACTTCGCCCCGCTGTTCGTGACCATGGGCGCGGCCGAGGCGGCCGGCGACCTCGCGGAACAGAAGTCGGTGATCGACGGGTTCTGGATGGGGCTGGCCAAGCGGTCGGTGCAGTTCGGGTGAGCGCTGTGACGGGGGGCGCCGGGTGCTGTGGCGGGGTCGCCACGTGCCGAGGCGGGGTCGCCGAGTGTTCCGAGCGGGTTTGCCGACGGCTCCGGTCGGGTTTGCCGACGGCTCCGGACGCGTGCGCTGAGACCCCGGTTGGGTTTGCCGACGGCTCCGGACGCGTGCGCTGAGACCCGGTCGGGTTCGCTGAGGGCTCCGGTCGGATGTGCTGGGGGTTCGGCGCGGTCTTTGATTGCTCGGACGCGGTCCGCCGGGCTCCCCGGTCCTAGAGTTCCTTCGCGTACCAGGCGACGTCCCAGTAGCGACCGAACTTGCGGCCCACCTCGTCGTACGTCCCCACGTGCCGGAAGCCGAACCGCTCGTGGAGGCGTACGGACGCCTCGTTCGGCTGGGTGATGCCGGCGTAGGCGCGGTGCAGGTCCTCGCCCGCCAGGGTCGCGAAGAGTGCCTTGTAGAGCAGGGTGCCGATACCGCGGCCGCCGAGCGTGCCTCCGGTGGGGGAAGTCGGGGCGAGGTAGATCGTCGTCTCGACGGACGTCGCGTAGGCCGGCTTCGCCCGGAACGGGCTGGAGGTGGCGTACCCCAGGATCTCCTGTGAATCGCCCGCGGGGTCCGCGGTCGCGGCAACCATCAGGCGGTACGGCCCGTCTTCAGGGTGGGAGAGCAGCCAGGGGCGGCGCTCCTCCGGAGTGAATTCAGCGGTGTCGAACGTGATGGGCGTCTCACGTACGTAGTGGTTGTAGAGGGCTGTCAGGGCCTCCAGATCCCCCTCGGTCCCCGGCCTGACCAGCACCTCTGTATGTCCCGACGGCATCTGGCCTCCTCGTGTGGCCGGACAGGGTACTGCAAGATCAGAAAAATTGAGGGACGGCTTGGGAATTCTGTCCTGATTCCAGTCGTTGTTTCCATCGGATGCCGGGCACCCGAGGAGAGTCGGAGAGCACCGGAAGGGGCTCGCTGAAAGTTTTCCCCTCGCCCGTGACCGGCTTCCAAGGACCACCGCCGACCTTCCCCACTCTCGGCCCCGTTCGAGCGGGGGGACCTCGAATCGCAAGGGAGCACGCATGGCAACCCGTGCCGTCGCCCGTCGTCAGTCCGCCACCGGCGAGACGGCCGACGCGGCAAGCAGTGTTCGCGCCACTGGCGGCGAGATCGCCGACCGCGATCTGGTCGGCATGTACCTCGACGAGATCGCGCGCACACCGCTGCTGGACGCCGCCAGGGAGGTAGAGCTGTCGCAGATCATCGAGGCGGGCGTGTTCGCGCGGCAGGTCCTCGACGGGTACGAGGAGTCCCAGGCCGACGCCTCGAAGGAGGAACTGCAGGCCCTGGTCGCCGAGGGGGAGCGCGCCAAGGACGTATTCATCCGCTCCAACCTCCGCCTGGTCGTCGCCGTGGCGCGCCGCTACCCGCGCAGTGGCCTGCCCCTGCTCGACCTGATCCAGGAGGGCAACGCCGGCCTGGTGCGCGCGGTGGAGAAGTTCGACTACCGCAAGGGCTTCAAGTTCTCCACGTACGCCACCTGGTGGATCCGCCAGGCCATCACCCGCTCCATCGCCGACCAGTCCCGCACCATCCGCCTCCCCGTCCACCTGGTGGAGGAACTGGGCAGGATCCGGCGTGTGCAGCGCGAGTTCAACCGGGAGCACGGCCGCGACCCGGAGCCCGCGGAGATCGCCGCCGAGCTCGGCTCCAATCCGGAGCGCGTGGTCGACGTCCTGGACTGGGCCCGCGACCCGGTCTCGCTGAACATGTCGGTCGACGACGAGGGCGAGACCCAGTTCGGCGACCTGCTGGAGGACACCAGCGCGGTCTCGCCCGAGCAGTCCGTTCTCACGCTGCTCCGCAGCGAGGAACTCGACGGCCTGATCGACCGCCTGGACCCGCGCACCGCCTCGATCATCAAGATGCGGTACGGCATCGAGGACGGCCGAGAGCGCACGCTCACGGAGGTCGGCAAGGAGCACGGGCTCACCCGTGAGCGCATCCGCCAGATCGAGAAGCACGCGCTGCTGGAACTGAAGAAGCTGGCGCGCGACACCGGCTTCGAGGCGGCGGCCTGATGTGACGCTGCGGCGCGGCGCGACGCGACGCGGTCGCAAGGTGCCACGCCGTTCGCGGCGTGGTGTGACAGCGGATTACGGACTGCGGACCGCGGTGACGTCGCGGCGTGACGTGACGTCACCGCGTGACGGGCTGCCAGGGCTGACGTGACGGTGATCTCGTCGGCCGGCGTACCTGGCCGGTCGGCGGGCGCCTCCGTAGCGCGGCCGGCCCGTGGCTGGCGTACGCCGGGTGGCGAAAGCCCGCGCAAACATGGCGATGTAACGTCGCTTAACCCTCCGGACCGGGGGAACAAGACTCCCAGGCGCGGCAGTTCGACCTCTGTTCGTCGCGCTCCGGACCGATGGGCCGATGGGCCGACGCCGCCCGTGACGACGCGAACGAAGTGACCAGACCACCAGCCAAGTCCCGACGCAATCCCCCCCCGGCGCCGGGACTTTCCCAGAGCCGGGCCTCGGCGCCTGTCCCCCCGGGCGCCGAGGCCCGGCTCCTTTTTTGCGTCGCCTTGAGCGTCGTCGTCTCGTGGCGCGTCTCAGGCCTTGCCGCCTTGCCTTGGGCGTTGCCGGGGCGGGCTTCTTCGGCCTCGCCGCGGCCTGAGACCCGCGGCCTGAGACCCGCGGCCTGAGACCCGCGGTCTGAGACCCGCGGTCTGAGACCCGCGGTCTGAGACCCGCGGCCTGCGACCTCGTCCAGCGGCACCTGCAGGCCCTGGCTTCCAAGCGCCCAGGCCTGACCCCGGCCGGTCGAGTTGGAGGGGCGGGCCACCCCGTACCTGAACTCCGGGGTGGCCCACCCGGATGGCAGATTGTGCCACAAGGGCATAGCCTGCCGATGTGACAAGCTCCACCCCATCCTCAGGCAACCAGACAGGTTCGGCGTTCCTCGCGGGGGAACCGGGGCTTGAGCCGGGAGCGCGGAGGGGCGCGGAGGCGGGGGCGGTGGCTGGGGGAGTGGGTGTCGGCTCGTCCGATCTGGCCGGGCAGGTTTCCGGGTCGGAGCGGCTCTCCCTGACCGAGCGGCGCAAGGCGGAGACCCGCATGGAGATCGCGCGCACGGCGGCTCGGCTGTTCGTCAGCCGGGGCCTGAAGGCGACCCGCGCGGAGGACATCGCACAGGCCGCGGGTGTCGCCCCACGCACCTTCTACCGCTACTTCGCGACCAAGGAGGAGGCGGTAGCGCCGCTCTACGCGGCCGGAGCCCGGCGCTGGGCCGAAGCGGTCCGCGACGCACCCGACGGCCTGCCCCTTCCCCAGGCTCTGGAGCACGCCGTTCACCACACCCTGACTCCTGGCGTCGGCGTCTCGACCGCCTCCTGGGAGTGGCTGCGCCCGCTGGTCCGACTCGCGCTGACGGATCCCGCCCTGCGGAAGGTCTGGGCGGAGGTGTGCCGGGGGTCGGAGGAGGCGCTGGAGGGGGTGCTGGTGGCGCGGTGGGTCGCGGCGAGCGTGGTGGAGGTCTGCGTGGAGGAGAGTCCGGCCGGGGGGTGCGGTGGTGGCCCGCGGGGTGCGGGTGAGGCCGACAACGTTGCCGCGCCAGGGGGTGGTTCGGGCGCGGGGGGTGGTCCCGGTGCGGGGGGCGGCTCGGGTGAGGGGGGTGGCTCCGGTGAGCTTCGTGGTGCTGGGGAGGTTGGTGGCGCCGGTGGACGCGACGGTGCAGGGGACGGTGGTTCGGCGGAAGTCGGTGCGTCTGATCCGTCGGATCCGATGGGTGCGTCGGGTGCCTCCGGTGCGTCGGGTGCGTCGGGTGCGTCGGGTGCAGTCGGTGCCCGGGTGCCTCCAGTGCCGGTGCCGGGGCCGGCGACCCCTGGGTTCGCGCGGTTCGCCGCCGCCGTGGCAAGTGCCGCCGTACGTGTGGCAGTGGAGACCTGGGCCGCGGGCGACGCCCCGCCATCGGGCCCGCACGGCCCGGCGGACCTGGCCGTACGCAACCTGGCAGCCCTGCGCGAATTCCCCTGGGGGGCGGGTCCTGAGCCCGCACTGCCGTCCCGGCCCGGGTGACTGTACGGCGGTGGCAGTTGGCGGGGGCGCCAAGCGGCAGGCGCCATGCGCCAAGTGCCAAGCGGCAGGCGGCAGGCGCCAGGCGCCAGGTGGCAGGCAGGGTCAGTGGGCGGTGCACTCGGCCGCCCTCGCGAGCGGACCGTGTCCCAGACCGGCGGGGCCGCCGGTCTCACCCGACCGACCTCACCCGACCCCGGTCCAGACCCGACCCCGGCCCGGTCCGGCTGCCGCCCCGCCGGTCTTGTTCGGCTCGGTTCGCCCGCCCGCCGTCCGGTTCACCCACCTGTCGCTCGGGTCAGACGGCCGCCCAGTTCCCGTACGGCCGTCACGAGTTCCGTCGGCGCCCGTACGGTGAAGTCGTGGCCCAGCGCGGCCAGTCGGATCGCCAGCCAGGCCGCCGGATCGCTGGTCGCGCCGCGCAGGCGGCAGCGAGCCCCGGCCAGCTGCTCGGGGCGCCCGAGCCACGCCGGCAGCCGGGCCGCGACGGCGTCGACGTCCGCCTCGAACTCGACGTCGAACTGGTACTCGTACCCCTCCTGCCCCCGGATCGAGCGCCGAAGGTACTCCACCGCGCCCCCCTCGGGCAGTTGTCGCGGAGTGAACCGCGCGCCCGTGGCGAAGGGCTCTCGTACCCGGTCCACGCGGAACGTCCGCCAGTCCTCGCGCCCGAGGTCGTACGCCACGAGGTACCAGCGCCGCCCGGTGGACACCAGTCGGTAGGGCTCGGTCAGGCGGCGGGACTCCGCCCCGTCCTTCGCCCGATAGGCGAACCGCAGCCGCTCGTGCCCGGCCACCGTGGACGCCATCACGGTCAGCGTCTCGGGCGCGACGCTCGCGCCGTCACCGCTGGTCAGAGCGGTCGTCGCGGCCTGCAAGGTGGTCACCCGGTGACGCAGCCGCGCCGGCAGTACCTGCTCCAGTTTCGCCAGTGCCCGCACCGCCGCCTCGTCGACGCCCTCGATCGCGTGCCCGGCGCCCGCCCGCAGGCCCACCGCGATCGCCACCGCCTCCTCGTCGTCCAGTACGAGCGGCGGCATCGCCTTCCCGGCGACCAGCCGGTACCCGCCGTCCGACCCGTGGGTCGCCTGCACGGGATAGCCCAGCTCGCGCAGCCGGTCGACGTCCCGCCGCACCGTACGGCGGGACACCCCGAGCCGGTCGGCGAGCTCGCCACCGGGCCACTCGCGCGGGGTCTGGAGGAGGGAGAGCAGTTGCAGAAGCCGAGCCGGAGTATCCGTCGTCATGGGTCGAGCATGCCGCGGATATAGGACACGATCTGACCTACTGCGTGCCTAGCTTGGTGCCATGACCTCGAACGAGCCAACCCTCAAGGGGCGCGGGGAACTGCGCGACACGTCACCCACGACCGGCCCGGACGCTCGGGACACGGCCCTCCCGGTCGGATCCGCCGCACCGTCCGTGCCTACCGGGACGTCTGTTCCTGTTGCGCTGCCCGGCTCCGGCGCGGTGTCAGGCTCCGCCGGCCCGTCGGGCTCCGCCGGCCCGTCCGGCTCCGCCGCACGGGCCGCGAACAGGCGCTGGATAGCGCTGGCCATCGTGATGACCGCGGCCTTCATGGACCTCGTCGACGTCACGATCGTCAACATCGCCATCCCGTCGATCCGCCAGAACTCGGGCGCCAGCTGGAGCCAGATCCAGTGGATCACCGCCGGCTACGCGCTCGCCTTCGCCGCCGGCCTGATCACCGGTGGGCGGCTCGGTGACATCCACGGCCGCAAGCGGTTGTTCCTCCTCGGCATCGGCGGCTTCACCCTCGCCTCCGCGCTGTGCGGCTTCGCCGCCAACCCCGAGATGCTGGTCGCCTCCCGCTTCCTGCAGGGCGCGATGGCCTCGCTGATGGTGCCCCAGGTGCTGTCGATCGTGCACGCCACGTTCCCGGCTCACGAACGCGGCAAGGTCTTCGGTCTGTTCGGCGCGATCGTCGGCCTGGGCGCGGTCTCCGGGCCGCTGCTGGGCGCCCTGCTCACCGAGTGGAACCTCTTCGGACTGGAATGGCGGCCGATCTTCCTGATCAACCTGCCGGTCGGCATCGCCGGACTGTTCCTCGGCCGCCGCTACATCACCGAGTCCAAGGCGCCCCGGGCCCTCAAGCTCGACCTCGTCGGCGTCGCCCTGGTCACGCTCGGCCTGCTGATGCTCCTCTACCCGCTCACCCGCGGCCATGAGCTGGGCTGGCCGCTGTGGGGGTACGTCATGATGGCCGGCGCCCTCGGCGTCCTCGCCGCGCTGATCACCTACGAGCGCCGCAAGGCCGCCCGGGACGGTTCCCCCCTGATCGAGCTGTCCCTCTTCAAGGTCAAGAGCTTCGCCGCCGGTATCGCCGTACAGACGGTGTTCGGTATCGCCCTCGGCATCTTCTTCCTGGTCTGGACGCTGTACATGCAGACCGGGCTGGGCTGGAGCCCCCTGCGGGCCGGCCTGACCGGCGTACCGTTCTCGCTCGCCGTCTCTACGGCGGCCGGCCTGTCCGTCCAGAAGCTCGTTCCGCGCTTCGGCCGCGGGGTGCTGCAGGCGGGGGCCCTGATCATGGTCGTCGGCGTGCTGCTCTACCTGTGGGAGTCCGACCGTTACGGCCTGTCCATCGCCTCCTGGCAGATGGCCCTCCCGCTGGTCGTGATGGGCGCCGGCATGGGGCTGATCGTCGCCCCGCTCACCGACGCGGTGCTCTCCGAAGTGCCGCGGGAACACGCCGGCTCCGCGTCCGGCCTCATCAGCACCGTGCAGCAGATGGGCAATGCGCTCGGCCTCGGCCTGGTGTCCGTTGTCTTCTTCGGGCAGATCGCGGACCGGCTCACTCCGGCCCAGGTGGGCCCCGCCTTCGTGCACGCCTTTGAGCACGCGCTGGTGTGGGTGGCCGTCGTGATGGGCGCCATCTTCCTGATCATGTTCGCCCTGCCGAAGCGGCCCGCGCAGCACCTGGAGGGCGGTGGCGACGGTACGGACGGCCTGGAACGCATGGGCGGCCTGGAACACACGGACGGTGCGGAGCGCATGGATGGCGTACGCACCTCGGGCTCCACCGCCCACCCCGCCGCCCACCCCGCCGCCCGTCCCGACTCCCCGGGGGCGGCCCCCTCCGGGGGACGGGAGACGGAGCTCGTGCCGTGAGTCGGTACCTGAGCTGACACCTGAGGTGACGCTTCCGCCGAAGGGCCCGACACCGGAATGCCGGTGCCGGGCCCTTCGGCTGTCCCGCCGGCCCGCCGACCGCCCCGACGCCACTGCGCCTCCGCCTCTGCTCCACCGCGCCTCTGCCCCGGGTCGGCTTCGGGTCGACCGGGGGGCGTCCGCGCGTCGACCGCGGGCGTTCGTGCGTCGACCGTGAGCCGGACGTGAGCCGGACGCGGGTCGACCGTGGGCTGGACGTGGGTCGACCGCGAGCCGGAAGGGAGCCGAATGCAGGGCGCCCCGGGTGGGTCTCGGTCCGATCTGAGATGGGTCTCGCCCCCGTGCCCGGCCCGGCCCGCATTCCCTCGACCTGTCCGAACGGCACCCAGCGGCAGGCCGGAAGTCCGATCGCGCCCACATGAAGCCCGAACCTGTTTACTTTCCGGAAAACCGGGCGTAGCCTCCGAGCGAAACCACAAGTTCGGGCATCAAGTGGAGGCGAACGGACATGTACGCACCGGAGCGGCAGCAGGAGATCCTGCGGCTCGCCCGCGACGGCGGTCGCGTGGACGTCGTGTCGCTGGCCGAGGAGTTCCAGGTCACCGCGGAGACCATCCGCCGCGACCTGAAGGCCCTCGACCGCGCCGGTCTGGTGCGCAGGGTCCACGGTGGAGCCATACCGGCCGGACGCCTTGACTTCGAGCCGGACCTCGCCGAACGCGAGGGCACCTCCACCGATGAGAAGGACCGCATCGCCAAGGCCGCCCTCGGTGAACTTCCCGCCGACGGCACCATGATCCTCGACGCCGGCACCACGGTCGCCCGCCTGGCCGCCGCCCTCCCGCTGGACGCCGAGCTCACCGTCGTCACGCACTCCCTGCCCATCGCCGCCCGACTCGCGGACCACCCGGGCCTGCAGCTCCACCTCATCGGGGGGCGCGTGCGGCACCGCACGCGCGCCGCCGTGGACGCCTGGGCGCTGCGCGCATACGGCGAGATCCGCGCCGACGTGCTGTTCCTCGCCGCCAACGGCTTCTCCGCCGAGCACGGCCTGACCACCCCCGACCTCGCCGAGGCCGCGGTCAAACGCGCGGCCGTCGCCGCCGCCCGGCGCGTCATCCTCCTCGCCGACTCCACCAAGCACGGCCAGGAGCACTTCGCCCGCTTCGGCGACCTGAGCGACGTGGACCTGCTGATCACCGACAGCGGGCTGAGCAACGACGACGCGGCCGCCATCGAGCGCGGCGGCACGGAAGTAGTACGCGCATGATCCTCACCGTCACACCCAACCCGTCCCTCGACCGCACCTACGAGGTCCCCGCCCTGGAACGCGGCGAGGTCATCCGTGCCACAGGCGAGCGCATGGACCCCGGCGGCAAGGGCGTGAACGTCTCTCGTGCCGTCGCGGCCGCCGGGCGGCGCACGGTCGCGGTCCTTCCCCTGGGGGGTGCGCCGGGGGCGCTCGTTGCGGATCTGCTCGACGCTCAGGGCATCGAGGTCGCGCCGGTCCCGGTCGCCGGCGCCACCCGCTCGAACATCGCGCTCGCGGAGTCCGACGGAGTGCTCACGAAAATCAACGCGCCCGGGCCGGAGCTGTCGGCGCAGGAGCAGGAACTCCTTCTGGAGACGGTGCGCGCGCAGTCGCACGACGCCGACTGGATCGCCTGCTGCGGGAGCCTGCCTCGCGGTCTCGCGCCTTCTTGGTACGCCGATGTGGTCACGCGGGCGCACGCCGGGGGCGCGCGGATCGCGCTCGACACCTCGGGGCGCGCGCTGCAGGAGGCGCTGCGTGCGCGGCCCGATGTGGTGAAGCCGAACGCCGAGGAGCTCGCCGAGGCCGTCGGGCGCCCGCTCATGACGGTGGGCGACGCGGTGAAGGCGGCCGAGGAGTTGCGCGGCATGGGCGCGCGCGCCGTGCTGGCCAGCCTGGGCGCCGACGGGCAGTTGCTCGTGGAGGACACGGGCATCTGGTTCGCCACCGCGCGCGTCGACACCGTACGCAGCAACGTGGGAGCCGGTGACTCCTCCCTCGCCGGCTTCCTCATCGCCGGCGGCAGCGGACCGCGGGCGCTCGCCTCGGCCGTCGCGCACGGCGCCGCCGCCGTCCAACTGCCCGGCAGCGTGATGCCCACGCCGGCCGACCTCGATCCAGCAGCGGTCACGGTCACCGACCAGGTGCCCTTGGACCGCGAACTCGGGGAGCCGGTGTCATGACCACTCGCCCCACCCCTCCGCGACCGGCACCTCCCCGACCGGCCCGGCAGCGGCGAGACCTTGCGTTACTCGCCGCGTCCGACGGGCGGTGCGGCTCCCCCGGCCGTTCCGCCGCCCCGCGGAGGCGGGGTTTCCCCGGCCGCGCCTCCGCCCACTTCACCCCCACCCCCACCCCCGTCCCCACCCCCGCCCACCCCACGATCCGGGCGATACGCGTGCGAAGGAGCCCGCGATGAGTGACATGATCACCGCGGACCTGGTCGACCTCGACCTGTCCGCCGACACCAAGGAAGCGGCGGCGCGGTCGCTCGCCGAACGCATGGTTGCCCAGGGCCGGGTGACCGACCTGGAGGGCTTCCTCGCCGACGTGGCCGCCCGCGAAGCCCAGATGCCCACCGGACTCGACGGCGGCATCGGCATCCCGCACTGCCGCAGTGCCCACGTCACCGAGCCCACCCTCGCGTTCGGCCGCAGCGCCTCCGGCATCGACTTCGGCGCTGCCGACGGGCCCGCCGACCTCGTCTTCCTCATCGCCGCGCCCGTCGGCGCCGACGACGCCCACCTCACCATCCTCTCCTCTCTCGCCCGGCAGCTGATGAACGCCGACTTCACCTCCGCGCTCCGGTCGGCGGCGGACGCGGGAGAGGCGGCGGCGCTGATCCGGGGTGAGGAGGCGCAGGCTGAGGAGACGCCGCGCGAGGTGTCGGGTGCGTCCGCTGAGTCCGCTGAGCTCTCTGTGCCTGGCGGGACTGGCGGGACTGGCGGGACTGACGGGACTGGGACCGGTGCGGCAAGCGTCTCGCGACGGGGTGCGGCTGAGAGCGGCTTCGACGACTCCGCCGTGACGCCGGCGGCGGCCTCCGCCGGCGTCACGGCGGTCAGCGGGGCGGACGCGCCGGACGCGCCCGCGGATGAGCGCCCCTTCCGTATCGTCGCCGTCACCTCCTGCCCCACCGGCATCGCCCACACCTACATGGCCGCCGAGTCCCTGGAGAACGCCGGGCGTGAGGCGGGCGTGGAACTCGTCGTGGAGACGCAGGGCTCGGCCGGCTTCACCCGGCTCGACCCGGCCGTCATCAAGGCGGCCGACGGCGTGATCTTCGCCCATGACGTCCCGGTGCGCGACAAGGACCGTTTCGCCGGCAAGCCCACCGTCGATGTCGGTGTGAAGGCGGGCATCAGCCGTCCCGCCGATCTCATCGCCGAGGTCCGCGAGAGGGCGGCTCGCGGCGAGGTCACCGCGGGGGCGCCCGCGGCAGCGGGCACGCCGGTGGAACGCGCCGGCGACTCCGGCGACGGCTACGGCACCAAGCTCCGCAAGTGGCTGATGTCCGGCGTGAGCTACATGGTTCCGTTCGTCGCCGCCGGCGGTCTGCTCATCGCCCTCGGATTCGCGATCGGCGGCTGGGAGATCGACAAGGCGCCCTCGGTGATGGACCACTTCACGTGGACCCAGATCGACAGCTGGGCCGCGCTGCTGTTCCAGATCGGCGGCGTCTCCTTCAGATTCCTGGTCCCCGTCCTGGCCGGCTACATCGCCTACGGTATGGCCGACCGGCCCGGCCTGGTCCCCGGCTTCGTCGGCGGCTCGATCGCCCTCACCATCAACGCCGGCTTCCTCGGCGGCCTTGCGGCCGGTCTGATCGCCGGTGGTGTGGTGATGGCGATCCAGAAGGTGCACATCCCGGCGCCCCTGCGCGGCATCATGCCGGTGGTCGTGATCCCGTTGATCTCCTCGGCGATCGTCGGATTCCTGATGTTCGTCGTCATCGGCAAGCCCATCGCCGAGGCCCAGCAGGGCATGACCGACTGGCTGAACGGCCTCACCGGCACCAACGCCGTCCTCCTCGGTGCCCTGCTCGGCCTGATGATGTGCTTCGACCTCGGCGGCCCCGTCAACAAGGTCGCGTACACCTTCGCCACCGCCGGCATCGCCGTCGCCGACCCCAGCGACTCCGCGATGAAGATCATGGCCGCCGTCATGGCCGCCGGCATGGTCCCGCCGCTGGCGATGGCCCTGGCCACCACGGTCCGCAGCAAGCTCTTCACCGAGACCGAGCGCGAGAACGGGAAGGCCGCCTGGGTGCTCGGCGCCTCCTTCATCTCCGAGGGCGCCATCCCGTTCGCCGCCGCCGACCCGCTGCGCGTGATCCCCTCCTCGATGGTGGGCGGCGCGATCACCGGCGCGTTGGCCATGGCGTTCGACACCACCCTGCGCGCCCCGCACGGCGGCGTCTTCGTGGTCCCGCTGATCGGCAACCCGATGCTCTACCTGGTCGCCATCGCAGCGGGCGTGGGCGTCACGACGGCCCTGGTCGTCCTCCTCAAGGGCCTGCGCAAGCCGGCGACCGGCACCGCGTCGGCCGACCCGACGGCCTCCACCGAGGCCGGTTCGACGCAGACCGAGCAGCAGCCGGTGGCGGCGTAGCAGAGCGCCGACCCCGAGCGCGGCACCGACGGCCGGCCGCACGCCCCGCACCAGGGAGCGTGCGGCCGGCCGCTACTGTCCGAGATGTGTCTGATCGATGAGGTGTGCGAGATACATCACGGTCCGAAGTGATCCATGCCCACAGTTCCGACTCGTGGTGTCTACTGGGCCCATGCCTGAGCGTGTCTCGCACCTTCGACTGGCGGGCGTGACGGCCCTCGCCGCGGTCGCCGCCGTCTGGCTGACCGGCCTGGTCCGCGCCCAGCGCCCCCGTCCTGTCCGCCCCGGCTCATGGCGTTCAGGGGGCGCTAGTCTCTCGGACCGCACCGTCTCGGTGTCCCTGCCCTCCGTCCCAAGACAACTCGGGCACGGCCCCCACCGCGAGTCCGTCGAACTCACCCCGGCGGAACGGGCCGCCTTCGTCGGCCTAGTGCGCCGGTTGCACAACTGACGCGCTCGGAAGCCGCGCGCACCCCCGGCGTGCACATCACACCAAGCGCTGGGCTTCGCATGCCACGCGGTGGGCTTTCGTAAGCGAGGGGGCGTGCGGTGTAGGGCGTGCGCCCGGCGCTCAGGTCGCACGCCCCCGCGCGACTCACGACACCTGAGCCGCCCGCCGCTCCATCGCCTCGCGGGCCGCCGCCTCCGACGGATAGACCTCGCACATGTGGCGCCCGTCGGGCGTCGCCGTGTGCTCGACCTCCCACAAGGAGATCTCCTGGCCGTCGTGCAGGAGGAAGGCGTGTTCGTAGAGCGCGAAACACAACCCGATGCGCCCCGCGCGGCAAGGCCGTCCGAACGCCTGGGTGATCTGGTGAGCGGAGGCGTTCCTCAGCAGCGCCGCCGTCTCCGCCCCGGGGCGGTCAGGGTTCTCGGCCCGGCGCAGCAGCCGTCGCGCGTGGTCCGCCGAGTCGTCCGGCACGTACACGTGGCGGGGAGCGGGCACCGGCGACAGCGTCACCACCACCGGCAGGTCGAACTCGGGGGTGTCGGGCGGGAACGGCAACCGGGAGGTGGCGGTGCGCACCTCCTCCTCGTCGACGTACACCTCGTGCTGGGGCTCCCCGTCCGGGGCGGTGTTGTGGACGAGCTCCCACAGGGTGAGCGCCGAGCCGTCCGCGAGCAACCACGTGTGCCGGTACGTCTCCCGGTGCAGCCCCGCGCTGTGGTGCGCGGAGTGCAGTGAACTGGCGTGCGCCAGCGCGTGATCGAGGCGCCGTATCGTGTCGTCGGGCAGTTCGAAGGAGTTCAGGGCGCGGCCGAGGAGTCGCGCGAGGTGCTCCTCAGGAGACTCCGGCGACTCGGCTGGTTCGTACGCTGCTGTCTCGTACGGAACGCTCAAGGTCTCTCCCGGCGTTGCTGCATGTCACCTTGTGGGTGCATACCGTAGCCCCTCGGTCGGACATCATGTCCGGGAACCGAGAAAACGTACGCCGGAAAAACGAGGCGGCCGCGCGAGAGGTTCCGCGCGGCCCGACGTTCCGTCAGGAACCGTATCGTCAGACGGCACTCCCCGCGGTCCACTCGTTCCACGACATGTTCCAGCCGTTGAGCCCGTTGTCCGGCGCCACCGTCTTGTCCGGAGAGTTCTTGACGATCACCACATCGCCGATGAGCGAGTTGTCGTAGAACCACTTGGCGGGGGTGTCGCCGCGTGCACCCTGCGTGTCCCGGAGACCGACGCAGCCGTGGCTGCTGCCGAAGCTGCCGAAAGGCGGGTTGGCCGGGTTGTACCAGTAGTTGCCGTGCAGGAAGGTGCCCGATGTCGTCAGCCGCATGGCGTGCGGCACGTCGGGGATGTTGTACGCGTTGGCCATGCCCACGGTCCGGCTGTCCATGCGCGTCTCGATCAGCTTCTCGGAGATCACCATCTGCCCGTTGTAGGTGGTGTGCTCCGCGTCCCCGGACGAGATCGGCACCGACCGGAGCGTCTGGCCGTCCCGCACCACCGTCATGGTCTGGGTGTTGACGTCCACCGTGGAGACCTGCGAGCGCCCGACGGTGAAGCTGACCGTCTTCTTCTGCACCCCGAAGACTCCGTTCGCGCCCTCCACGCCGTCCAGGTCGATCTTCATCGTCACCTTGGAGCCGGCCTTCCAGTACTCCTCGGGCCGGAAGTCGAGCCGCTGCGAGCCGAACCAGTGCCCGACCACCTTCTGCCCGCTGCTGGACGTCACCGTGATGTGCGACTGCACGGCCTTCCTGTCGCTGATCGCCTTGTCGAAGGTGAAGGACACCGGCATCCCGACCCCGACGGTGGTGCCCCCGTCCGGCCGGTACGTCCCAATGAAGCTGTTCGCCGTGGTCACGGTCGTGAAGACCGACTTGGCGGTCACACTCTTCCCGTCGGCCCCCTTCGCGGTCGCCGATATCTCGTACTTCGTGCCCCGCTCCAACTGCTCCTTCGGCTTCCAGCTCACGCCGTCCGCGGACATCGCGCCCGGCACGTCGTGGCCCGTCCCGGCCGCCTTCATCCGCACACCGACCAGCCGCCCGTTCGCCACCTTCACCCCGGTCGTGTTGATCGAGGCGCCTGTCGCCCCGTTCTCGGCCGAAAAGGCGATCCTCGCGGCAGCTGCCTTCACGGCGCTGTCCCCGCTCTTGCTGTCGTTGTCGGCCTGGGCGTCACCGCCGCATCCGGTCAGCGCCAAGGCGCCGACCACCAGGACGGCACAGGCCCCCAGTACGCGCCGCGCTGCTATGTCCGACGTTGTCACGGGCTGCTCCAGCTTCATGTCATGTGCGAGGTCCGCTCCCCTACGTGAAGTCAGAGGGCCTCGACCGCCGCCCAGGTTCCTCCCGGTCCATTCGGGTGCCACCACGTGACAGAACCGCGACAAATCCCAGTCACAGAGCGGAACTTGTGTTCCGGCACCTCCCACTCGTCCTCACACAACGGACCGGCGCCACGGCATCACGACGGGCCCGGCACCCTCGCGCGCCGGCGTCGGCCTCACCCGCCCCGTGACGCGCGAACCGGCGTGAGCCCCACGGTCAACGCTTGCCGTACAACTCCCCGTAGGACGGCCACATCCCACCCGGTCCTGCCACCGACTCCGCCGCACGCACCCCCCGCACGATCGCGCGGGTGACCACGTCCGCTCCCGCCGCCAGGATGTCGTTGAGCGCCAGCGGGTGCTCACTGCCGAGCGGGTGTGTGCCCGTCGCCAGCGCGAAGACGGTGTCCCCGTCGTGGAGCAGGTGCACCGGCCGCACGGCGCGCGCGATCCCGTCGTGCGCCGTGCCCGCGAGCTTCTGCGCCTGCGCCTTCGACAGTTCCGCGTCGGTGGCCACGACCGCGAGCGTGGTGTTCAGCGGCGGTGCCCCGTTCTGCGCGGCGCAGAGCGCGAGGCGCCGGCGCGCGGCCTCGTGAACGCGCCCCTCCGGATAGACGGCCCGCCCCTGCCACAACTCCCCGTACAACGCGCCCGTCTCAGGGTCGAGGACGGCGCCCGCCGCGTTGGCCACAACCAGCGCGGCCACCGTGACCCCGGAGTCGAGCACCGTGCTGGCGGTGCCGATCCCGCCCTTGAGCGCCCCGGCGACGGCGCCCGTCCCCGCACCCACGCACCCCTCGGGCACGCGCGCGCCCGGCTCGCTCGCCGCAGCCGCCTCCACTGCGGTCCGGCCCATGTCCGCGCCGGGACGCGCCCGGAAGTCTCCGCCACGCCCCAGGTCGAAGACGCAGGCGGCCGGCACCACGGGCACGACGTGCGCGGGGTCCGGGCCCACCCGCACGCCCCGTCCTCGTTCCTCCAGCCAGGCCATCACCCCGGAAGCCGCGTCGAGCCCGTAGGCGCTGCCGCCGGTCAGCACGACCGCCTCGGCCTTCTGCACCAGGTTGCGCGGGTCCAGCGCGTCGGTTTCCTTCGTGCCGGGTCCGCCACCTCGCACATCCACCGCGGCGACCGCGCCACCTTCCGGTGCGAGAACCACGGTCGTGCCGGTGAGCCAACCGTCGCCGGTGCGGGTCGCGTGCCCCACCCGCACGCCGGTGACATCTGTCAGAGCGTCCACTGTCATGGGCCCAGTCTCGCTCGCTCGGCGCGCGCCCAGCAGGAGTGCGCCGGGCGTTCACACCACCGGGCTGGAGGTGCGCGAGGTGTCCGCCCGCAGTGCCTCCGCGCGCGTCGCCATGCGCGCCGTGAGCACCGTCCCGGTCACCACGGCCAGGGCCGACACCACGCCGGCCGCGAGCACCGCCCAGTCGCCGAGGAACGTGCAGCAGATCACCAGCAGCGCGGTGACCGGCAGGACCGCCTGCTGAGCGAGACCGACTTTGAAGTGGCGCGAATGCAGTGCCCAGACAGTGAGCAGGAACAGGGCGGTCGGCAACGTCACCGCGGCCGACGCGGAGAGCGTGGAGATGTGCGCCTGGCCGACCGCCTGCTCGACGGCCACCTCGAGACCGGCCCCGATGGCGGCCGCCGAGGCGAAGATCAGGTAATGGCCGTAGCCCCACAGGAACGACTCCTTGTTGGAGCGCAGATGTCCGTGGATGGGCACCACGAAGTAGATCCACCAGGCGGCGAACACGATGAGCAGCCCGCCCAGCGCGATGGGCAGCAGTGCGCCCAGTGCGTCGTGTTCGTCCACCGCCGACTTGACGGCGACCGTGGCCGCGGCGATGGTCTCGCCGAGGACGATGATCGTGAACAGCCCGTAGCGCTCGGCGATGTGGTGGGGATGCCAGGACGTCTGGGCGTCCTTCTCCGCGTACACGGGCACCGCCAGCTCCGCCGCCGCCATCACCAGGAACACCCAGGGGCGCGCCGGTTCCGGCAGGACCACCAGTCCGAACCAGCCGACCTGGCAGATCAGGACGCCGAAGGCGTACCGCAGCGCCATGGTTCTCTCAGCGCCCTCTGCCGAGCTCGCCGCGCGCAGCCACTGTGTGATCAGCGCGACCCGCATGATCGCGTAGCCGATCAGGACGAGCGTGAAGTCGTGCTCGTCGAAGGCTCGCGAGACCCCCGCCGCCAGCACCAGCACACCGGCGATCTGCACCAGGGTGACGACCCGGTAGAGCACGTCGTCGTTGTCGTACGCCGAGGCGAACCAGGAGAAGTTCATCCAGGCCCACCAGATGGCGAAGAACACCATCGCGTAGTTCAGGATGCCCTCGCCCGCGTGTCCCTCTGCGACGGCGTGCACGAGCGCCACACCCGCCTGGGCGATGGCCACGACGAAGCACAGGTCGAAGAAGAGTTCCAGCGGCGTGGCCGTCCGGTGTGCCTCGTCGCGGCCGCGCGCGGTGAGCCGTCGCAGCGGCCGCGCGCGGGCCGGCGTGGAGGAGAGCGGATGCGGGACGGGCGAACCGGTCGTCATGCGTTCCAGCACACCAGATAACCGCCCAAAAATCTTGTGAACGCTTTCACAAGGCGAGAAGGTCCAAAGTCCCGCCGGAACGACCAGGTCAGCCCGCCGGTAGTCGGAACGGACCGGTCGCCACTGGGACCTTCGGGCAGCAATCGGGGACCAACGCGGTGCCCTGCCGCGTCCCCGCCGCAGTGGAATGGACCTGTACTGGTCAAGCGATGCGGAAGGTGCGGGCCATGGCTGCCACTCCTGCGGAAACCACGACCGTCACTCCTGGGGAGCAGACGGCGGACGAGACGTCGGTACCAGGGGAGGCCTGGGCCGGCTTCCGCGGCGGCCTGTGGCGCGACGCAATCGACGTCCGCGACTTCGTCCAGCGCAACTACACTCCCTACGAGGGTGACGGTGCCTTCCTCGCAGGCCCCACCGAGCGCACCACCGCGGTCTGGAACAGGCTTCTGTCGATGTTCCCCGTCGAGAACGAGCGCGGCGTCTACGACGTCGACACCAGGACCCCGTCGCGCATCGACGCCTTCGCCCCCGGCTACATCGACCGGGACCTCGACCTGATCGTCGGCCTGCAGACCGACGCCCCCCTCAAGCGGGCCATCATGCCCAACGGCGGCTGGCGCATGGTCGAGGGCGCCCTCAGGGCCTACGGCTACGAGCCCGACCCCGCGGTCAAGGAGATCTACACCAAGCTCCGCAAGACCCACAACGACGGAGTCTTCGACGCCTACACCCCCGAGATCCGCGCCTGCCGTTCCTCCGGCATCATCACCGGCCTGCCCGACGCGTACGGCCGCGGCCGCATCATCGGCGACTACCGCCGCGTCGCCCTCTACGGCGTGGACCGGCTCGTCGCCGCCAAGCGAGCGGACAAACTCGCACTCGAAGTCCTGTGGCCGAGTGTCGAGGTGATCCAGGAACGCGAGGAAACCGCTGAGCAGATCCGGGCACTCCTCGAACTCAAGGCCATGGCCCTCTCCTACGGGCACGACATCTCCGGCCCTGCCCGCACCGGCCGCGAGGCCGTCCAGTGGCTCTACTTCGCCTACCTCGCCGCGGTCAAGGAGCAGAACGGCGCCGCCATGTCGATCGGCCGCATCGACGCCTTCCTCGACATCTTCCTCCAGCGGGACATCGAGCGCGGCCTGCTCACCGAGGCCGCGGCCCAGGAACTCATCGACGACTTCGTCATCAAGCTGCGCATCGTGCGCTTCCTGCGCACCCCCGAGTACAACGAGCTCTACTCCGGCGACCCCACCTGGGTCACCTGGTCCATGGGAGGCATCGGCGACGACGGGCGCCCGCTGGTCACCCGCACCACCTTCCGGGCCCTGAACACGCTCTACAACCTCGGACCCGCCCCCGAGCCCAACCTCACCGTCTTCTGGTCGCCGCGCCTGCCCGAGGGGTTCAAGGCCTTCGCCTCGAAGGTCGCCATCGACACCAGCGCCCTGCAGTTCGAGTCCGACGAGCTCATGCGGCCGAAGTACGGGGACGACACCGCCATCGCCTGCTGCGTCTCCGCCATGGCCATGGGCAAGCAGATGCAGTTCTTCGGCGCCCGCGTCAACGTCGCCAAGGCCCTGCTGTACGCCATCAACGGCGGCCGCGACGAGAAGTCCGGCCAGACCGTCGTCGAGGGCTTCGAGCCGATCACCGACGAGTACCTCGACTACGACACCGTCCGCGACCGCTACGACGCCATGCTCGGCTGGCTCGCCAAGACCTACGTCCACGCGCTCAACGTCATCCACTACATGCACGACAAGTACGCCTACGAGCGCCTGGAGATGGCCCTGCACGACCGGGTGGTCCTGCGCACCATGGCGTGCGGCATAGCAGGCCTCTCGGTCGCCGCCGACTCGCTGTCCGCCATCAAGCACGCACGCGTGAAGGTCGTCCGCGACGAGACGGGCCTCGCCGTCGACTACGTCGTCGAGGGCGACTACCCGGCGTACGGCAACAACGACGACCGGGCCGACGACCTCGCCCGCTGGATCGTGCACGACTTCATGGAGAAGGTGCGGAAGCACCCGACGTACCGTGACGCGGTGCACACCCAGTCCGTCCTGACGATCACCTCGAACGTCGTCTACGGCAAGAAGACCGGCAACACCCCCGACGGCCGCCGAGCGGGCACTCCCTTCGCGCCCGGCGCCAACCCCATGAACGGACGCGACCAGCACGGGTACGTCGCCTCGGCGCTGTCCGTCGCCAAGCTGCCGTACGACGATGCCGAGGACGGCATCTCGCTGACCAACACGATCACCCCGGACGCCCTGGGGCGGACCCCCGAGGAACGAGTCGCCAACCTCTCCGGCGTCCTGGACGGCTACATGGCCAGCGACGGCTTCCACATGAACGTCAACGTCCTGGACAAGGCGACTCTCGAGGACGCGATGGAGCACCCCGAGCAGTACCCCCAGCTGACGATCCGGGTCTCCGGCTACGCGGTCAACTTCATCCGCCTCACGCGCGAGCAGCAACTGGACGTCATCAACCGCACCTTCCACGGTGCGCTGTAAGGGAGCTGGGCGATGACCACGCTTCTTCCGTCCGCGTCGGCGACCCCGGCGCGGACGGGACCCCCCGCCGCCGGAGCGGCCACCCCGGCCGCGGCGGTGACCCGCCGCCCGGCCGTGGGGTCGGTCCACTCGTGGGACCTGTCGACCGGCGTCGACGGGCCGGGCACCCGCTTCGTCACCTTCCTGTCCGGCTGCCCGCTGACCTGTCTGTACTGCCACAACCCCGACACCTGGCGGATGCGCGACGGCAAGCGCACCACCGCCGACGAGGTTGTCGGCGAGGCCCGCAAGTACACACGGTTCATCGCCGCGGCCGGCGGCGGCGCCACCGTCAGCGGTGGGGAGCCGCTCCTGCAGCCGGTCTTCACCGGCGAGCTGCTCAACCGCTTCAAGCACGAACTCGGTCTGCACACAGCCCTGGACACCTCGGGCTTCCTCGGTGTCCGCGCCACCGACGCCCTGCTGCGGGACACCGACCTCGTCCTGCTCGACATCAAGTCCTGGGACCGCGACACCTACCGCAGGGTGACCGGCCGGCCCCTGCAGCCCACCCTCGACTTCGCCCACCGGCTGGCCGACCTCGGCAAGGAGGTCCACGTCCGCTTCGTTCTCGTGCCCGGCCTCACCGACGCCCCTGACAACATCGAGGGAGTCGCCGCCTTCGCCGCCTCGCTCGGCAACGTCACACGCGTCGACGTCCTGCCCTTCCACAAGCTCGGCGAAGCCAAGTGGCAGGCCCTCGGCCGGCCCTTCACACTGCATGACACACCCAGCCCCACCATGGAGCAGACCGCTCTGGCGCGCGCCGTCTTCGCCGCTCACGGCCTCTACGCGGTCTGAGACGTCCTCTCGCGCGGGTGCGCCGGGCGCGGCACCCGGGCCGATGCGGCAGGCCCCGCCCGCTTCGGCGCCAGGACCGTACCCTGGAGGCATGAGCACCTCCACCGGCCCCGAACCGCGCGCCCCGAAGCCCGCGCTGGTCTTCGACGATCCGCTGGACCAGCAGTCCACGGACGACCAGGACCGAGGCTGGGGCGAGCGGCCGACCACCGGCGACGCGGCGGCGGACCTGAAACGCTTCCTCGACGAAAAGCCGCCCCACCACCTCTGAGCACGACGGGCCTCGCGGACCAGGGACCGCAGCGCCCCGGCGATTCCCGTTACGACCTGGTGGATTCCGGGCCACGCTGCGATACCAGCGTGTCGCGGATCTCCTTCAGCACCTCCAGCTCGGTCACCTCGATGACCTCGACGGTGCCCTCCCGTGCCTTCTGGCGGGCCTCCTGACGCGCCAGGTACCTCGACATCGGCAGCACCATCAGGAAGTAGACGACCGCCGCGGTGATCACGAAGGTGAGCGTCGCACCCAGGACGGACCCCCAGAGGATCATCACCCCGCTCGTGACGGTGCCGTCCGCCGCCTTCGCGCAGGGCCCCTTGAGACAAGAGCTGTAGCTGTCGAGGTTCTGTGTGCCGATCGCCCCGACCACCGGGTTGATGACGCCCTTCACCACCGAGTTCACGATGTTCGTGAAGGCGGCGCCGATGACCACCGCCACCGCCAGGTCGACGACGTTGCCGCGCATCAGGAAGGTCTTGAAGCCCTGCAGAACGCTGGGGCCCTTCTTCTTGCTCACCTCGGTGACTCTCCTCGTATTCACAGGTTGTGGAACAAACAGCTCCGCAACCTACGTCAGAGTCAGGCCGAGGTGTCCAATTCGGTAGCTCGATGGGGGGACTTGACAGCACATCCCTCACAAGTCGGACCAGTGGACTCAGCACAGTGTCACCGCCAGCCGTGCTGTCGCGCCGGCGCCCGCGAGACGCGCCGCGATGGTCCGCGGCACCGACAGAACGACCAGCGCACCGCCGTCGACGGAGACGCCCGCGTCCTCGGTCGGCTCCGGCACGTTCGTCACCAGCGCGCCCCGTGCGACCACGCGCGCGTCCGCGCCCGAGGCGGTCTGCCCGGCGGCGATCACGTCGACCCGGTCGCCGGGGCGCAACAGGCGCACCGCGCCGGCGTCGGCGATGCGCACCGGCGCGGAGACTGTCTCGGCAGCCCGGTGCCGCCGGTCCCGCTCGCCGCTTACCGGACGGGCGTGCGCTCGCGGGCCGTCGCCCGGGTGGCCGGGTGGCCGGTCGGCCCCGTCTCCGGGGCCCGCGGCGACCAGCGCGGCGGCGGTGACGGCGAGGCCCAGCGCCAGGGCCCGCCTGCGAGACCGGAGGAGCCGTTGTAGCTGATACCTCCCCCCGCGCACCCGAACGGGAGCGAACGGCGGCACCTCACACGTGGGGGGCGCGTCCGCACCCGGCGGATGCGAGGTGCCGGGCACGGGGGAGGCGGGGGAGTCGGACCAAGGCACGAAGGGTGGGGGAGGCATGGACATGAGTCACCACCTGCGGCGAGAGACGGGCTTGCACGGCCCACCATGAGCCCTCGGGCCGCCGCCCGTCGGAGCCTGTGGACTACCGACGGGTTGTGGACAACTCCCTCACTCGAAGGAGATTCCACACCCCGAAGTAGTCCGGAACCACCTCCGGAGTCCGCTCGGGAAGCCCCGCTCCCACTCTTACGGCAGCTCGAAACCCGGGTCCATCCCGCCCAGCGCGCTCACGCAGAGGCAGTCCCGTTCCCCGGTCGCGGGCAGCGCCGCCACCGCGTCGAACAGCACGCCCCGCATCCGGTCCACATTGGCGGCGAAGACCCGCAACACCTCGTCGTGCGAGACGCCCTCACCGGTCTCGGCGCCCGCGTCCAGGTCCGTGACCAGGGTCAGCGACGTGTAACAGAGTTCGAGTTCCCGGGCGAGCGCCGCCTCGGGGTGGCCGGTCATACCCACCACGGACCAGCCCTGCGCCTGGTGCCACAGTGACTCGGCCCGGGTCGAGAATCGTGGGCCTTCCACCACGACCAGCGTTCCGCCGTCCACCGCCTCCCAGTCATGCCCGCGCGCCGCCTTCAGCGCCGCCGCCCGACCGGTGGGGCAGTACGGGTCCGCCAGGGAGACGTGCACCACGTTCGGCACGCTCCCGTCGGGCAGCGGCAACCCGTCGAAGTACGAGTTCGAGCGGGCCTTCGTACGGTCCACCAGTTGGTCGGGGACGAGGAGTGTGCCGGGCCCGTACTCGGGGCGCAGACCGCCGACCGCGCACGGGCCGAGGACCTGGCGCACACCGACCGAACGCAGCGCCCAGAGGTTGGCCCGGTAGTTGATCCGGTGAGGCGGCAGGTGGTGCCCGCGCCCGTGCCGGGGCAGGAAGGCGACCCGCCGCCCGGCGACCTCACCGAGGAAGAGGGAGTCGCTGGGCGCTCCGTACGGAGTGTCCACCTGAACCTCGGTCACGTCGTCGAGGAACGAGTAGAACCCGGAGCCGCCGATTACACCGATCTCTGCGTTCGCCATGACCAGCACACTAGCCTGCGCTCCCAGGCCATGGGCTCATCCGTGCGAACGGACGGCGGCTGCTCCCTCACGACGTGTCGAAGGCCCTGCCGTCCCGGGGGACGGCAGGGCCTTCGACAGCAGACCTCAGGCGGCGGAGGAGCTGGAGGTCGACGTCTTCGACTCCGAGGAGGAGGACGACGAGGAAGAAGAGTCCGAGGTGGACGTCGACGACTTGGACGACGCCGGCGAGCTGCTCGACGAGGAGCCGCGGCTGTCGTTGCGGTAGAAACCGGAGCCCTTGAAGACAATGCCGACCGCGGAGAACACCTTCTTCAGGCGGCCACCGCAGCTGGGGCACTCGGTCAGGGCGTCGTCGGTGAACTTCTGCACCGCCTCAAGGCCCTCGCCGCACTCGGTGCACTGGTACTGGTAGGTCGGCACTGTCTTCCTCCTGGCACTCTCACTCAATGAGTGCTAACGACGGTCCATACTGACGCATTCCTCGGGATCAGTCCACTGTCACGGGCGCGCGGTGACCGACGCCACGTGCGACGGTACGGCCGCGGGGGCGCGCCACGAGGCGCGAGCGCAGCGCCAGCAGGGTCGCCAGGGCGAGCACCGTGCCCCCCATCGGCACGAGGAATCCGGCGCCGCCCCAGAAGCGGTCCTCCAGCTGTCCGGCGACGGTGACGGCTCCGGCCTGCCCCAGCGCCACCGCGCCCGTCAGCCAGGTGAAGGCCTCGGTGCGCGCGCCGGCCAGGACGAGACCCTCGACGAGCGTGTAGCCGGTGATCAGCGCCGGCGCGATGCACATGCCGACGAGAAGCCCCAGGCCGGTCAGGAGCAGCACCGAGTGCGCGGCCCAGAGGCCGGACGCGGCCAGTGCGAGCGCCGCGTACCCGACGACGAGACGGCGCTGCGGGGCGGCCCTCCAGGCGATCGCGCCGCAGGCGATGCCGGAGAGCATGTTGCCCGCGGCGAAGACGCCGTACAGGACACCGTTCAGGCCGGGCTCGCCGATCGACTCGGTGAAAGCCGCCAGCGAGACCTGCATGCCGCCGAAGACGGAGCCGATGCCCAGGAACACGACGATGAGGACGCGCACGCCGGGGACGCGCAGGGCCGAGGCGTGCTCCACGCGCGCGTGCCGGCTCGCGGCGACCGGCGGCTGGGTGCCCTTCTGGGCTGCGAAGAGCAGGCCGCCGAGCAGGGTCAGCGAGGCTTCCGTCACCAGGCCCGCCGCCGGGTTCACGGTGGTGCACAGCGCGGTGGCCAGCAGGGGGCCGACAACGAAGGTCAGCTCGTCCGTGACGGACTCGAAGGCCGCCGCGGTGGACATCAGGGGCGAGTCCTTCAGCGTCACGCCCCAGCGTGCGCGCACCATGGGCCCGACCTGCGGGACGGAGGCGCCGGTGGGGACGGCCGCCACGAAGAGCACCCAAAGAGGCGCGTGAGCCAGCGCGAGCGCCGTCAGGGTGAGGCCGGCCAGCGCGTGCACCAGCACACCGGGGACCAGCACGGCGCGCTGGCCGTAGCGGTCGGCCAGGCGCCCGCTGTACGGCGCGAACAGCGCCATGGAGACGCCGGTGACGGCCGCGGCGGCGCCCGCCGCCCCGTACGAGCCGGTGGTGTGCTGCACGAGCAGCACGATGGAGAGGGTGAGCATCGCGAACGGCTGGCGCGCCGCGAAACCCGGCAGCAGGAACGTCCATGCGCCGCGGGTGCGCAGCAGTTGCCCGTATCCCGGGCGGGAGGATGCCGACGAGCCCTTCGACGGCTCGGTGGTGACCGTGGATGCCACGGCCCGTGCCTTTCTGCCGCCTGGTAGCGCGCCTGTGCGGGGGCGCCGAGAGCTGTCCTCTTGCGCGCACTGCGGTAGATACCGGCGTCCCTTGTGGGGAGCTTTCCGGCCGCCATACGGTCGCGCCAGCTCTGCGTCAGGCAGAGTTGGTTCGATCAAGGTGCGCCTTCATGGTACAGGGATCACTGTTGGTCATGCCTGTGAAAACGAGCACCACGACGACGTCTGCCTGTGATTGTCCAGGGCGTGAACGGTGCGAAACGCGCACTTAACGTGCGGCCTCGCCTCCTGTGCCGAGCCAGCCGGCCAGCTTGCCCCCGCGTGCGACGGCGCGCAGCCGCCGCTCGGTGGCGTCCCGCACCGGGTCGGTGGTGACGACGAGCAGTTCGTCGTTGCGGCGCAGCACCGTACTGGGCAGCGGGACGAACGATGTCCCGTCCCGTACGACCAGGGTGACCGCGGCGCCGGTCGGCAGCCGGAGCTCGTTGACCTCGACGCCGTGCATCTTCGAGTCCTCGGGGATCGCGACGGACAGCAGATGTCCGCGCAGGCGCTCCAGGGGCGCCGACTCGATGCCGAGATCGGTGGCCTCGGAGTCGTCGCCCAGGCGCAGGGTCCGTGCGAGCCAGGGCAGTGTGGGGCCCTGGACGAGCGTGTAGACCACGACCAGGATGAAGACGATGTTGAAGAGGCGGCGGCTGCCCTCGACCCCGTTCACCATGGGGATCGTCGCCAGGATGATCGGTACGGCGCCGCGCAGGCCGGCCCAGGACATCAGTGCCTGCTCCCGCCAGGCCACCCGGAAGGGCACCAGGCACAGCAGCACGCTCAAGGGGCGCGCCACCATCGTCAGTACCAGGCCGATGACGAGGGCCGACCACACGTCCCCGAACAGTTCGTGCGGAGTGACCAGGAGGCCCAGCAGGACGAACATGCCGATCTGGGCGATCCAGCCGAGCCCGTCGGCGAACCCGCGCGTGGCGGGCCAGTGCGGCAGCTTCGCGTTCCCCATGACCATCGAGGCGAGGTAGACGGCGAGGAAGCCGCTGCCGTGTGCCAGCGCGCCCGCCGCGTACGCCGTGATCGCGATGGCCATGACGGCGATGGGATACAGACCGGAGGCGGGCAGTGCGACGTGCCGCAGCCCCCAGGAGCCCGCCCAGCCGATGGCGAGCCCGACGGCCGCGCCGATGACCAGTTCCAGGGCTATCTCGCCCAGCAGCGCGTACCAGTGCTCGACGGGGCCGGCCGCGGAGAAGGCGACGACCAGGATGACCACCGGGGCGTCGTTGAAGCCGGACTCCGCCTCCAGCGTGCCCGTCACGCGCGCGGGAAGGGGAATCTTGCGGAGTACGGAGAAGACCGCGGCCGCGTCCGTCGACGACACCACCGCGCCCACGATGAGCGCCTGCCGCCACTCCAGCCCGACCAGGTGATGCGCCGCCGTCGCCGTGATGCCGACGCTCACCGCGACCCCCGCCAACGCCAGGGTGGAGGCGGCCGGCAGGACGGGTCTGATCTCTTTCCACTTCGTGCCGAGACCGCCCTCGGCCAGGATCACGACGAGCGCCGCGTAGCCGATGACCTGAGTGAGTTCGGCGTTGTCGAAGTGGATGTCACCGATGCCGTCCTGGCCCATGAGCACGCCGATGCCCAGGTACACGAGCAGGCTGGGGAGTCCGCTGCGCGAGGAGATCCGGACCGCTGCCACGGCGACGAGCAGGACGAGCGAGCAGACGAGGAGGAGCTGGTTGAGGTGGTGAACAGTCAGCGGCGGTTCCCTTCCCTGGCGCACGCGCCTTGCGCGAGGGCGCACACATACACCGGGCGCGACAGCCGTGCGCCCCGGATAACTACTTCGTTACCTTACCTAACTCTTGACGTTTTCTTGACGCTGGTCCGGGCAGGATCGAACGTCCTTGCGTGCTGGTTCCCCACTCCGAGTCAAGTGGCGCCGGGCCCTGCGCCTATGGTTGCTCCAGCGCTCATTCAAAAGGACAGCCCGCTTTGCCGCTCGCGTTAGGACAGCAAGGACAGCGATGCCCCCCAACACCACCGCCACAACGGGTGACAAGCCCGGCAAGTCAGGCAGGAAAAAGGGGCGCAAAGCCCGTCTTTTCGTGCTCGTACTGGTGCTGGCCCTCATCGGCGGTATCGCCTTCGGCGCCTACTGGTCCGTCAGCACCGTCCGCGCCTCCTTCCCGCAGACGACCGGGTCGATCACGCTGCAGGGCCTGTCCGGACCTGTCGACGTGAAGCGGGACGGCCACGGCATCCCGCAGATCTACGCCTCCTCGGACGAGGACCTGTTCATGGCGCAGGGCTACGTCCAGGCGCAGGACCGGTTCTACGAGATGGACGTGCGCCGGCACCTGACGTCCGGGCGCCTGTCGGAGATGTTCGGCAAGAGCCAGATCGACAACGACGAGTTCCTGCGCACCCTGGGCTGGGACCGGATCGCCAAGGAGGAGTACGACAAGGTCCTGTCGGCCTCCACCAAGAAATACCTCCAGGCGTACGCCAAGGGAGTCAACGCCTACCTCGACGGCAAGGACGGCGAGGAGATCTCGCTGGAGTACGCGGCGCTCGGCTTCAGCAACGACTACAAGCCGGCCCAGTGGACCCCCGTCGACTCGGTCTCGTGGCTCAAGGCGATGGCCTGGGACCTGCGCGGCAACATGCAGGACGAGATCGACCGCGCGCTGATGACCAGCCGTCTCGGCCCCCAGCAGATCGCCGACCTGTACCCGAAGTACCCGTACAGCCGTAACCAGGCGATCGTGCAGGAGGGCCAGTACGACGAGCTGACCGAGACCTACGAGCAGGGCAGCGGGGCGGGCGACTCCGAGGGCTCCGCCACGGGGTCCGGGACGAGCGGCACGGCTCTGTCCACGGAGACCGAGGGGTCGGCCCTCCAGAGCCAGCTCGGGGGCCTTTACGACGTCCTGGACGACCTGCCCACCGCCGTCGGCGTGAACGGTAACGGCATCGGCTCCAACTCATGGGTCGTCGGGGGGCAGCACACCATCACCGGGAAGCCGCTACTGGCCAACGACCCTCACCTGTCGCCCGCGCTGCCCTCCGTCTGGTACCAGATGGGCCTGCACTGCCGCAGCCTCACCGGCAAGTGCCAGTTCGACGTCGCCGGCTACACCTTCGCCGGCGTGCCCGGTGTGATCATCGGTCACAACCAGAAGATCTCCTGGGGCATGACCAACTCCGGTGTCGACGTCACCGACCTCTACCTGGAGAAGCTCACCGGCGACGGCTACCTGTACGACGGCAAGGTGCGGCCGTTCACCACCCGCGAGGAGACGATCCGGGTTGCCGGCGGGGCGTCGAAGAAGATCGTCGTCCGGCAGACCGAGGACGGGATGCCCCTGCTCTCCGACCGCAGCGACGAACTCGTGGACGTCGGCAAGCGGGCCGGCGTCGACACGGCCGCCCCCGACCGCGGCGACGGCTACGGTGTCGCCCTGCGCTGGACCGCCCTCCAGCCGGGCACCACCATGGACGCCGTCTTCGTGATGGACAAGGCGACCGACTGGGAGGACTTCCGCGGGGCGGCCAAGCTGTTCGACGTCCCCTCGCAGAACCTGGTCTACGCGGACACCGACAACCACATCGGCTACACCCTGCCGGGCAAGATCCCCACGCGCGCGAAGGGCCACGACGGCTCGATCCCGGCCCCGGGCTGGGACCGCAAGTACAAGTGGACCGGCTACATCAAGTTCGACGAGCTGCCCTACGAGTACGACCCGGAGCGCGGCTACATCGTGACCGCCAACCAGGCCGTCGTCGACAAGGACAAGTACCCCTACACCCTCACCACGGACTGGGGGTACGGCGCCCGCAGCCAGCGGATCACCGACCTCATCAAGCAGAAGATCAAGGGCGGCGGCAAGGTCTCGACCGACGACATGCGCCAGATGCAGCTGGACAACAGCAGCGAAATGGCCAAGCTGCTCGTGCCCAAGCTGCTGGACATCGACCTCGACGACCCGGACGTGCGCGACGCCCAGAAGCTGCTCCAGGGCTGGGACTACACGCAGGACGCCGACTCCGCGGCCGCCGCCTACTTCAACGCGGTCTGGCGCAACATCCTCAAGCTCGCTTTCGGCCACAAGCTGCCCAAGGAACTGCGCGTCGAGGGCCAGTGCCTGTGGGTCGACCCGGTCAACACCACCGGCCCGGTCGACGACACCCGCAAGGTGCGCGAGTGCGGCGAACGCGACGCGGACCAGGCCCAGCCGGACGGTGGCGACCGCTGGTTCGAGGTCGTCCGCACCCTCATGGAGAAGCCGGACAGCCCGTGGTGGACGACGCCCAAGTCGGGCACCCGTCCCGGCGCGACCAACCGTGACCAGCTGTTCGAGCGAGCCATGATCGACGCCCGGTGGGAGCTGACCGCCAAGCTCGGCAAGGACATCGACACCTGGAGCTGGGGACGCCTGCACCGCCTGTTCCTGAAGAACCAGACGCTCGGCACCAGCGGACCCGGCTTCCTGCAGTACATCCTCAACCGCGGGCCGTGGAAGCTCAGCGGTGGCGAGGCGGCGGTCGACGCCACCGGCTGGAACGCCGCCGGTGGCTACGAGGTCGTCTGGGTCCCCTCGATGCGGATGGTGATCAACCTCGACGACTTCGACAAGTCCAAGTGGATCAACCTCACCGGTGCCTCGGGGCATGCCTTCAGCGCCCACTACACCGACCAGACGGGCAAGTGGGCCAAGGGCGAACTCCTCGACTGGTCCTTCTCCCGGAAGGCCGTCGACGAGGACACCGGCGACAAGCTCGTCCTGAAGCCGTGAGCCGGCCGGACCACTAGCGCGAGGGGGCTTCCACGTGCCCGTGGAAGCCCCCTCGAGCCGTCCGGCTCGCTCGTCCGTCAGCCGCGCCCGAAGCGGCGCACCGCGGAGGGCGTCACCACGGCGTGCACCGGCCGGTCGTGCGCCTCGGCCGGAACACGATCCACGATTTCCGCGTCGTACAGGAGCACCACCAGGGCGGGGTGTGCTCCCGCGTGCTCAAGACGCGAGAGCACACGGTCGTACGAGCCGCCACCACGCCCCAGCCGCATACCGTGCGCGTCGACGGCGAGCCCCGGCAGCAGCACCACGTCGGCTTGCGTCACGGCGCCCGGTCCGAGCCGCGCGCCGGTCGGTTCGAAGAGCGCCATCCCGCCCCCGTGCTGCACCCGCGCGAGTGACCCCTCGCCGGCGTACGCCCCCCAGTCCAGGTCGTTGTCGGGCAGCAGCGCGGGCAGCAGGACGCGTACGCCCCGCGCGCGCAGCGCGTCGAGCAGTGTGAGGGTGCCGGGTTCGCTCCCCACGGAGACGTACGCCGCCACCGTGCGCGCCCGCGCCAGCTCGGGCAGCTCCAGGGCGCGCCGGGCAAGGGACGCGGCGGCTTCCCGTACGTCATCCGACGTCAATGTGTTCCTCACCGTGATGAGCTCTCGGCGCAACATACGCTTGTCAGACTCGGCGGTGCCTTTGGCGTGCATGACGCTCCCGTTCTGTTCGAATTCGTTCATATGAACACCTATTGACCGGGGCGGCAGATTCCTCTCAAAGGCAGCCGATATGGTGACGGGCATGACTCAGTCGCACCCCAGGATCACCAAGGCTGTCATCCCCGCAGCCGGGCTCGGCACCCGGTTCCTGCCGGCCACCAAGGCCACTCCCAAGGAGATGCTGCCGGTCGTGGACAAGCCGGCGATCCAGTACGTGGTCGAGGAGGCCGTCTCCGCAGGTCTCGATGACGTTCTCATGGTCACGGGCCGCAACAAGCGCCCCCTGGAGGACCATTTCGACCGCAATTACGAGCTTGAGTCGGCTCTGGAGAAGAAGGGCGACGCCAATCGGCTCGCGAAGGTCCAGGAGTCCAGCGACCTCGCGACCATGCACTACGTGCGGCAGGGCGACCCCCGGGGTCTCGGGCACGCCGTGCTCTGCGCCGCGCCGCACGTCGGGCAGGACCCGTTCGCCGTCCTGCTGGGTGACGACCTGATCGACCCGCGCGATCCGCTGCTCAAGCGGATGATCGAGGTGCAGGAACAGCGCGGCGGCAGTGTCGTCGCGTTGATGGAGGTGGCGCCCGAGCAGATTCACCTCTATGGGTGCGCGGCGGTGGAGGCCACCACCGACGGCGACGTCGTCAAGGTGACCGGGCTGGTGGAGAAGCCCGACCAGGCTGACGCCCCTTCCAGCTACGCCATCATCGGCCGGTACGTCCTCGACGCGAGCATCTTCGACGTCCTGCGCAAGACCGAGCCGGGACGCGGCGGCGAGATCCAGCTCACCGACGCCCTGCAGCAACTCGCCCAGGACGAGAAGGTCGGCGGCCCCGTCCACGGAGTCGTCTTCAAGGGCCGCCGCTATGACACCGGCGACCGCGGCGACTACCTGCGGGCCATTGTCAGACTCGCGTGCGAACGTGAAGATCTGGGTCCGGACTTCCGATCCTGGCTTCGCAGTTACGTCACCGAGGAGTTGTAACCACGTTGAGCACCGCCGCGCCCCGCTCCACCGGCCAGGACCACCTGTGGTCGGTCGACGAGCACCTGGACGACATCCTCGCCACCGTCCGCCCCCTGGAACCGATCGAGCTGCAACTGCTCGACGCCCAGGGCTGTGTTCTGGTCGAGGAGGTCACGGTGCCGGTCTCGCTGCCGCCGTTCGACAACAGCTCCATGGACGGGTACGCGGTGCGGGTCGCGGACGTGGCGGGTGCCGGTGAGGAGTTCCCCGCGGTCCTGGAGGTCGTCGGGGACGTCGCGGCCGGCCAGGCCGAACTGCTCCACGTGGGCCCCGGGCAGGCCGCCCGGATCATGACCGGCGCCCCGCTGCCGCCGGGAGCCGAGACCGTCGTCCCCGTGGAGTGGACCGACGGCGGGCTCGGCGAGGGCCCGGTCGGCGGTATGCGTGCGCGCAGCCTCGCCCCCGAGGGCGCCACCGGGCATGTACGCGTGTACCGGTCGGCCGAGGCACGCGCGCACGTGCGCGCGCAGGGCAGCGACGTGAAGGCCGGCGACCGGGCCCTGGAGGCCGGCACCGTTCTGGGCCCTCCGCAGATCGCTCTCCTGGCCGCGATCGGCCGGGGCACCGTCCGGGTGCGCCCGCGCCCGCGCGTGGTCATCGTGTCCACCGGCAGCGAACTCGTCCAGCCCGGCGAGGACCTCGGCAACGGTCAGATCTACGACTCCAACAGTTTCGCCCTCACTGCGGCGGCCCGTGACGCGGGCGCCATCGCCTACCGGGTGGGCGCGGTCACCGACGACGCGGAGACGCTCCGCTCGACCATCGAGGACCAGCTCGTCCGTGCCGACCTCTTGGTCACCACGGGCGGTGTCAGCGTCGGGGCGTACGACGTCGTCAAGGAAGCGCTGTCCCACGTCGGGGACGAGGACGAGGCGGGCAGCGGCATCGAGTTCCGCAAGCTCGCCATGCAGCCGGGCAAGCCGCAGGGGTTCGGGTCCATCGGTCCGGAGCACATCCCGCTGCTGGCTCTGCCCGGCAACCCGGTGTCGTCGTACGTGTCCTTCGAGTTGTTCGCCCGACCGGCCATCCGTGCCCTGATGGGCCTCGCTGATGTCCACCGGCCCACCACGCGTGCGAAGCTGGCCGCGGACCGGGCTCTTGCCTCCCCGAAGGGACGGCGGCAGTTCCTGCGCGGCACCTACGCCCACGGCACGGTCCGTCCGGTCGGCGGTGCCGGATCCCATCTGGTCGCCGCCCTCGCGCACGCCGACGCACTGATCGTCGTCCCCGAGGACGCCGAGACCGTCGAGCCGGGCGCCGAGGTCGAGGTCGTCCTGCTCGGCTGAACCGGCGCGCGAACCCGCCTCCGCGCCCGCCCGCACTCCGGTCCTGGACGTCTGAGCGCCCGGTCGTGGGGGTAGCGTGTCGCGCACAGCAGGCCCGCGCGCCGCACCGCGGACGGGCCCGGACCGGGAGCGCCGAACGAGCATGAGTACGCAGGACCGACTGACGCACATCGACGAGGCGGGGGCCGCCCGCATGGTCGACGTCTCCGGCAAGGACGTGACGGCGCGCACGGCGCGCGCCAGCGGGCGGGTTGTCGTCTCGCCCCGCGTGGTCGAGCTGCTGCGCGGAGAAGGCGTGCCCAAGGGTGACGCGCTGGCCACCGCGCGCATCGCGGGCATCATGGGTGCCAAGCGCACCCCGGACCTGATCCCGTTGTGTCATCCCCTGGCGCTCTCCGGTGTGAAACTGGACTTGTCGGTCGCGGACGACGCCGTGGAGATCGTCGCGACAGTGAGGACGACGGACCGTACCGGTGTCGAGATGGAAGCGCTCACCGCAGTCTCCGTCGCCGCACTCACCGTGATCGACATGGTCAAGGCGGTCGACAAGGGAGCGGTCATCACGGACGTGCGCGTGGAGGAGAAGACGGGCGGAAAGTCGGGCGACTGGAGCCGGTCGTGAGCGGCGCGCCGTCCGCCGGTGACGCGCGGCGCGCGCCGTATCGCGCGCTGGTGGTGACCGCCTCCAACCGCGCCGCCGCAGGCGTGTACGAGGACAAGGGCGGCCCCTTGGTCGCCGAGGGGCTCCAGCGTTTCGGCTTCACCGTCGACGGACCGCGGGTGGTCCCCGACGGGGCTCCGGTGGAAACCGCCCTGCGTGCCGGTGTGGCCGCCGGGTACGACGTGATCGTCACGACCGGTGGAACCGGTGTCTCGCCCACCGACCGTACTCCCGAGGCCACCCGCGCGGTGCTCGACCACGAGGTGCCGGGCATCCCGGAGGCCATCCGCGCGTTCGGCCGGGAGAAGGTGCCGACCGCGGCGCTCTCGCGGGGCCTGGCCGGAGTGGCGCAGCGGACACTGATCGTCAACCTGCCCGGCTCCTCGGGCGGGGTGAAGGACGGGCTGGCCGTCCTGGAACACCTGCTGGTCCACGCCGTCGAGCAGATCCGAGGGGGTGACCATCCCCGGCCCGACGCTCAGGCGGCGCCGACCGGTGACGACGGTTCCAGACGTTCCCCCAGCGCTGCTCAGGGCGGGGCGGGAACTCCGGGGGGTGCGCGCTGAACAGTCCATCCTGGCCCGTGCGACTGGTGGAGGGCGATGTCGTCCTGCGGCCGATAAAGCTGCGCGACCAGCGCGCGTGGCGTGAGGTGAACCGGCGCAACCGGGACTGGCTGCGCCCCTGGGAGGCGACCATCCCGCCGCCCGCTCCGAGCGGACCCATCGCGCACCGGCCGACCTACCGCCAGATGGTCCGGCACCTGAGGTCGGAGGCGGGCGCGGGCCGGATGCTGCCCTTCGTCATCGAGTACGAGGGGCGGCTCGTCGGGCAGCTGACGGTGGCCGGGATCACCTGGGGCTCGATGTGCTCCGGGCACATCGGCTACTGGGTCGACGAGGCGGTCGCCGGCCGCGGGGTGATGCCGACGGCCGTGGCGCTGGTGGTCGACCACTGTTTCCGCGGTGTCGGACTGCACCGCGTCGAGGTCTGCATTCGCCCCGAGAACGGGCCCAGCCGCCGCGTGGTGGAGAAACTTGGATTCCGGGACGAGGGGCTGCGGCCCCGTTATCTCCACATCGACGGAGCCTGGCGGGACCACCTCGTCTACGCACTCACCGCAGAGGAAGTGCCCGAGGGACTGCTGACCCGCTGGCGGCGCTCACGAGCCCAGCGCGCGCCCCGCGACCACGAGGACGCGCCGGGGAATCGGACCACCCCCGGAAATTGAATAAATGTTCGAAATTGATCGCCGCGTGACCAGCTGCGGGCATTGAATTCCCCTCCGTGGCGGCCTGGTGATCGCATCGATCACAAAAAAAGCTCGAAATATCAGCCAGATCGTGCGACACACCGGCCCAATTGGCGGATGGCCTCGCGCAAACCCCTCTACGGTGTGAGGCGTGAGCAGCAGCGGCCTCATCTACGCAGTCATTGTCGGGGCCTGGGCCGCCTACTTGGTGCCGATGTGGCTCCGTAGGCAGGACGAGCTGAACGAGGCCCGTCCGACGGAACGCTTCAGCACAGCCATCCGGTTGCTGTCCGGACGGGCGGGGATGGAGCGCCGGTACGCCAAGGACCTGCGGGCGCGCTCCGCCGACGAGGCGGAGCCGGATGTCGACCCGGACGCCGTCACCGACGCGGTGGACGTCCGGGCCTTCGCCATGCCTCCCACGCGCCCCCAGGTGTACGTGGCGCTCCACGAGCGGGAGCACGGCCAGGGCCTGGAACCGGGGCGTGAGTCCGCGCATGAGCCGCGTGGCCAGGCCGGTCACGCGGACCATCCCGCGCGTACGGCCGGTGGGGCGACCGCGCGGGAAGCCGGTCACGTGCCGGGCCGCGAGGGAAGTGCCGGCGTGTCGTCGCGGCGCGAGCCCGCGCGCGCCGCGGAGCCCGCATCGGCGCGTAAGCGGATGCCCGGAGCCCGGCGCACGGCCCGCCCTGCCGCGCCCACCGGGCCGGCCGCGCAGGCGGCTGCCGCGCGCGCACGGCGCATGAAGGTTCTCGCGCGCCGCCGGCGCACGACGGTGATGCTGTTCCTCGCATTCACGCTGGGTGCGATCGTCGCCGCCGTCGGGGGGCTCGCGTTCCTGTGGGCGCCCGGTGTGCCCGCCGTCCTGCTCAGCGCGTACATCGCGTATCTGCGCTCCCAGGAGCGTCGGCGCTTCGCGTTTCAGATGGACCGGCAGCGCGCCGAGGCGGCCGCACAACGACTGAAGGAGCGCGAGCGCCACCCGCGCCGGCGCGCGTCCGCGTCCGTGCCCCTCGACTCCGAGGCGGAACCCGGCGCAGAGGAGCCTGATCAGGCGCCCGAGCCGGAGACCGACCCTGGACTGCTCGCGCGCGCCGCCGACCGGCGTGCGCTGGTCGAGCAGACGGACCACGCCGAGTGGGTGGACCAGCAGCGTGAGCGGCGACGGCCGGGGCCGGGGGAGAGCTGGGAGCCCGTGCCGGTTCCGCTGCCGACGTACGTCACCGCGCCGGTCGCGCCGCGGGCCACGGCGGATGTGGATCTTGGGGCACCCGACACCTGGAGTTCGGCGCGTTCGAGCGCGGTCACGCCGGCGTACGAGGAGCACGAGGAGCGCGAGGAGCGCGAGACCGGCGCCGAGATGGGCGAGAGCGCCGCTCCCGCGGAGGAGGAGGCGGACGGAGGCGAGCGCAGTGACGCGCGACGGGCCGCGTCCGCTCGGCGGTCCCGGGAGCGGGTGCGTACGCCGCTGTTCGACCAGTACGAGGACGGTGACCGGCCCAAGGCCGCCAACGAGTGAAACGGGCCGGGGCGGGGGCGCGCGCCGGCCCGCGCCCGGCTCCTCGTGCGCGTCGGCGCGTGCCGGGCCCCCCACGCCCACGCCGTGCCCGCCCCCTGCAGCCTTGCCTGTGTCGCGGTCCTTCCGCCCGACGTGCACCCGCGCTTCCTCTCCCTGCACGCCCTGTCCGCGTCGGCTGCGCCCCTCTTCCACACACACCGCCCCCGCCCACTCCCTTGCACGCCCACTCCCTTGCACGCCCACTCCCTTGCGCGCCCACTCCCTTGCGCGCCTCCGCCACCTCCCTTGTGAGCCCCCGCCCCTCGCAATCCGTTCCCCGTTCCGCCAGCCCCGTCTAGGGCACCCCACTCCCACCTGCCCTAACCCCGCCTCACCCCGCCATGCGCCCCACCCCGGCCTCGCCCGCGCGCCCACGCCCTCACGCCCTTGAGGCTCACCGAGGCCCTCCGACGGCCTCCGACGCCCCCGCCTCCACCCCCCGGAACGGATTTTTGAGCAGGCCGATGGGGGTGCTAGAGTTTCACTCGTTGCAAGGGCCTGTGGCGCAGTCCGGTAGCGCACCTCGTTCGCATCGAGGGGGCCAGGGGTTCAAATCCCCTCAGGTCCACGCAATGACCGTTCCGGCTTCGGTCGGGAGTGGTTCGGGAGATCCCGTTCAGTTCATCGAACTGAACGGGATCTCGTCGTTTCGGAGGTCGCGCGGCTTCTGGTCGGCGCCCGGCAGCGGCAGTTGTCCGTGTTGGAGCCTGGAGCCTGGCGGCTGGGGGCTGGGGCTCACAGGTTGGCGCGGTAGTTTCGGCGCTGTTCCGGCCGGGTGAGGTCGAGGGCCGGGTGAGGGTGACGGCCGGGTCCCGCGGGCCAGTTGGCGCGGTGGGTGGCGGCCTGTGCGACCGCCGCTGTATGGGCGCAAATGGAAGGAAATATTTCGATTTTTCCTGACCGGGATTTGGCTTGCGATGCCTGGCGCTCGGCGGAAACATGCAGCATGATCCTTGTCGGATGATGATGACTGTGCTGGGGGGCGCACATGGGGGCAGATCTCCGATTCACCGTGCTCGGCCCCTTAGCGGTCGAGGCCGACGGGGTGCCGGTGTCGGTGGGCGGCGCGCGGCAGCGGGCCATTCTGGCGCTGCTCGTCATCAACCCGGGGCGCGTCGTGCCGGTGGACACTCTCATCGACGTCGTGTGGAACGGCAGGCCCCCTTCCACGGCCCGCACCCAGGTCGCGATCTGCGTGGCCGCGCTGCGCAAGGCGTTCAAGGGTGCCGGCGTGGCGGACGACGTGATCGTCACCCAGCATCCGGGCTATCTGCTGGACGCGTCGCGGCACGAGATCGACTGGCTGGTCTTCACCGGTCTGGTGAGCCGGGCCGAGCAGGCCGTGGCCGAGAACCGGCTGCCCGAGGCGGCGCAGCACTATGCGCAGGCCCTCGGATTGTGGCGCGGTCCCGCGCTCAGCGGGGTGATGGGGCGTCCGGTCGAGGACGAGGCGTCCCGGCTGGAGGAGCGCCGGCTCAATGCCTTCGACGATGCCAGCGCCGTGCACCTGGCGCTCGACCACCACCAGGAGATCATCCCGGAACTGTCCGCCGTCGTACGGGAACACCCGCTGCGGGAGCGGACGTTGGGGCATCTCATGCTGGCGCTGTACCGGGCCGGGCGGCGTGCGGAGGCGATGGACGCGTTCCGGGCGGCGCGCAAGCAGTTCGTCGAGGAGCTGGGGCTGGAGCCCGGCCCCGATGTGCAGAGCCTGCACGACGCGATCCTCAACGACGATCCCTCGCTCGCCGCGCCCGACAGCCCGGTCGGCCAGGCCGCCGGAGCCTCGGGCCGTCCCGGCCCGGTGCCCTCCGAACTTCCGCCCGGCATACCGGGCTTCATCGGCCGGGAGGCCGAACTCGCCGATCTGGACGCGCTGCTGACGGAGCCAGGGAACGCGCCGGGGCCCCGGGTGGGGCTGATCACCGGGGTGGCCGGAGTGGGGAAGACGGGGATCGCGGTCCACTGGGGCCACCGGGTCCACGAGCACTTCCCGGACGGCAGCCTGTACGCGGACATGCGCGGCTACGACGGCCTGCACACACCCACCGAG
This sequence comes from Streptomyces sp. bgisy159, assembly GCF_057707805.1. Classification (NCBI taxonomy): domain Bacteria; kingdom Bacillati; phylum Actinomycetota; class Actinomycetes; order Kitasatosporales; family Streptomycetaceae; genus Streptomyces; species Streptomyces sp. bgisy159. The sequence goes on along the minus strand of NZ_JBYIQX010000027.1, from coordinate 46,071 downwards.
GCCGGGGACGTGCTCGGGCGCTTCCTGCGCTCGCTGGGCGTGGCCGCGGACCACGTGCCGACGGCGCACGAGGAGCGGATCGCGCTGTACCGGTCGCTGCTCGCCGGACGCCGCATGCTGGTCGTCCTGGACAACGTCCGTCACTACGCGCAGGTGCGCGACCTGCTGCCGGGTGTCGGCGAGTGCTGTGTGGTCGTCACGAGCAGGGAGACGCTGGAGGACCTGGTCACCTGGCCGCCGCAGGCGCGGATCCAGCTGCGGCTGCTGGCCGAGCGGGAGGCGGTCGGGCTGCTCGCCGCGATCGCCGGCGAGTCGCGGATCGCCGCCGGTCCGGCGGACGCGGCGGCCCTCGCCCACCTGTGCGACGGGCTGCCGCTGGCGCTGCGTATCGCGGCCGCCCGGCTGGCCTCCCGGCCGCACTGGACGGTACGGCACATGGTGACCCGGCTGCGGGACGAGCAACGGCGGCTGGACGAGCTGAGCCAGGGCGATTCGCAGGTGCGGGTCGGCCTGGAGCTGAGCTACCGCTACCTCTCCGGGGACGCGGCCTGCCTCTACCGCAGGCTCGGCCTGCTGACCTCGCCGGACTTCGCCGCCTGGACCGCCGCCGCGTTGCTGGACTGCCCGGTACCGGACGCCGAACTGCTGATCGAGCAGCTGGTCGACGCCCAGTTCCTGGAGCCCGTCGGGCTCGACGCCACGGGGCACATGCGCTACCGGCTGCAGAACCTGCTGCGGCTGTACGCCGCCGAGTGCGCCGCGCAGGAGGAGGACGAGGAGCAGCGCCGAACCGCCCGGGAGCGTGTGCTGCGGACGTACCTCACGCTGGCCGAGGAGGCTCACCGTCGGGAGTACGGCGGCGACTTCAGCGTGCTGCACGGCACCGCGCCGCGACGGCCGCTGGGCGACGAACTCACCGACGAACTGCTCGTGGCGCCGCTGGAGTGGTTCGAGGTGGAGCGGCTGTCGCTGCGGGCGCTCATCGACCAGGCGGCCGACCTGGGCCTGGCCGAGCCCGCCTGGGACCTGGTGACGTCCATGGTGGTGCTGTTCGAGACCCGCAACTACGTGGAGGACTGGCGGCACTGCGCCCAGCGGGCGCTGGAGGCCGCGCGGGCGGCCGGAGACCTGCGCGGGCAGGCCGTCATGCTGTCCGACCTCGGCGCCGCCGAACTTCGGCTGCGCGACCTCGAACGGACCGGTGCCCTGCTGGAGGAGGCGCTGGAACTGCACCGCCGGTGCGGAGAGCCGTACGGCGAGGCCCTGGTGCTGCGGAACCTGGCGATCCGGGACCGGATGCGGGGCGACCTGGACACGGCCATGCGCCGGCTGGAGGAGGCCCGGGAGATCTTCCGCTCGGTGGGCGACCGGTCCTCGCTGGCACACGTCGTGAACAACATGGCCCAGATCCAGCTCGACCTCGGCCGCGCGGACGTGGCGGTCGAGCTCGGCCAGGAGGCGGTCCGGCTGTCGCAGACGATCGACGGGGCGGGCGGCGGGCGCGGCCTGGCGCAGAGCATGCACCGGCTGGCGCGGGTGTATCTCGCGACCGACGAGGTCAAGCTCGCCGAGGAAGCGTTTCTCCGGGTGGTGCACATCGTCAAGGAGAAGTCCGACATGGTCGGGCTGGTCTACGCCCTGCACGGCCTCGGTGAGACCCGGCTCGCGTCGGGCGACGGACAGAAGGCGCTGGACACCCTCACCGACGCGCTGGACATCGCCGCCCGGGTGGACAGTCCGCTGGTGGAGGGGCAGATCAATCTGGCCATCGGGCGGGCCCTGCGCGCCCTGGACCGGCCCGGCGCCGAGACCTATCTGCGGGCGGCGCGGGAGATCTTCCAGCGGATCGGCGCCCGGCCCTGGCAGGAACGCACCGAGCGGGCGGGGGCCCCGCTGTCGCCGCACGAGTACTGACGGGTGGCGGGGCGCTGCCGCCGTCGCGTGGGTGCTGAGGGGTGGTGGCGGCGCTGCCTCCGTCGCGGGGGTACTGACGGGTGGCGGGGCGCTGCCACCCCGCGGGTACTGACACGAGGGGTGGGGCGGGGGTGCGTTGCTGCCGCCGTACGAGGGGTGACGGCCACGCGCCGAGCGGGTGGATGTGCCGCCGCCGTGGCCGCCCGGGGCCGACCAGGCGGGGCGAACCGTCAGGCCCGATGGTGCTGAGGCGCGCCGTGCGTCCGACGGGGCTGAGGCGAGACGCCCGGGCGACGGGGCTGAGGCGAGACGCCCGGGAGCGACGCCGTCGGGGCGTGGCGTCCGGGAGGTGGGCGTGCGGGCCGGAAGGGCGGATCGGCGTGCGTGGGCCTGCGGGCTTTCGGGTGGCTGGGCGAACGGACCCGGCCACCCTGGAAAGACTTCGGACATGCGGTGCGGGGCTATGGTTTTCCCACATGGTGACGGGACGGTCCGTGCCGTTAGCCTTCCTCTGAGTGACCACATCGCACGGGGGGACAGGGAGGGCTCTTCTATGGACGCCACGGCCGGGGCCGTCATCGCCGCCGCGATCATGCTCAGCTGCACCATGATCGTCGTGGCGGCCCTGTTCTGGTTCTCCACGGGCCACAACCGCAGGAGGTACGCGGCCGTGGAGCGGCTGGCGGCGGACCAGCAGAGCCTGCGCTCGGAGATGACCGAGGTCGCCGGGCGGGTGCGGGCCATCCAGCACCTGCTGGAGGACCCGGCCGAATCATGAGCCCGTGGAGGGACGACGGGGGCGGCACCATCGGTGGCCGCCCCCGCGCGCGTTCGTGTGCGGGCGGTGTCACCACACGTCGAGGGTGACGCTCGTGAACTGCTGCGCGGTGCCGTACCCGAGGCGTTCGTAGAGGCGGTGGGCGGCGCGGGCCGAGTCCAGGCGGGCCAGGCTGCAGCCGGGGGCGCGTTCCAGGGCCCGGCGGGTGAGCCAGGCCGTGACGGCGGCGGCGAGGCCCCGGCCGCGGTGAGCGGGGGCGGTGGCGATCGACGCGAGGTGCGGCGCGCCGGTGCCGGGGCGGGTCAGCAGCGCGCCCACGCACACCGGGGTGCCGTCCGGGCCGGGGACGCCGGCCCACACGGCGACCTGGGGATCGCCGGGGCGCACCAGATGACCGGGGCTCGCCTCCGCCAGCAGAGCGGCCACCTCGGGACCGGGCGGAACCGGGACGACCTTTTCCTCGCCGGGCTGCGCGGGCGGGGCGGCGGCCGTGGTCATCAGCGCCCACTCCTCTCGTTCGCCGTCGGGCAGTGAGCCGGTGCCGCGCGGCACGGTCAGGACGTACGGCGGTTCCGGCAGGGTGCTCAGCACCTGGGCGGTGAGTTCGGTGGCGGCCTCCGCGGTGCCGGTGACCGTGACGGTCGCGGTCGGCTCGTCCGGCGTTCCGAGGCCGTAGGCGACCGCGCCCTGGACGGCCCAGGCCGGGCCGGTCCACTCGGGCGTGATCCACTCTCGGGTCCACGGGTCGTCGGCCGCGGCCAGCAGGTCGGCGCCGCCGCGCGGGCGGGTGACGGTGAGCATGGGCGCTTCCTCTCGGTTGGCGGGGCGGGCCGCCGCCCGAGGGCGGGTACGGGCGGCCGGCCCGTCGGTGGGTGGGGGCTGCCGATCCGCCGTGGTGGGGTGGCCGGTAGCCGGGGCCGGTACCGGTACCGGCCAGCGGTGTCGCCGGCCCGTGACGGCAGGCGGCCGGGGGAGGAGGGGGGACGGCCTGCGAGTGTGGTGGTGCGGGTGCGGGTGCGGGTGCGGTGCGGTGCGAGGGGGAGGGCGAGGCGTCGGGCCGACGTGAGCCTTGGCCAAGGGTCTCCGGCCGGACGTCGCACCGGGGCGTACACCGACGGGTCGGACGGGTCGGGCCGGTCGGCCGGTCGGCGGACCTGGGTCACCGACTCGCACGGCCCTGCCGACGCGAACGCAGAAGAGCTGTGGTCGGTCGAGCGGGCGGTGAGGCCGACGGCCTGGGCGTGGCTCGGTTGCCGTCGGGAGACGAACCCTGAGACCGGTCGTGACGCGCCGTCGGGCGGACGGCCCGGGCCCTCGACGCCAACCGGGGCGGGTCGCCACCGAGGGGCGTGCGGGTTGTGGGATGAGCCGTGTCGAGGGACGTGCGGGTTGTGCGAGGAGCCATGTCGAGGGGCGTGCGAGCCGTGGGATGAGCCGTGTCGAGGGGCGTGCGGGTTGTGCGAGGAGCCATGTCGAGGGGCGTGCGAGCCGTGGAAGGAGCCGTGTCGAGGGGCGTGCGAGCCGTGGAAGGAGCCGTACGAGCGACGGGCCGATAGAGCCGTACGAGCGACGGACCGACAGAGGAGAGGACCCGCGCCGGTCGAGGGGGGATCGGGCCGGCGCGGGTGGACCGTGGGGTCAGACGTCGCGGCGCCGGAGGAGCAGCGCGGCCACGGTGATCAGGGCCGCGCCCCACAGGGCGCACACCCCGAGGCCCTGCCAGGGGGTGAGCACGCTGTCCGGGGCGGGGTGGGTGAAGACGATCTGCTGGCCGGCGTTGGCGGGGAGGAAGGCCGCGGCCTTCTCGCCGGCGGCGCCGGGCAGGCTGCCCGCCAGGGGCGCCAGGACCAGCAGGAAGCCGATCACCGCGGCGATGGCGCCCGCCGTGTGGCGGACCAGGGCGCCGACGCCGAGCGCGAACAGGCTCATCGCGGCGAGGAAGAGACCGCTGCCGACGACCACGCGCAGGACGCCCGGATCGCCGAGGGCGACGGGGGCGTGCTCGCGCAGCAGCGCCGCGCCGGCGAAGAACGAGGCGAAAGAGGTCAGTTCACCGGCCGCCAGCGTCACCAGGGCGAACACCGCGGCCTTCGCCGCCAGCAGCGGGCTGCGCCGCGGCACGGCCAGGATGCTGGCCCGGATGGTGCCACTGGAGTACTCGCCGGTCACCACCAGCACACCGAGCACGCACACGATCAGCTCGCCGACCCCGAACGCGCTGAAGATCACCGACAGGGGGTCGTCCACGACCTTCGCGCGGTCGGCGGCCGACGCCGAGTCCCACTGCGCGGCGGTGACCGCGGACGCCGCGACGGCCACGCCGACGGACGCCACCAGCATCATCAGCAGCACCCAGCCGGTCGACCGCACCGAGCTGATCTTCACCCACTCCGCCCGCAGCAGACCGGTGAAGCCGGGGGACTTCGCCGTCGGGTACCGGGCGGGGGCGAGGGCTTCCGCGGTCATGCCGCGCTCCTTTCGGTGAGGGAGGACACCGGCGCCGCCGGTTCCCCGGCGGTCCCCGCGGGGCCGCCGTACTCGACGCTCGTCTCCGTCATCCGCAGGAACGCCTCCTCCAGCGAGGCGCGCTGCCGGGTCAGTTCGTGCAGCACGATCCCCTCGGCGGCGGCCAGTTCGGCGATCCGTGCCGCCTCCAGACCGGTCACCGCGAGCTGATCCGGGCCCTCGGCGCGGACCGCGCCGCCCGCGGCGGCCAGCAGCGGGGTGAGCCGGGCGGCGGCGGGCGTGCGGACCAGGACGGCCTCGGAGCGGGAGTTGCGCTCGATGAACTCCTCGACGGGGCAGTCGGCGAGCAGCCGGCCCCGGCCGATGACGATCAGGTGGTCGGCGGTGACGGCCATCTCGTTCATCAGATGGCTGGAGACGAAGACCGAACGGCCTTCGCCGGCCAGGGACTTCATCAGGTTGCGGATCCACAGCACGCCTTCGGGGTCGAGCCCGTTGACGGGCTCGTCCAGCACCAGGACGCGCGGGTCGCCGATGAGCGCGGCCGCGATGCCCAGCCGCTGGGCCATGCCGAGGGAGAAGCCGCCGGCCCGGGCCTTGCGGACCTCGCTCAGCCCGACCCGCTCCAGCACCTCGTCGGCGCGGGTGGCGGGCAGCCCCTGGGTGTGGGCGAGGAAGCGCAGATGGGCGTAGGCGCTGCGGCCCTTGTGGAAGGCGCGGGCCTCCAGCAGTGCGCCGACGGTCCGCAGCGGGTCGCGCAGTTCGGCGTAGGGCCGGCCGCCGATGAGCGCGCTGCCGGCGGTGGGCCGGTCGAGGCCGAGCAGCAGCCGCATGGTGGTCGACTTGCCGGCGCCGTTGGGGCCGAGGAAGCCGGTGACCTTTCCGGGCTGGACGGTGAACGTGAGGTCGTCGACCGCGGTCCTGCGGCCGTACCGTTTGGTCAGCCGGCGGGCCACCACCTCTGGGGCCGAGATCTGCATGTCAGGCATTCCTTCGCGCAGGGGGGAGGGACAGGGGGACCAGGTGCGCGGTGAGGTCGCCGACCAGGTCGGCGGCGTGCGGCACGAGGTAGAAGTGGTCGCCCGGGAAGGCGCGGGCGGTGAACGTGCCGGGGGCGGCGACGTCGGCCCAGGCGACCACGTCGGCCGCGGGGACGTCGGTGTCGGCGTCGCCGTAGTAGGCGATGACGGGGATGTCCAGCCGTTCGGCGCGCGCCTCGGCCGTGTACCGCCGCAGCAGCCCGTAGTCGGCGCGCAGGGCGGGCAGGACGAGTTCGGTCAGGTCGGGGTCGTCCAGCGCGGGGGCCAGCGGGCCGCCGCGGCGGCGTACGTCGGCGAGCAGCGCGGCGTCGTCGTCGAAACCGAAGACCGGCAGCCGGTGCGGGGCGGCCCGGCCGGACACCGCGAGCAGCCGGGGCCCGGCCTGGGAGCCCTGGCGCAGTGCGGTCTCGTAGGCCACGGAGGCGCCCATGCTGTGGCCGAAGTACGCGGTGGGGAGCGCGGGCAGGGCGGCCAGGGCGTCGGCGACGGGGCCGGCCAGCTCGGCCATGGAGGTGACGGGCTCCTCCAGGATGCGGTCCTCGCGGCCGGGGTAGCGCACGGCGAGCACCTCGGTGTCCGCGGGCAGCAGGGCGGGCCAGCCGCGGAAGAAGCTGGCCGCGCCGCCCGCGTGCGGGAAGCAGACCAGGCGGGTCCCCGGTCGCGGCGGTGCGTGCAGGGTCCGCAGCCAGGAGGCGGCGGAACCGGCGGCGCGGGTGGGGTCGGGCGAGGTGGTGGGTGTGGGCACGGTGGTCAGCTCCGCTTGGCGAAACGGTGTGCGGCGAGGGGCGCGGTGACGGCGATCAGGGCGAGGCTCCAGGCCAGTGCCGCGATGACGTCGGTGGCGGTGGCGCCGCCGGTCAGCAGGGCGCGGGCGGCGTCGACCACCGAGCTCATCGGGTTGTGCTCGACCAGGACGCCCAGCCAGCCCGGCATGGTGTCGGGGGCGACGAAGATGGAACTGCCGAACTGCAGCGGCACCATGGCGAGCATGCCGACGCTCTGCACGGTCTCCGGGGAGCGCGCCGCCAGGCCGATCAGGGCGTGCAGCCAGGCCAGCGCGACCCCGTACAGCAGGATGACGCCGATCGCGGCGGCGGCCTGGAGCGGGCCGGTGTGCACCCGGAAGCCGATCAGCACGGCGAACGCGAACACCACCAGCAGGCTGACCAGCATCCGCGCGGTGTCGGCGACGATCCGCCCGGCGAGCACCGCCCACGCGGTCATCGGCAGGGTCCGGAACCGGTCCATCACACCGTTGTGGAAGTCCGCGTTGAGGCTGATGCCGGCGGTGCGGGAGGCGATGGTGGTGGTCAGCGCCATGATGCCGGGCATCACGTACTGCCGGTAGGCGGCGTTGCTGCCGGAGATGGCGCCGCCGAAGACGTAGACGAAGATCAGGGCGAAGACCAGCGGCATCAGGGTGGCGTCCAGGATCTGCCCCGGACTGCTGAGCACCTTGCGCAGGTTGCGGCGGGTGACGGCCAGGGTGTGGCCGACGGCCTGCCGGGTGCCGGGCAGGCCGCCGACGGCGGCGGTGACGCTCATGCGGCGCTCCTGGCGGTGTCGGCGCCGGGGAGCCCGGCGGTGGCGAGAGGGGTGACCGGCGCGTTGCCGGTGAGGGTGAGGAACACGTCGTCGAAGCTGGGTGTGAGGGTGTCGACGCGGGCCAGTTCGATGCCGGACGCGCCGAGGACGCGTACCGCCTCGGTGACGGTGCGGCCCGCCCGGTCCAGGGGCAGCCGCACCAGCCCGTCGGTGTCGTCCACGGCGAGCGGGCCGAGGCCCGCGCCCTCCAGGGCCCGCCGGACGGCGGGCAGGTCGGCGCGGTCGCGGGGCGTGAGGTGGAGCACCGGGCCGCCGATGCGCTCGCGCAGGTCGCCGACGGTGCCGGAGGCGATGACCTCGCCGCGGTCGATCACCACGACGGAGTCGGCGAGGGCCTCGGCCTCCTCCATGTACTGGGTGGTGAGCAGCACGCTGGTGCCCTGGCCGGCCAGGGAACGGACCTCGTCCCACAGCTCGTTGCGGCTGTGCGGGTCGAGTCCGGTGGTCGGTTCGTCGAGGAACAGCACCTTCGGCTCGCCCAGCAGACTCGCGGCGAGATCGAGCCGTCGGCGCATTCCGCCGGAGTACGTCTTCACCGGCCGGTTGCCGGCCTCGGTGAGCCGGAAGCGCTCCAGCATGGAGTCGGCTCCCGAACGGGCGGCGGATCGGCCCATGTTGAGGAGCCGGCCGATCAGGTACAGGTTCTCCCAGCCGGAGATGTCCTCGTCGACGGCCGCGTACTGGCCGGTCATGCCGATCAGGTTGCGGACCTCGCGGGACTGGCGTGCCACGTCGTAGCCGTGGATGAACGCCTGCCCGGAGTCCGGCCTGACCAGCGTGCACAGCATGCGCACGGTGGTGGTCTTGCCGGCGCCGTTGGGTCCCAGCAGGCCGAGGACCGTGCCCTCGGGCACCTCGAAGGACACGCCCCGCACCGCGCGGGTGTCACCGAACTGCTTGGCCAGGTCTGTTGCGCGTATCGCCGGGGTCGTGTGGGTCATGGGGTCCTCTCAAGGTCCGCGGAAACAGCGGCGAGCCGGACGCTACGGCGGCCCTGTATCGATGGCTTATCGAATTGCTTCGCGCCGGCTCCCGCCTGGCCGAAACGCGCGCGATAACGCGGCGAAAGAGCGGGTTCCTAGCCTCCACCGGCATGTGGACTGCGAACTGAGGAGTCGGATCCATGTCAGGTGAGGCGATACGGGACCCGGGACGGTCCGAGGCGGCCGGACCGGCCGGTCTGCTGGGGCGGCTCGCGGAGCACGCGGCCCGCACGCCCGACGCCCTCGCGGTGTCGGGGACGGGGGCGGGGACGGGAACGGGGGCGGGAACAGGGGCGCGGTGGAGCTACCGGTCCTTCGACGCGGCGACGGCACGGCTCGCCCGGCGGCTGTCCGCGGCCGGCGTCGGCGCCGGGGACACCGTCGCGATCCACGCGCTGCGCACCCCCGCCCTCGCGCTGGCCCTGGTGGCCGTGGCGCGCAGCGGCGCCGCCTTCCTGGTGTGCGACGCCGCGTACCCGGTGCGCGCGTCGCGGCGGCGTGCCGAGCGGTCCGCGGTGAAGGCATGGCTGACCTGCGACCCGGCGGGCCTCCCGGAGGGGCTCGCGGACGCGGGCGTGCCGGCGTTCATCGCGGGTGCCGATGCGGAGGGTGCCGATGGTGCCTATGCCGATGGTGCCGACGCGGCGGGTGCCGACGCGGCGGGTGCCTGTGCGGAGGGTGCCGACGCGGCCGGGGCTCACGTTCAGGGGGCCGTCGCGTACGTCGCCCACACCTCCGGTACCACCGGTGAGGCCCGGCGGATCCTCGGTGGGTGGGAGCCGGTGGAGCACTTCCTGCGCTGGTACACCGCCGCCGAGCGCATCGGGCCCGGAGTGCGCGGAGCCGTGCTGTCCGGGCTCGGCCACGACCCGCTGCTGCGGGACGTGTTCGTGCCGCTGTGGGCGGGCGGCACCGTCGTCTTCCCGGAGGCCGACGTGCGCGACGCCGCCGCGATCGCCCGCTGGCTGTCGGACGAGCGGATCGACCTGGTCCACCTGACGCCCGGCCTCGGTGACGCGCTCGCCGACAGCGCCCCCGGCGACGGCTGGCCCGGACTGCGGCTCGTCGGCTTCGGCGGGGAACCGCTGACCTGGCGCACGGTGGACGCCTGGACCGCGCTCGCCCCCGGGGCCCGCGTCCTGAACCTGTACGGCACCACGGAGACCCCGCAGGTCGTCTCCCGGTTCGTCGCCGCCGGCCCCGCACGCCCCCCGGCCGCCCGGCACGGCGCCCGGGTGCCGATCGGGCCGGGCGTGGAGGGCGTGCGGCTGACCGTCGAGGACGGCGAACTCGTCGTCGTCACCCCCCACCTGGCCCGGTACGCCGACGCGCCGGAGGGCTTCGGCGGCCGCTACCGCACCGGCGACCTGGTCCGCGAACTCGGTGACGGCTGCCACGAGTTCACCGGCCGCCGGGACGACCAGCTGAAGATCCGCGGCCACCGGGTCGAGCCCGCCGGGACCGAGGCCGTGCTGCTGACGGCGCCCGGCGTCGGCCGGGCCGCGGTCGTCGCCCACGGCGACACCCTCGTCGCGCACGTCGTGGCCGCGCCGGGACACCGCCCGGACCCGGACCGGGTCAAGGAGTTCGCCGCGGGGCTGCTGCCCGAGCACGCCGCACCGGCCGCCGTCGTCGTGCACGACGCGCTGCCGCTGACCGCCCACGGCAAGGTGGACCGGGCCGCGCTGGCCGAGCACCGTCCCGCCGCCGTCCGCCGGGCCGCGCGCGATCCCCGCGAGGAGATCCTGTGCGGGCTGTTCGCCGAGGTGCTGGGCACGCCGGGGTTCGGGCCCGACGACGACTTCTTCGCGCACGGTGGCCACTCCCTGCGCGCCAACCGCCTGGTCAACCGGGTGCGCCGGCTGCTCGGCGTGTCCGTACCGGTCAACGCCCTGTTCGACGCTCCCACCCCGGCCGCGTTCGCCCGCGCGCTGGACACCGCCGCCGGCGCGGACCGGCCCGAACTGGCTCCCGCCGGGCGGCCGGAGCGGCTGCCGCTGTCCAGCGCGCAGCGCCGCCTGTGGTTCGTGCGGCAGATGGACGCCGACGACACCTCGTACAACATGGCGCTCACGCTGCGGCTGACCGGACCGCTGGACCGGCGGGCGCTGGCCGACGCGCTCGGCGACCTCACCGACCGGCACGAGGTGCTGCGCACCGTCTACCGCGTCACGGACGGCGAACCCGCGCAGGTCGTCCTGGCCGAGGCCCGGCCCGCGCTGCACGTCGTGGACGTGGCCGAGGAGGACCTGCCCGGCGAGCTGACCCGGCAGGCCCGGCACCGCTTCGACCTCGCGGCGGCACCGCCGCTGCGCACGGTGCTGCTGCGCACCGGCCCCGACCGCCACACCTTGCTCGTCCTGCTGCACCACATCGCCGCCGACGGCGCCTCCACCGGCCCCCTGGCCCGGGACCTGTCCGCCGCCTACACCGCACGCCTCGCCGGGCACGCCCCGCGCTGGGACCGGCTGCCCGTGCAGTACGCCGACTACACGCTGTGGCAGCGCGCGGCCGAACGGCCCGAGGCGGACCTGGCGTACTGGGAGGAACGGCTCGCGGGTCTCCCCGACGTGCTGGAGCTGCCCACCGACCGGCCCCGGCCGGCCGTCGCCTCCGGGCGGGGCGGCCGGGTCCGGTTCACCGTGCCCGGCGAGCTGCACGGGCGGCTGGCCGCCCTGGCCCGGCGTACCGGCAGCACCGTCTTCATGACCGTGCAGGCCGGTCTCGCCGCGCTGCTCACCCGGCTCGGCGCCGGCCAGGACATCCCCGTCGGCACCGCCGTCGCGGGCCGCGCCGACGAACTCCTCGACCCGCTGGTCGGCTGCTTCGCCAACACGGTGTGCCTGCGCACGGACACCTCAGGCGACCCCGCCTTCACCGAGCTGCTCGGCCGGGTCCGCGACGGCGACCTCGCCGACTTCGCCCACCAGGACCTGCCGCTGGACCGGCTGGTGGAGCACCTCAACCCCACTCGGTCTCTGGCGCACCACCCTCTGTTCCAGACGATGCTGACCTTCCAGGGCACCGAGCACGTCCACTACGACCTGCCCGGCCTGCGGGTCGCCGTGGGCACCGCCGACCGCGCCGCCGCCAACGTCGACCTGTCGTTCCTGTTCGCGGAGGACGGCGAGGCGCTCGCGGGCACCCTGGAGTACGCCGTCGACCTGTTCGACCGGGAGAGCGCCGAACTGCTCGCCGCCCGGCTGGTCCGGGTGCTGGCCGCGGCCGCCGCCGCGCCCGACACCCGGATCGGCGACCTGGACCTCCTCGACGACGCCGAGCGGGAGCTGCTGCTCCACGGCTGGCAGGGCGCCCCGGCGCCGGCCGCCGGCCCCGCCACCCTGCCCGAGCTGTTCGAGGCGCAGGTCCGCCGCACCCCGGACGCGCCGGCCGTCGAGCACGCCGGCACCGTCCTGACGTACCGGGAGCTGAACGCGTACGCCAACCGGCTGGCACGCCGGCTGATCGCGCTCGGCGCCGGCCCCGAGACGCATGTCGCGGTCGCCCTGGACCGCTCCGTCGACCAGATCGCCGCGCTGCTCGGCATCGTCAAGACGGGCGCCGCCTACCTGCCGCTGGACCTGACGCACCCCGCCGACCGCATCGCCTTCGTCCTGGACGACGTACGACCGGTGGCGACCCTCACCACCTCCCGGGACGGCGCGAAGCTGCCGGACGGGCATCGGCTGGTGACGCTCGACCCGGACGCGGAACGACAGCTGCCGCTGGACACCGGCCCCACCGACTGCGCCGGTCTCGCCGGTCCGGCCGGATCCACCGACGTCACCAACGGCAGCGACGTCACCGACGCCGAGCGCACCGCCCCGCTCACCCCGGCCCACCCGGCGTACGTCATCTTCACCTCCGGCTCCACCGGCCGGCCCAAGGGCGTCGTCGTCGAGCACCGCTCGCTGGCCGCGTACCTCGCCTGGGCGCGGGAGGCGTACGACAGCGTGGGCGGCCGGGCGCTGGTGCACTCGCCGGTCGCCTTCGACCTGACCGTCACCGGTGTCTTCGCCCCGCTCACCGCGGGCGGCACGGTGGAACTCCTCGGTCTCGACGGCCGGGACGGCCGGCCGCCCGCCGCCCGCCCGGACTTCGTCAAGGCCACCCCCAGCCACCTGCCGCTGCTGCTGGAGAACGACGACCGTCTCTCCCCCGCCCGCCAGCTGGTGCTGGGCGGCGAGTCCCTGATGGGCGAGGTGCTGGAGCAGTGGCGGGCCCGCCACCCGGAGGCCACCGTCGTCAACGAGTACGGGCCCACCGAGACGACCGTCGGCTGCACCGAGTTCCGCATCGAGCCGGGCGAGCCGGTGCCCGCCGGCGTCGTCACCATCGGCCGGCCCGTGCACGGCACCCGGATGTACGTGCTCGACGGGCGGCTGCGCCCGGTGCCCGCCGGAGTGAGCGGCGAGCTGTACATCGCGGGCGACCTGGTCACCCGCGGCTACCACGGCCGTCGCGCGCTGACCGCCGCCCGGTTCGTCGCCGACCCGTTCGGCCCGCCCGGCGCGCGCATGTACCGCTCGGGCGACCTGGGCCGCTGGAACCGGCGCGGGCTGCTGGAGTTCGTCGGCCGCGTCGACCACCAGGTCAAGGTGCGCGGTTTCCGGATCGAGCTCGGCGAGATCGAGGGGGTGCTCGGCGCCCACCCGCAGGTGCGGCAGGCGGCCGCGGTGGTCCGCGAGGACCGGCCCGGCGACCGGCGCGTCGTCGCCTACGCGGTGCCCGCCGGGCCCGGCGCGGACGAGGCCGGGCTGCGGCGCTGGGCGGCCGAACGGCTGCCCGAGTACATGGTCCCCGCGGACGTCGTGCTGCTGGACGCGTTCCCCGCCACCGCCAACGGCAAGCTGGACCGGGCCGCGCTGCCCGCGCCCGAACGGCGGCCCGCCGCCGACCCGGCGGGCGCCGCGCCGCGCACCGCCCGTGAGGAGATCCTGCGCGGCCTGTTCGCCGAGGTCCTCGGGGTACCCGAGGTGCCGGTGGACACCGGCTTCTTCGACCTGGGCGGGCACTCCCTGCTCGCCACCCGGCTGGTCGGCCGGGTACGGACCGTGTTCGGCGCCGACCTCTCGCTGCGCACCCTCTTCGAGGCGCCCACCGTGCGCGACCTCGCCGCCCGCCTCGACGGCACCGGCGAGGCCCGCCCCCGGCCGGTCCGCCGGGAGCGCCCCGAGCGGCTGCCGCTGTCGCACGCCCAGCGCCGGCTGTGGTTCCTGAACCGGCTGGAGGGCCCGAGCCCCACCTACAACATCCCGCTCGCGCTGCGCCTGTCCGGCCCCCTGGACGTCCCGGCGCTGCGCGCCGCGCTCGGCGACGTGGCCGCCCGCCACGAGAGCCTGCGCACGGTGTTCACCGAGGAGGACGGCGTGCCCCGGCAGCACGTCCTGCCCGCGGACACCGTGCCCGCGCTCGACGTCCGTACCACGGCGCCCGGCGAGACGGCGGCGGCACTGGCCGAGGCGGCCCGGCACACCTTCGCCCTCGACTCCGAACCGCCCCTGCGGTTCACCCTGTTCGGGGACGGCGGTGAGCAGCACGTGCTGTTGCTGCTGATGCACCACATCGTGGCCGACGGCTGGTCGGCGGGCCCCCTGCTGCGCGACCTGTCCGCCGCCTACACCGCCCGCCTCGGCGGTGGCGCCCCCGGCTGGGAGCCGCTGCCGGTGCAGTACGCCGACTACGCGCTGTGGCAGCAGGACGTCCTCGGTGACGAGAGCGACGCCGGCAGCCCGCTGAGCCGTCAGCTCGCCTACTGGCGGCAGCAGTTGTCCGGCGCCCCCGAGCTGCTGGAGCTGCCGCTGGACCACCCGCGTCCGGCGGTCGCCGCCCACCGCGGCGGCCTGGTGCCCTTCCGGCTCGGCCCCGACAGCCACCGGGCGCTCAAGGAACTGGCCCGGTCGACGGGTGCCACCGTGTTCATGGTGCTGCACGCGGCGCTCGCCGCCCTGCTGTCGCGGCTCGGCGCGGGCGCCGACGTCCCCGTGGGGACGGTGGTCGCCGGCCGTTCCGACGAGGCGCTGGACGACCTGGTCGGGTTCTTCGTCAACACGCTGGTGCTGCGCACGGACACCTCGGGCGACCCCGCCTTCCGCGAGCTGCTGGAGCGGGTCCGGGAGACCGACCTGTCGGCGTTCGCGCACCAGGACGTGCCCTTCGAGCGGGTCGTGGAGGCGGTCAACCCGGCCCGGTCCCTGGCCCACCACCCCCTCTTCCAGGTCATGCTCGTCCTGCAGAACACCACGGACGGCCGGGCCGAACTCCCCGGCCTCGACGTGGACGTGGAGGACCTGAGCGCGGGCGCGGCCAAGTTCGACCTGATCCTCAACGTGCGCGAGGACCGGGACGGCGTCACCGGCACGCTCGGCTACGCCACGGACCTGTTCGAACGGGACACCGCGGCCGCCCTCGCCGACCGGCTGGCGCGCTTCCTCGACGCCGCCGCCGCCGACCCCGGGCTGCCGATCGGCGCCCTCCCGGTGATCACCGACGCCGAGCGCCGCACGGTGCTGGACACCTGGAACGACACCGGCCGGGAGGTCCCCGAGGGCTCCCTGCCCGCGCTGTTCGCCGCCCAGGCCGCCCGCACCCCCGACGCCGTCGCCCTGCGCCGCGGCGACGACACGCTCACCTACGCCGAACTCGACCGCCGGGCCAACCGGTTCGCGCACCGGCTGATCGCCGAGGGCGTCCGGGCCGAGACCCCGGTCGCGCTCCACCTGGACCGTTCCTTCGAGGCCGTCGTGGCGATCCTCGGCGTCCTCAAGGCCGGCGGCACGTACGTCCCGCTGGACGTGCGCTCGCCCGCCGCCCGGCTGCGGCTCGTCCTCGACCAGGCCGGCGCACCCCTCCTCGTCACCGACCGCGACGACCTCGTCCCGCCGCCCGGGGTGCGGGTCCTCCGCCCCGGCGCCCCGGACCACCCCGGGCACGACCCGGCGGTGCCGGTCCCGCCGGGGCAGCTCGCCTACGCCATGTTCACCTCCGGCTCGACGGGCACCCCCAAGGGCGTCGTCGTCACCCACCGGAACATCGCCGCGCTGGCCGCCGACCACCGCTTCGCCGGTGACGCCCACCGGCGGGTCCTGCTGCACTCCCCGCTGGCCTTCGACGCCTCCACCTACGAACTGTGGGTACCGCTGCTGTCCGGCGGCGAGGTCGTCGTGGCACCCCCGGGCGAGACCGACCTGGCGTTCCTGCGCACCCAGCTCACCGGGGGCGGGGTGACCGCCGTGTTCCTCACCACCGCCCTGTTCAACCTGCTCGCCGAGGAGCCCGGCGATCCGCTGTCCGGGGTGCGCGAGGTGTGGACCGGCGGCGAGGCGGGATCGGCGGCCGCGATGCGCGGCGTCGCACAACGCTGCCCCGGCACCCGGGTGGTGCACGTGTACGGCCCCACGGAGACCACCACGTTCGCCACCTGCCACCCGGTCCGCCGCCCCTACGACTACCCCGGCACCCCGCCGATCGGCGGCCCCATGGACAACACCACGGCGTACGTCCTGGACGCCCGGCTGCGGCCGGTCCCGGCCGGCGTCCCCGGCGAGCTGTACCTCGGCGGCGCCGGACTCGCCCGCGGCTACCTCCACCGCCCCGCCCTCACCGCCGCCCGCTTCGTCGCCGACCCGTTCGGCACGCCCGGAGCCCGGCTGTACCGGACGGGGGATGTGGTGCGGTGGTGGGCCGACGGGCAACTGGAGTTCGTCGGGCGCGTCGACCACCAGGTGAAGATCCGCGGT
This sequence comes from Streptomyces sp. bgisy159, assembly GCF_057707805.1. Classification (NCBI taxonomy): domain Bacteria; kingdom Bacillati; phylum Actinomycetota; class Actinomycetes; order Kitasatosporales; family Streptomycetaceae; genus Streptomyces; species Streptomyces sp. bgisy159. The sequence goes on along the minus strand of NZ_JBYIQX010000027.1, from coordinate 29,546 downwards.
TTCCGGATCGAGCCGGGCGAGATCGAGGGCGTGCTCGGCGCCGACCCGCGGGTGCGCCAGGTGACGGTCGTGGTCCGCGAGGACCGCCCCGGCGACAAGCGCGTCGTCGCCTACGCCGTCACCACCGCGCCGGTCGAGGAGCTGAGGACCCTGGCCGCCGAAAAGCTGCCGGAGTACATGGTGCCGTCCGCGATCGTGCCGCTGGAGGCACTGCCCCTGAACGCGAACGGCAAGGTCGACCAGAAGGCCCTGCCGGTGCCGTCGTACGGCGGCCAGGGCACCGGACGTGCCGCCCGTACCGCCCAGGAGGAGATCCTGTGCGGCCTGTTCGCCGAGGTGCTCGGCCTGGACGCCGTCGACCCGGCGGCCAACTTCTTCGAGCTGGGCGGCCACTCGCTGCTCGCCACCCGGCTCATCAGCCGTATCCGCTCGGTCTTCGAGGCCGAGACCAGTCTGCGCACCCTGTTCGAGAACCCCACGGCGGAGACCCTCGTCACCCGCCTGGCGCGTGCCGAGAAGGCCCGGCCCAAGCTGCGGCCGATGAAGAGGTCCGAGGAGATGTCATGATTCCGCTCTCTCACGCCCAGCAGAGGCTGTGGTTCCTGTACCACCTGGAGGGCCCGAGCCCCACCTACAACGTGCCGCTCGCCCTGCGCGTCGACGGCCCGCTGGACCCGGACGCCCTGCGCGACGCCGTACGGGACGTCGTCGCCCGGCACGAGAGCCTGCGCACCGTGTTCCCGGCCGTGGACGGCGTGCCCCGGCAGCGCATCCTGCCGGCCGAGGACACCGACGTCTTCCGCATCGAGCGGGTGACGTCCGACGAGCTGGAGCCCGCCCTGGCCGCCGAGTCCCGGCACGTGTTCGTGCTGGAGGGTGAGGTGCCGTTCCGGGTGACGTTGTTCGCGGTGGGTGAGGGTGGGTTCGTGGTGTTGTTGTTGATGCATCACATCGTGGCGGACGGGTGGTCGGCGGGTCCGTTGGTGCGGGATCTGTCGGTGGCGTACGCGGCTCGGGTGAGTGGGGATGTGCCTGGTTGGGAGCCGTTGCCGGTGCAGTACGCGGATTTCGCGTTGTGGCAGCGGGAGGTGCTGGGGGAGGAGTCGGATCCGGGGAGTGTGCTGGCGCGGCAGTTGGGGTTTTGGCGCAAGGAGCTGGCGGGGCTTCCGGAGTTGGTCGGGTTGCCGTTGGATCGTGCGCGGCCTGTGGTTGCGGGGCATGCGGGTGCGTTGGTGGATGTGCGGGTGCCGGCGGGGGCGCATCGGGCGTTGAAGGAGCTGGCCCGGTCGACGGGTGCGACCGTGTTCATGGTGGTGCATGCGGCGCTTGCCGCGTTGCTGTCGCGGCTCGGGGCGGGTTCGGACGTTCCTGTGGGGACGGTGGTGGCCGGTCGTTCGGACGAGGCGTTGGACGATCTGGTCGGGTTCTTCGTGAACACGTTGGTGCTGCGGGCGGATGTGTCGGGTGATCCGACGTTCCGTGAGCTGGTGGAGCGGGTGCGGGAGACGGATCTGTCGGCGTTCGCGCACCAGGACGTGCCGTTCGAGCGGGTCGTGGAGGCGGTCAACCCGGTCCGGTCACTGGCCCACCACCCCCTCTTCCAGGTCATGCTCGTCCTGCAGAACAACGCGGAGGGACAGGTCCGTTTCCCGGGGGCCACCGCACGCCTCGACGACCTGTCCGTCGGGACCGCCAAGTTCGACCTCGCGCTCACCCTGCACGAGCGGCACACCGCCGACGGCGCCCCCGACGGCCTGGCCGGTGCCGTCACCTTCGCGACGGAGGTGTTCGACCGGGGGTCGGTCGAGGCGCTGGTGGGGCGGTTGGTGCGGCTGCTGGAGTGGGCGGGGGAGTGCCCGGACCGGGCGCTCGGCGAGTGGGACGTCCTGGCGCCGGAGGAGCGTCGGCGGATTGTGGGTGAGTGGAACGAGTCGGGTGAGCCGGTCGGGGCGGCCACGTTCGTCGAGTTGTTCGAGGAGCGGGTGCGGCGGGACCCGGACGCGGTCGCCGTCGAGTTCGGCTCCGAGGCCCTGGGCTACGGGGAGTTGAACCGTCGTGCCAATCGGCTGGCGCACTGGCTGATCGGTCGTGGGGTGGGGCCGGAGAAGCGGGTCGCGGTGGCGTTGCCGCGGTCGGTGGAGTGGCTGGTGGCCGTCCTCGGGGTGATGAAGGCGGGCGGCGCGTACGTGCCCGTCGACCCGGAGTACCCGGCCGACCGCATCGCCTACATGCTGGACGACTCCCGGCCCGTCTGTGTCCTCACCGACGCGGGTACGGCTCCGAGGCTTCCCGAGGGGGTCGAGCCGGTGCTGGTGGAGCAGGTGCCGTTCGGTGCCTGCGACCCGGCCGACGTCACCGACGCGGACCGTACGGCCGCGCTGACCCTGGGCTCACCCGCGTACGTCATCTACACGTCGGGGTCGACCGGCCGCCCCAAGGGGGTGGTCGTCACCCACTCCGGGATCGCCGGCCTGTCGTACTCCCAGACCCGTGCCTTCGACGTCACTCCGGACAGCAGGGTGCTGCAGTTCGCCTCGCCCAGCTTCGACGCGGCGGCGTGGGAGGTCTGCATGGCGCTGCTGGCGGGAGCGCGGCTGGTGATGGCCCCGGCGGCGGAACTGCTGCCGGGCGAGCCCCTGGCCGGGGTGCTGGCCCGCCACGGGGTCACGCACGCCACCCTGCCGCCCGCCGCTCTGCCGGTGATGCCGGAGGGTGGTCTGCCGGACGGGATGACGCTCGTGGTCGCCGGTGAGGCGTGCCCGCCCGCTCTGGTCGGGGTGTGGTCCGAGGGCCGGCGGATGATCAACGCGTACGGGCCCACCGAGACGACCGTGTGCGCCACGATGAGCCGCCCGCTCTCCGGCGCCGTCACCCCGCCCATCGGCTCCCCGCTCAACGGCTTCGACGTGTACGTCCTGGACGCGCGGCTGCGGCCGGTGCCGGTGGGGGTGCCGGGTGAGTTGTATGTGTCGGGGTCCGGTCTGGCGCGTGGTTATCTGGGGCGTCCGGCGTTGACGTCGGGGCGTTTCGTGGCCGATCCGTTCGGGGCTCCTGGGAGCCGGCTGTACCGGACGGGGGATGTGGTGCGGTGGCGCGCCGACGGGCAGCTGGAGTTCGTCGGGCGCGTCGACCACCAGGTGAAGATCCGCGGTTTCCGGATCGAGCTCGGCGAGATCGAGGGCGTCCTCGGCACCCACCCGGGTGTGCGGCAGGCGGCCGTGGTGGTCCGCGAGGACCGGCCCGGCGACAAGCGCGTGGTGGCGTACACCGTGGGCGACGCGACCCGCGACGAGGTGCGGGCCCTCGCGGCCGAGCACCTGCCCGAGTACATGGTCCCTGCGGCGATCGTGCCGCTGGACGCCCTGCCGCTCACCCCGAACGGCAAGCTCGACCACAAGGCCCTGCCGGTGCCGTCGTACGGCGGTCAGGGCACCGGACGTGCCGCCCGTACCGCCCAGGAGGAGATCCTGTGCGGCCTGTTCGCCGAGGTGCTCGGCCTGGACGCCGTCGACCCGGAAGCCGGGTTCTTCGAGCTGGGCGGGGACAGCATCCTCGCCATCCAGCTGGTCGGCCGGGCCCGCCGGGCCGGGCTGGAGTTCACCGCCCGGGACGTCTTCGCGCACCGCTCGGCCGCACGGCTCGCGGTCGTGGCCCGGGCCGTGACCGACGAGGCGCCCACCGCGGCGGACGACGGCGCCGGCACCGTCCTCGCCACGCCGATCATGCACTGGCTGCGCGAACTCGGCGGCTCCTGGACCGGCTTCAACCAGTCGATGACCGTGCGGGTGCCGGCCGGGGCCGACCCCGAGCGGCTCACCGAGGCACTGCAGGCGCTCCTGGACCGGCACGAGGTCCTGCGGCTGCGGGCCGAACCCGACCCCGGCGCCGGCTGGCGGCTGGACGTGCCGGAGGCCGGCCGGGTGCGCGCCGCCGACCTGCTGCACCACGTCGACGCGCGCGGGCTGGACGGGCCGCGGCTGGCCGCCGTACTGGCGGCGGAGGGCGAGGCGGCCCGGCAGCGGCTCGCGCCGCGCGACGGGTCGGTCGTCCGCTTCGTCCGGTACGACCGCGGCCCGGACCGGCCCGGACTGCTGCTCCTGCTCGCCCACCACCTGGTGGTCGACGGGGTGTCCTGGCGGATCCTGCTCGCCGACCTGGCGGCGGCCTGGCGCGGCGAGGAACTCGCGCCGGTGCCCACCTCCTTCCGCCGCTGGGCCCGCACCCTCGCCGAGAGCGCACCGGACCGGCGCGGCGAACTCGCCCTGTGGCAGGACATCGCCGCCACTCCCGACCCGCCGCTCGGCACCCGGGCCCTCGACCCCGCGCGGGACACGGCGCTCACCGCACGGCAGATCACCCTGACGCTGCCCGCCGAGGACACCGAGCCGCTGCTGACGAGCGTCCCGGCGGCCGTGCACGGAGGAGTCAACGACGTGCTGCTGACGGCCCTCGCCCTCGCGGTCCGCGCACACCGGCGCGGACGCGGCCAGGACACCCCCGCCCTCCTGGTCGACCTGGAGGGGCACGGCCGCGAGGAGATCACCGAGGGCATCGACCTGTCCCGGACCGTGGGCTGGTTCACCGTGCTGCACCCGGTGCGGATCGAACCCGGCGACGACCCCGGGCCGGACGCCCTGAAACGGGTCAAGGAGCAGCTGCGCGCCCTGCCCGACCACGGACTCGGACACGGCGTCCTGCGCCACCTCGACCCGCGGTCCGCGGCGGCGCTGGCCGGCCGGCCGGCCCCGCAGATCGGCTTCAACTACCTGGGCCGGATGCCCGCGGGCGAGGCGTCCGCCGCTCCCGGCGCGTACTCCGCACCGGCGGACTGGGCGGCCGTGTCCGGCGCGCCCGCCCCGGCACCCCGCGACCCCGACATGCCCGTCGGCCACGCCCTGGAGATCAACTCCGTGACGCTGGACCGGCCGGGCGGACCCGAGCTGGCGGCCACCTGGACCTGGCCCGGCGAACTGTTCGAGGAGGCGGAGGTGCGCACCCTCGCGGCCGGCTGGTTCGACGCGCTGCGCGCCCTCACCCACGGGGTGCGGGCGCCCGAGGCCGGCGGGTTCACCCCGTCCGACCTGGACCTGGTCTCCCTGAGTCAGGGCGAGATCGACGACCTGGAAGCAGAATTGAGGGACCTCGCATGAAGACATCCGGGCTCGAGGACGTCCTGCCGCTCTCGCCGCTGCAGGAGGGACTGCTCTTCCACGCCCTGGAAGGCGCCGCGCAGGACACCGGCGGGGACGTGTACACCACCCAGCTGGTGCTGGACCTGACCGGACCGCTGGACGCCCCCCGGCTGCGCACCGCCGCCGAGGCGCTGCTGCGCCGCCACGCCAACCTGCGGGCCGGGTTCCGGCAGCGCGCCAACGGCCAGGCCATCCAGGTCGTGCACCGGCAGGTGGAGCTGCCCTGGCAGGAGACCGACCTGACCGGCATACCCGCCGACGGCCGCGAGGCCGCCCTCGCGCGGATCCTGGACGAGGAGCGCGCCCGCCCCTTCGACCTGGCCGCGCCGCCCGCGCTGCGGTTCCGCCTGGTGCGCCGCGACAGCCGGCGGCACGCCCTGGTGCTGACCAACCACCACATCCTGTGGGACGGCTGGTCCGCGCCGGTCCTCCAGCGGGAACTGCTCACCCTGTACGCCGGGCACGGCGACGCCGCCGCCCTGCCGCCCGTCACGCCGTACCGCGACTACCTCGCCTGGCTGGCCGCGCAGGACCGGCCGGCCGCCGAGGAGGCGTGGCGGCGGGCGCTGGCCGGCCTGGCCGGGCCCACCCTGGTCGCGCCCGGCCGGGACCTGCCCCCCGTCCCGCCCCGCCTGCACACCGTGGAGCTGTCCGAGTACGCCACGGCCGCGCTGCTCGGCGCCGCCCGCGCCGCCGGGCTGACCCTCAACACCGTGCTGCAGGGCGCCTGGGCGCTGACCCTGCGCGAGCTGACCGGACGCGACGACGTGGTCTTCGGCTCGGTGGTCTCGGGCCGGCCGCCGCAGCTGCCCGGCGTGGAGACCATGGTCGGCCTGTTCATCAACACCGTGCCGGTCCGGGTCCGGCTCGACGCGCGGCGACCGCTCACCGAGGCGCTGGGACGGCTGCAGGAGGAACAGGCGCTGCTCCTGGACCACCAGCAACTGCGGCTCGGCGACGTCCAGCGGCTCGCCGGGCACGGGGACCTGTTCGACACCGTGCTGACGGTCGAGAACTACCCCGGCGGCGGCGGGCCCCGGCAGGACTACGACGGGCTGCGGGTCGGCCGGGTCACCGGCCAGGACGCCGCGCACTACCCGCTGCGGCTCGTCGCCGGCCTCGCCGGGCAGCGCCTGGTCGTCCGCCTGGAGTACCGGCCCGACCTGTACGACGAGGACACCTCCGGGACGGTGCTGCGGCACGTGGTGCGCCTGCTGGAAGCCGCCGCCGGCGCCCCGGCCACCCCGGTCGGCGCCCTGCCGGGCCTGCTGCCCGAGGAGCGCGCCCAGCTGCCCGCGCCGCCCGGACCCGCCCGGGACGCGAACGGCGCGCCCGCCGAGGCGGCCGCGGCCCGCGAAGGGGATGCGGAGCGGCCCGGGCCCGGCGCGGCGGCCGGCCCCGAGGAGGAGATCCTGTGCGGCCTGTTCGCCGAGGTCCTCGGGCACCCCCGGATCGGACCCCGGGAGAGCTTCTTCGCCCGGGGCGGGCACTCCCTGTCGGCGCTGAAGCTCCTGGGCCGCGTCCGCGCCGTCCTCGGGGTGTCCCTGCCCGTGCGCGAGCTGTTCGCCGCCCCCACCCCGGCCCGGTTCGCCGAACGGATCCGGCAGGCCGCCGGCCGGCCCGCGCCGCCCGAGCCGGCCGCCCGGCCGCGCCCCGCCCGCGTCCCCCTGTCCTTCGCCCAGGCCCGCCTGTGGTTCCTGTACCGGGCGGAAGGGCCGAGCCCCGCCTACAACGTGCCGATGCCGCTGCGCCTGACCGGCGACCTGGACCTGCCGGCGCTCACCGCCGCGCTCGGCGACCTGACCCGGCGCCACGAGAGCCTGCGCACCGTGTTCCCCGCCGAGCGGGGCGTGCCCCACCAGCGCGTGCTGGCGGACGCGGAGCCGCCCGTCGACGTGGTCGACGCCGCGCCGGGCGACGCCGCCCGGCTGCTCGCCGAGGCCGCCCGCCACCCGTTCGACCTGGCCGGCGAGATCCCGCTGCGGGCCACCGTGCTGCGGCTCGGCCCCCGGGAGCACGTCCTGCTGCTGCTGGTCCACCACATCGCCGCCGACGGCGGCTCCGTCGCCCCGCTCCTCGGCGACCTCGCCGAGGCGTACACCGCGCGCTGCCGCGGCACCGCCCCCGGCTGGGAACCGCTGCCGCTGCAGTACGCCGACTACGCGCTGTGGCAGCGCGAACTGCTCGGCGCCGACGACGACCCGGACAGCCTGCTCGCCCGGCAGCTGGCGTTCTGGCGCACCGCCCTGGACGGCGCCCCCGGCAGCCTGGACCTGCCCGCCGACCGGCCCCGTCCCGCGGTGGCCGACCACCGCGGCGGCACCGTCGCGTTCGAGGTGGGCGAGGAGACCCACCGGCGCCTCACCGCCCTCGCCCGCAGCGCCGGCGCCACCGCGTTCATGGTGGTGCAGACCGCCGTCGCCGCGCTGCTCAGCCGGATGGGCGCCGGTGACGACATCCCGCTCGGCACCGCCGTCGGCGGCCGCGGCGCGCCCGCCCTGGAACGGCTGGCCGGGTTCTTCGTCAACACGCTGGTGCTGCGCACCGACACCTCGGGCGACCCGTCCTTCCGGGAACTGCTGGAACGGGTCCGCGAGGCCGACCTCGCCGCCTACGCCCACCAGGAGCTGCCGTTCGAGCGGCTGGTGGAGGCGCTCAACCCGGTGCGGTCGGCCGCCGCGCACCCGCTGTTCCAGGTGATGCTCGCCTTCCAGAACAACGCCGAGCCCGTCATGCGGATGCCCGGCCTCACCGTCGGCTTCGAAGGCCTGGCCACCGGAACCGCGCGCTGCGACCTGTCGTTCAGCGTCGCCGAGACCCGGGACGGCGGCCTGCGCGGCATGCTGGAGTACGCCACCGCGCTGTTCGACCCGGAGACCGCGCGGGACCTCGCCGACCGGCTGGTCCGCCTCCTCGACCGGGCCGCCGAGGACCCGGCGCGCGCACTGAGCGCCCTCGACCTGCTCTCCGCCGAGGAGCGCCGGCTGCTGGCCGCCGATACCGAACGGGCCGCGCCCGCCGTGGCGCCCGACACCCTGCCCGCGCTGTTCGCCCGGCAGGCCGCCCGCACCCCCGACGCGCCCGCCGTCCGCCACGGCACCACCACCCTCACCTACGCCGAACTCGACGCCCGCGCCAACCGGCTGGCCCACCGCCTGGCCGAACTCGGCGCCGGCCCCGAGAAGTTCGTCGCCGTCGCCCTGCCCGCCTCGGCCGACCTGGTCGTCGCCGCCCTCGCCGTCACCAAGGCTGGCGCCGCCTACGTGCCGCTCGACCCCGACTACCCCGACAGCCGCCTGGAGCTGATGCTCGCCGAGACCGCCCCGCTCGCCGTGTTCGCCACCGAGCGCACCGCCGCCCGGCTGCGCACCGACGCACCCGTACTGACCGGCTGCGACGCCCCCGGCCGGCCCGACGGCCCACCGCGCCCGGCCCTGCTCCCCGAGCACCCGGCGTACGTCATCTACACCTCCGGCTCCACCGGCACACCCAAGGGCGTCGTCGTCACCCACGCCGGGCTCGCCGGGCTCGGCCACGGCAGCCGGCACGACCACGGCGCCGGCCCCGGCAGCCGCGTCCTGCAGTTCGTCTCGCCGAGCTTCGACGTGTCGGTGGCCGAACTGTGCATGGCGCTGCTCACCGGCGCCTGCCTGGTCGTCCCGGAGCGGCGGCCGGTCGGCGCGGAACTGGCCGCGTTCCTGGCCGAGGAGCGCATCAGCCACGCCCACCTGCCGCCCGCCGTCCTCGCCGGGCTGCCGCCCGCCGACCTGCCCGACCTCGCCACCCTGATGACCGGCGGCGAGGCCTGCACCCCGCAGCTGGTCGCCCGGTGGGCGCCCGGCCGGCGCATGGTCAACGCGTACGGTCCCACGGAGGCCACCTGCGAGGTCACCTACGCCCTCCAGGACCCGGCCGCGCCCGGGCCGCGCTCCATCGGCCGGGCCGTGCCCGGGGTCCGCGTCCACGTCCTCGACGCCGCGCTGCGCCCCACCCCGCCCGGCGCGCCCGGCGAGCTGTACATCTCCGGCCCGGGGGTGGCCCGCGGCTACCTCGGCCGGCCGGCGCAGACCGCGGGCCGGTTCGTCGCCGACCCGTACGGGGCGCCCGGCGCCCGCATGTACCGCACCGGCGACCTGGTGCGCCGCCGCCGTGACGGGCGCCTGGAGTTCGTCGGCCGGGCGGACGGCCAGGTCAAGCTGCGCGGGTTCCGCATCGAGACCGGCGAGATCGAGGCGGCCCTGCTCGACGTGCCCGGCGTCGCCCGGGCGGCGGTCGTCGTCCGCGAGGACCGCCCGGGCGACCCCCGCCTCGTCGCCTACGCGGTGCCCGCCGGCCCCGGCCCGGACACCGCCGGGGCACTCGCCGCGCTGCGCGAGAAGCTGCCCGACTACATGGTGCCCGGCGCGCTCGTCGTCCTCGACGAACTGCCCATGACCCCCAACGGCAAGCTCGACACCCGCGCCCTGCCCGCCCCGCCCGAGCGCACCGGCACCGGCCGGCCCCCGCGCACCCCGCGCGAGGAACTGATGTGCCGGCTGTTCGCCGAGGTGCTGGGCGTCGCCGAGGTCGGCAGGGACGACAGCTTCTTCGCCCGCGGCGGCCACTCGCTGCTCGCCTCCCGCCTCGCCGGCCTCGTCGGCCGCACCCTCGGCAGGGAGCCGAGCGTGCGCGAGGTGTTCGCCGCGCCCACCCCGGCGGACCTGCTGCGGCTCGTCGACGGCGACGACCGGGACGCCTCGGGCGGCTTCGGACCCCTGCTGCCGCTGCGCCCGGCGGGCCGCGGGACACCGCTGTTCTGCGTGCACCCCGTCGGCGGCCTGAGCTGGTGCTACTCCGGCCTGCTGCGCACCCTCGACCCCGAACGGCCCGTGTACGGGCTGCAGTCGGCGGGGCTCGACGACTCCGCGCCGCCCGCCGCGACCCTGGCCGAGATGCTGGACGGCTACGTCGAGCAGCTGCGCTCCGTGCGCCCGCACGGCCCGTACCGGCTGCTGGGCTGGTCCCTCGGCGGTACCCTCGCGCATCTGCTCGCCGCCGAACTCCAGCGGCGCGGCGAGGAGGTGGAGCAGCTGGTGCTGCTGGACGCCTACCCCGTGGAGGAGCACCGGCGCGAGGAGCTCTCCGCCGAGCGGGTGCTGCGCGACCTGTGCGCCGCGCACGCCCGCCGGCACGGCGACGACCCGGACGACCTGCCCGACGGGGCGGTCGCGCTCAGCGAACGCGTCGTGGACTACCTGGGCCGCGGCGACTCCGAACTCGGCGGCCTCGACCCGGCCCAGCGGCACGCCGTGCTCGGCGCCCTGGTCAACAACGTGCGCCTCGTCTCGCCCGCCCGGCCGCCCGTGTTCAAGGGCGACATCCTGCTGATCGCCGCCACCGAGAACGTCCGCGCGTGGGCGGACCCCGACGCCTGGACCCCGTACCTGTCCGGAGGCGTGGAACGCCTGGAGGTGGCCGCCACCCACGAGGGCATGGCCGCCCCCGGACCGGCCGCCGAGATCGGCCGGCTGCTCAACGCCCGCGACTGACGCCACGCGGGCCACCGGGGTGGTACGAGACCTCTCGTACCGCCCCTCTCGCATGCCGTCCCCGCCCCGCGGTGGCCGGAACTGTTCCGATACCCCGCCGATAAGGCCCCTCCCTACCGTCGGATCCGCTGGGGGAGAGGCCGGAATCGGCCCCCGGGGACGAGCTGATATTCCGATGGAGGCGACACTCGTGGTGGACGGGGCGGACGAGATCGGCGGCGGGGCCGGCCGGGAGTACTGGAGCGCTGTCGTACGCGCGGGGGGCTTCACCCCGCTGCCGGGCTGGGCCGCCGCACCGGGCCACCCGGGCACGGCCGAGGCACGGGTGGCGCTCACCGGCGTCGACGGCACCGCGGTCGACGGCACCGCGGTCGACGCGGCCCTGCTGCTCGCCGCGCACGCCAAGGTGGTCGCGGCGCTCACCGGCGACCGCGACACCGTCAGCGGGTTCCAGCCGGCGTCCGGGCCCGCGCTGCCCGCCCGGATCAGCGTCGAGGACGGCAGCTGGGCGGAGCTGACCGCGACCGCCGAGGGCACCCTGCGCACCCTGCTCGCCTTCGCCGCCGACGCCCCCGTCACCGAGCCGCCGATGTTCGACACCCTCGTCGCGCCCCGCGCGGCGGACCTGCCGGACGAACTGCCGCGCGGCGTCGTCCTCGGCGTCGCCGTGGACGGCGAACACCTGCTGGTGCGGCACCGCGCCGACGTGTTCGACACCGCGGCGGCCCACCGCGTCGGCGGCTACTACGTCACCGCCCTCGGCCGCGCCCGCACCGCGCCCGACGCCGGCCACCACGAGCGGCACCTGCTCGGCGACGACGAACTGCGCTTCCAGCGCGACGAGCTGAGCGGGCCGCGGCAGGCGCTGCCCGACCGGCGGTTCCACGAACTGTTCGAGGAGCGGGCCCGGCTGCGGCCCGACGCGGTCGCCGTGGAACTCGGCGAGCGGTCCCTGACGTACGGCGAACTCGACGCCCGCGCCAACCGGATCGCCCGGTGGCTGCGGCGCGAGGGGCTGGGGGACGAGGACGTGGTCGCCGTCGTCACCGAACGCGACCTCGACTGGGCGGCGGCCGTCGTCGGCACCTTCAAGGCGGGCGGCGCCTACCTGCCCGTCGAACCGCACTTCCCGGCCTCCCGCATCGAGGCCATGCTGCGCCGCAGCGGCTGCCGCCTGGTGCTCACCACGGGCGAGGGCTCCGCATCGCTGCGGCAGGCCGTCGCCGGGCTCGGCGACCGCGCCCCCGCCGTGCTCCGCGTGGACCGGATCCCCGACGATCTGCCCGGGCACTCCCCGGGCCTGCCCGTCGCCGCCGACGCGCTCGCCTACATCTACTTCACCTCCGGCTCCACGGGCGAACCCAAGGGCGCCATGTGCGAGCACGCGGGCTTCGTCAACCACCTCCTCGCCAAGATCGAGGACCTGGGCGTCAGCGAGGACACCACCGTCGCCCAGACCGCCCCGCAGTGCTTCGACATCTCCCTGTGGCAGCTGGTGGCCGCGCTCGTCGTCGGCGGGCGCACCCGGATCGTGGAGCAGGAGGCCATCCTCGACATCGGCCGGTTCGTCGACGTCCTGGAGACCGGCCGGGTGCAGGTGGCCCAGCTCGTGCCCTCCTACCTGGAGGTGCTGCTGACCTGGCTGGACGGGCGGGTGGGACGGCTGCCCGAGCTGCGGATCGTCTCCGCCACCGGGGAGGCGCTGAAGAAGGAGCTCGCGCAGCGCTGGTTCCAGACCTTCCCCGGGGTGCCGCTGGTCAACGCCTACGGCCTCACCGAGACCAGCGACGACACCAACCACGAGGTGATGCGGACCCCGCCGGCCGGCGCGTCCGTGCCGCTCGGCCGGCCGGTGCGCAACGTGCGGATCCGGGTCGTGGACGAGCGGCTGGCCCCGGTACCGCTCGGCGCGCCCGGCGAGATCGTCTTCGCGGGCGTCTGCGTGGGCCGCGGCTACGTCAACGACGAGGAGCGCACCGCCGCCGCCTTCCTGCCCGACCCGGACGTCCCGGGCGGCCGGCTGTACCGCTCCGGGGACTTCGGACGCTGGGCGCCCGACGGCCGGCTGGAGTTCCACGGCCGGCGCGACGCCCAGCTGAAGATCCGCGGCTTCCGCATCGAGATCGGCGAGATCGAGAACCACATGACCCGGGCGGACGGCGTCCGCGACGCCGCGGTGGTCGTGACGGGCAGCGGCGAGGACCGCGTCCTGGTGGGCTACTGCACCCGCTCCGGCGACCGGGACCCCGACGGCCTGCGCGAGCGGCTGGCCGCCGCCCTGCCGTCGTACATGGTGCCCGCCCGGCTCGTCGTCCTGGACGCCATGCCGCTCACCCCCAACGGCAAGATCGACAAGAAGCGGCTGACCCGGTGGGCGGGACAGAGCGCCCCCGAACCGGGCGACACCGCCCGGGACGCGCCGCGCACCCCCACCGAGCGGCGGCTCGCCGAACTGTGGAGCCAGGCGCTGAAGGTGCCCGTGCACCGCGTCCGGCGCGACGCCCACTTCTTCGTGCTCGGCGGCACCTCCCTGAGCGCCGTGCGCCTCGCCATCCGGCTCGACCGGCAGGTCACCGTCGCCGAACTGGCCGCCCACCCCGTGCTGTCCGACCTCGCCGCCCTGCTCGACGAGCGCGCCGCGCTGCGTGCGGCGGTCTGACCTTATGCCCCAGAAGGGACCCCGAGATGACGTCCGTCCTTGACCTCACGGCGCCCGTGCCGGGTACCGCGCCCGGCAGGCCGCCGGTCCTCGACGCCGAGGGCGCCGGTGCCGACGCCGCCGGACGGGCGGCGGCCCTGCGTGACCGGGTGCGCGCGGCCGTCGCCGAGCACGGCGCGGTCCGGGTGCGCGGACTCGGCCCGCGCACCCCCGAGGAGGTGGGCGCGGTCGCCGCCGCGCTGGGCATCGAGGCGATGCCCGAGCGGGAGGGCTTCGCGCCGCGCCGACGGCTCGCCCCCGGTGTGCTGTCCTCCTCCGAGTGGCCGCCCGACGAGCCGATGTGCATGCACCACGAGCTGAGCTACGCCGCCGAGGTGCCCGCCACCCTGCTGTTCGCGTGCCTGCGCGCACCGGACGGCGGCGGCGCCACCGGCGTCGCCGACTCGCAGGCGGTGCTGGCGGCCCTGCCGGCGGACCTGGTCGAGCCGTTCGCCCGGGACGGCTGGCAGCTCACCCGCAGCTACCGCGAGGTCGGCGTCGCCTGGACCGAGGCGTTCGGCACCGAGGACCCCGCCGAGGTCGCCGCGTACTGCGACCGGGAGACGGTCGAGGCGACCTGGCTGCCCGACGGCGCGCTGCGCACCCGGCAGCGCAGGGCCGCCGTGATCGAGCATCCCGGCAACGGGCTGCCCGTCTGGTTCAACCAGATCTCCTTCCTCAACGAACGCACCCTCGACCCCATGGTCCGCGACTACCTCACCGACGTGTACGGGCCGGACGCGCTGCCCTTCAACACCGCCTACGGCGACGGGCGGCCGATCCCCGAGGAGGTCGTCGAGACCATCGACCGCGCCTACCGGGCGGCCACCGTGTCCGAGCCCTGGACCAACGGGGACGTCCTCGTCGTCGACAACCTGCGCATGGCCCACAGCCGCGAGCCCTACGACGGCGACCGGCACGTCGCCGTCGTCCTGGGCGACCCGGTCCGCCTGCCGGACCACGTCCGCCCCGACTGACCACCACCCGGGCCGCGCCGGCCCGGGCTCCACCACCCGCCGACGGCGGTCGCCGGACCCGACGGCCCCGCCAACCCGCGGCCCGGCGCCCGTACGGGCTCGGGTGCGTGGTTGAGGGCCGGTCCGGTGGTTGTGCCGGTTCGCCGGTGCCGGTGCCGGTGCCGGTGCCGGTGCCGGTGGCCGGGCCGGGCCGGATCGGGTGCGGGCGCCGGGTCCGGTGGTGGAGACCGGGTTCGGAGGTCGCAGCGGTCCGGCGTCCGGCCTCCGGCTCGACACCCCCGTCGGCCCCGGCCGGCGCCCGGTCCGGTGGCGGACCGGCTCGTCGGCCGGTCCGGTGCCCGTGCCGGCCCGGGCGCGGTCGGTCCTGGCCCCGGGCGTGGTGGGTTCCGGCTCGGCACCCGACCGGTTCGGGCGGGGCCGATCCCGGTCCGGTGCCCGTGCAGGCCCGCCGGCCGGTGGCCGTACCGGCTCGGTGGCCGTACCGACGGCTGCGGCGCCGGTCCCGGTGCCGCGGCCGGCTCCGCGGCCGTGGCCGTAGGGCCGGGCCCTGTCCGGGGCCGCGCCCGGCCGCCGCGTCCTCCCCGCCCCACCCCCCGCCCCACCCCCGTCCCACTCCCGCCTCACCTCTCGTCCCACCCCCGTCACACCACGGAAAGAGCACCCATGTCATCGAACAGCCCGGCGCCGCCACCCGCGTTCGCGGTGATATCCGGCGCCCAGGTCGACGAGGTCATCGGCGGCCGCTACGAGGAGGTCGTCCGCATCGTCGAGGCGGCCTACCGCACCCACGGCGCCGGCGACACCGTCAACCCGCCCTCCTACTTCCTGCGCTTCCCCGACCGGCCGGACTCCCGGATCATCGCGCTGCCCGCCTCCCTGGGCGGCGAGCACCCCGTCGACGGGCTGAAGTGGATCTCCAGCTTCCCCCGCAACGTCGACGCGCAGCTGCCCCGCGCCTCCGCGGTGCTGATCCTCAACGACCCGGCCACCGGCTACCCGACGGCCTGCCTGGAGAGCTCCATCATCAGCGCCGCCCGCACCGCGGCGTCGGCCGCGCTCGCCGCCCGCGAGCTGTCCGCGCATCGCGAGCGCCCGCGCCGTGTCGGCTTCGTCGGCACCGGACTCATCGCCCGGTTCGTCCACGCCTACCTGGTCGGCACGGGCTGGGAGTTCGACGAGACCGGCGTGTACGACCTGGACCGCGCGCACGCCGAGGGCTTCACCGGCTACCTCGACCGCGAGGGCACGCCCGGCGCGATCACCGTCCACGACAGCGCCGAGAAACTGATCCGCTCCAGCGACCTCGTCGTCTTCGCCACCGTCTCCGCCGAGCCGCACGTCACCGACCCCGGCTGGTTCACCCACAACCCGCTGGTGCTGCACGTGTCGCTGCGCGACCTGGCACCCGAGGTGGTGCTGGACGCCTTCAACATCGTCGACGACGTCGACCACTGCCTGAAGGCCGGCACCTCCCTGCACCTGGCCGAACAGCGCACCGGCGGAAGGGACTTCGTGCACGGGACGCTGTACGACGTGCTGACCGGCGCGGTGCGCCCGCCCGCCGACCGGCCGGTGGTCTTCTCGCCGTTCGGACTCGGGGTCCTCGACCTCGCGCTCGGCCGGCACGTCCACGACACCGTGCGGGCGGCCGGCGACCTGGCCGTCGTGGACGGCTTCTTCCACGAAATGCGCCGCCACGGCTGACCGCCCGCGCGCATCCCGTCCCCAGAGCGGGAGGTTCCATGCCGATCATCTCGGCTCCGCAGGAATTCAACGAGGACGACCTCTACGTCGACCTCTGGCCGGTTCTCGGCTCGTCGGTCTACCTCAAGTGCGAGGGGTTCAACTTCAGCGGCTCCATCAAACAGAAGGCCGCCCTGTCCATGATCGAGGCGGCCGAGCGCGGCGGCGTGCTGCGCGAGGACTCCGTGCTCGTCGAGTCGTCGTCCGGCAACCTCGGTGTGGCCCTCAGCGTGATCGCGGCCAGTCGGGGCTACCGCTTCGTGTGCGTCACCGACTCGCGCTGCAACCTCGCCACCCGGCGCGCGATGGAGGCCTTCGGCGCCGAGGTGCGCATCGTCACCGAACCCGACCCCGAGGGCGGCTTCCTCGGGGCGCGCCTGAACCTCGTACGGAGCCTGTGCGAGTCCGACAGCCGCTACGTGTGGCTCAACCAGTACCGCAACCCGGACAACTGGCGCGCCCACTACCGCTGGACCGCTCCGCCGATCGCGGACCGCTTCCCCGGCCTGGACGTGCTCTTCGTCGGCGCCGGCACCACGGGCACCCTCATGGGCTGCGCCCGCTGGTTCAAGGAGCACCGGCCCGGCGTGCGCGTCGTCGCCGTGGACAGCGCCGGCTCGGTCACCTTCGGCGGGCCGCCGGCCACCCGGATGATCCCGGGCCTGGGCGCCGGGGTGCGGCCCGCGCTGCTCGACGAGTCCCTCGTCGACGACGTGGTGATCGTCCCCGAGCCGGAGACGGTCCGCATGTGCCACCGGCTCGCCGCCCGCGGCTTCCTGTTCGGCGGCTCCACCGGCACCGTCGTCGCCGGCGCCACCGAATGGCTCGGCCGCCCCGGCGAGGACCGCTCCGGCCTCGTCACCGCCGCCATCTCCCCGGACCTCGGGGAGCGCTATCTCGACACCGTCTACCAGACCAACTGGGTGCAGGGCCTGTACGGCGACGAGCTCGCCGAACCGCGGCTGCCCGTGTACCGAACCTGAGGGGAGACCCACCGTGACCACCACCAGCAACCCCTTCGACGACACCGAGGGCCGCTTCCACGTCCTCGTCAACGACGAGGGCCAGTACTCCCTGTGGCCGGCCTTCGCCGAGGTGCCGGCCGGCTGGCACGCCGTCCTGGAGGACGCCGGCCTGACGGAGAGCCAGACCTACGTCGAGGAGCACTGGACGGACATGCGTCCGCGCTCGGTCGCCGAAGCGATGACCCATGCCGGCTGACACCCTCACCGACCGGTCCGCCCACCGGCGGCTGATGGAACTGCTCGACGAGCACGATGCCGGCCACCGCCTGCTCCACCACCCGCCCGAGGGGCGCACCGCGCAGGCGTCCGCGCTGCGCGGGCACCCGCTGCGCCAGGCCGCCAAGTGCCTGGTCCTGCGGGTGGCCGGCGGCCCCGGCGGCCGGCACCACGTCCTCGCGGTGGTGCCCGGGGACCGCCGGGTCGACACCGACGCGGTGCGCGCCCTGACCGGCGGCTCCCGCGCCGGCTTCGCCGACCGCGCCAGCGCCGAGCGCCTGACCGGCTGCGTCAGCGGGTCGATCATCCCGTTCACGTTCGACCCGCGGCTGCGGCTCGTCGTCGAACGGGACCTGCTCGACGAGGACGAGATCTACTTCAACGCCGCCCGCCTCGACCGGTCCGTCGCCCTGAGCACCCGGGCCTACCGGCGGATCGCCGCGCCCCTGGTGGCGGCGATCGCCGGCCGCGGCCCCGTCCAGAAAGTGATGACCCCATGACCCTGGCCCTCGACACCGCCACCGTCTCCGCCCCGGGCGCGACCGTCACCGTCGGGAGCGGCGACGCGGAGCGGATCACCGCCCTCGCCCGGCGCATCGCCCCCGTCGCGGACGGCCGGGTGGACGACCGGGCGTACGTGGCCGCCGCCCGCGACGCCTGGTGCGACCTGCCCGCCGGACTGCGCCGCGCCCTGCGCGACTTCCGCCGCGACTCCGGGCCCGCCGGCACCCTGCTGGTGCGCGGGCTGCCCGTCGGCGAGCCGGACCTGCCCCCCACGCCCAGTGCGGGCGGCTCGGTGCAGCGCACCGCCACCGTGCCCGCCGCCGTGCTGCTGATGGTGGCCGCCGGGCTCGGCGACCCGGCAGCCTTCCGGCCGGAGAAGACCGGCGCCCTCGTCCATGACGTCGTCCCGGTCCCCGGCAAGGAGGACTTCCAGGGAAACGCCGGCTCGGTGCTGCTGTCCTTCCACACCGAGAACGCCTTCCACCCGCACCGGCCCGACTTCGTGATGCTGCTGTGCCTGCGCGCCGACCACGAGAGGGTCGCCGGTCTGCGCACCGGCTGCGTGCGCCGGACGCTGCCGCTGCTGTCGGAGCGGAGCCGGGCGGCCCTGTGGAGCGAGGAGTTCGTGACGGCCGCGCCGCCCTCGTTCGGCCACTCGGCGACCGCCGTGCCGCACGCCGTGCTCACCGGCGCCGTCGAGGACCCCGACGTACGGGTGGACTTCGCGGCCACCCGGCCGATGACCGACCGGGCCCGCACCGCCCTGACCGAGCTGGCCGAACTGTTCGACCTGACCGCGCAGACGGTCCGGCTCGCCCCCGGCGACCTGGCCGTCGTGGACAACCGGGTCACCGTGCACGGCCGCACCCCCTTCCGCCCCCGCTACGACGGCCGGGACCGCTGGCTGCAGCGCAGCTTCGTCCTCACCGACCTGCGCCGCTCCCGCGGGCTGAGGGCGCGCGACGGCTACGTACTCGACTGACGACCGCGGCCCACGACCGCACCGAGGAATGAGACGCCCGTGACCACACTTCTCGAACCGACCGTCCCCGTCGCCCAGCCGACCGCGCCGTACGTCGACGTCCACGTGGCGGAGACCCGGTTGCCGCCGCACGAGCCGCTCGCCCTGTACACGGCCCTGGCCGAGCGGTTCGGCACGGAGGACCTCTTCCTCCTGGAAAGCCCCGAGGGCCCGCTCCAGGACCGCGGCCGGGCCGTGGTCGGCCTCGGCAGGCTCGCGGAGATCGAGGTGCACGCCGGCCACGTCCGGGTGCACGGCCGCGAGGCCGTCACCGGCGCCCTGCTCGCCGTCGCGGACCGTCTGGGCCTGCCCCGGCTCGGCCCGGACACCCGCGCCCTCGACGGGCCGGACCGGCTGTGGGAGTTTCTCGGTGCGGCCCAGCGGCTGTTCCGGACGCACACCGACGTGCCCCCGGACGCCTTCGCGTTCGGCTTCGTCACCACCGTCGGCTACGAGGCCGCCTGGCACATGGAGGACCTGCCGGCCCGCGCGCACCGGGACCCCGGCCCGGACTGCACCCTGACCCTGTTCCGCGACACCGTCCACTACGACCTCGCCACCGGCGCCGTACGGCTGCTGCGGGCGCACGCCGACGTGTTCGGGCCGGCGCCCGCCCCCGACCCGGTCGCCGAGGCGCTGCGCGCGCTGCCCGACGACGACGGCGTCCCCGCGGCGCCCGCCCCCCGCTCGGTGCGCGACAGCACCGACGAGGAGACGTTCCGGGCGCGCGCCGAGCGCTGTCTGCGGCACATCGGCGTCGGGGACGTCTACCAGATCCAGATCGGGCACAGCGTGGAGGTCGACACCGACCTCACCCCGCTCCAGGTCTACCGGCGGCTGCGCGCCCGCAACCCCTCCCCGTACATGTACCTGGTGCGGCGGGCCGGGACCACCCTGATCGGCGCCAGCCCCGAGATGCTGGTCGGGGCCGAGGGCGACCGGCTGGTGATGCGGCCCATCGCCGGGACCGTCCCGCGCAGCGGCGACCCGGACACCGACGCCCGGCGGGTGGCCGCGCTGCGGGCCGACGAGAAGGAACGCGCCGAGCACGTCATGCTCGTCGACCTGTGCCGCAACGACATCGGGCGGGTGTGCCTGCCGGAGACCCTGCGCACCGAGCAGCTGATGACCGTGGAGCGCTACTCGCACGTCTTCCACCTGGTGTCCACGGTCTCCGGGCGCCTGGACCCGGCGCACGACACCTGGTCGGTGCTGCGCGCGACGTTCCCCGCGGGCACCGTCACCGGGGCGCCGAAGATCCGCGCCATGGAACTCATCCAGGAGCTGGAGGACGGCTCGCGCGGCATGTACGCGGGCGCGGTCGGCCTGGTCGACGTGCGCGGCTGGAGCCTGCTCGCCCTGTGCATCCGCACGGTCGTGCACGACGGCGCGCGCTACCGCACCCAGAGCTGCGCCGGCATCGTCGCCGACTCCGTGCCCGAGCGGGAGTGGCAGGAGACCCTGCACAAGATGGCCGCCGCCTACTGGGCGCTGACCGGGAAGGAGCTGCGGCCGTGAGGATCCTGTTGGTCGACGCCTACGACAGCTTCACGTACATCATCGACCAGTATCTGCGCGGGCTCGGCGCCGACACCGAGGTGGTGCGCAGCCGCACCCGCTCACCCGGGGAACTCACGGCGTCCGCCCCGGACGCGGTGGTGCTGGGGCCCGGCCCCGGGCACCCCGCGGACAGCGGGCACGTCGAGCTGGTGCACGCCTTCGCGGGCCGCGTCCCGCTGCTCGGCATCTGCCTGGGCCACCAGGCGATCGGCCTCGCCTTCGGCGGCCGGGTGGTGACCGCGCGGCGGGTACGGCACGGCAAGACCAGCGTCGTCACGCACGACGGCACCGGCCTGTACGAGGGGCTGGGCACCCGCACCGAGGTCGCCCGCTACCACTCGCTGGTGGTGGCGGAGCCGCTGCCCGCCGCACTGGAGGTGACCGGCCGGGCCGCCGACGACGGCTGTGTGATGTCCCTGCGCCACCGCGAACTACCGGTGTGGGGCGTGCAGTTCCACCCGGAGAGCGTGGCGACGACCGACGGGGCCCGGCTGCTGGGCAACGTCCTGGCCGCAGCGCGGGCGCAGGCCCCCGCGGGCGTGTGAGGCGCGACGTGGAACCCATGCGCATCGTCATCGTCGACGGCTCGTCCGTGCTGCGGGCGGGACTCGCGCAGACCCTGCGGGACGGCGGTCACGAGGTGGCCGCCGTCCTCGCCGACGCCGCCGCGCTGCCCGCGGCCGCCGCCCGGTGCCGCCCCGACGCGGTGCTGGCGGGGGCGCGGCAGCCCGGCGGCGACGCCGTCGTGGACGCGGTGCTGGCGGCCGGGCGGGAGCTGCCCGGCCTCGCGGCCCTGCTGTACTGCGCCGCGCCCGCGCCCGCCCTGGCGGCCCGCCTGTTCGGGGCGCGCCGCCCCGGGACCGCGCTGCTGCTGCTGGACCAGGCCGTCGAGGCGGAGGTGCTGCTGCCGGCCCTGGAGCGCGTCGCGGCCGGCGGCACGGTGGCCGACCCGGGGGCCGTCGGCGTGCTCGGCGCCGCCTTCGGCCCGCGGGCCTCCGGCACCGGCGAGGCGGAGCGGTCGGACCCGGCCCTCGGTTCGCTCAGCCCGCGCGAGCGGGACGTCCTGCGGCTGATGGCGCTGGGCCGGACCAACAGCGCCATCGCCGACGACCTGTGCGTGTCGCCGGGCACCGTGGAGAAGCGGGTGGCGGCGATCTTCGCCAAGCTGGGCCTGAACGGCGGCGACGGGGAGAACCGCCGTGTCCTCGCCGTCCTGCGCCTGCTCTCCGCCCGGCCCCCCCGCCCGGCCGCTGCCGACCGCCCCGCCACCCGCGCGGTTCCCGGCCCGCCCACCCGCCACGGCCCCGCTCTCGTACCGCCGGCCACCGGCCGGCACCGCTCCCCGGATCCGGGTGGCGTGACACGGGCCGCCCGCCCGGCCGCCGCGCGGTGGCCGGGCGGGTACGGCCGTGCCCCCGGCGGGATCCCTCCGCCGGGGGCACGGCCGTGACGTACGCGGGGTGTCAGCCGGCGGCGAACCGGCGTACGGCGACGCGCTGCCACTCGGTGACGCGCACGACCACCCACGGCAGGACGAAGAACGCCACGACACCGGAGAAGAAGTGCAGCGCGACCGCGCCGACCGGGCTCGGCCCGCCCCACGCGTCCGTCGGGTAGGGCTCCCAGCCCCAGATCGGATACGTCAGGTTGCGTGCGCAGACGATGACCCAGCCGACGGTCGCCGCGAACGACAGTGTGGTCAGGACCATGTTGACGAAGAAGAAGCGGACGCCGCCCGACAGCCGGCCGGCGCGCCTCGGGGCCAGCCGTTCGCCGAAGAAGACGCGCAGCCGCATGCGTTCGAAGGCCGGCCCGGCCACCGCGGCGACCAGCAGCCCCAGCAGCAGCGCCAGCGGTCCGACCGCCTGGTGTCCGCTGTCCTGCGAGGACTTCATCACGGGCTGTAACACCAGGATCAGGCCGGCGACGAGCGGGACGAACAGCGCGTACAGCAGATGCCGCCACGTGTCGCGGCGGAACGGCACGGCCAGCAGGGACCGCAGACCGGGACGGGTCACGGTTCGGGTGTGGGTGGTTGGGGTCACGGTGGGTTTCTTTCCTCTCCTCGGGGCGGTGGGAAACGGGGCGGTCGGAACCTGGGGCGGTCGGAAGAGGGGGAGGTCGGGAACGGGGAACGGCGAGAGCGGGGCCGGTCGTCGGACCGGCCCCGCCGACCGCGGGTCAGGCGGCGCTCGACGCGGCGTGCTCGCCGGCGGCCTCGGAGCGGGCCAGCGAGAGCAGTTGCAGCGCGATGCTGGTGCCGGTGCGGCCCAGCGCCTCGTGGTAGTGGCTCAGCACCTCGTTCTCCAGGGCCAGCTGGTACTCGCGCAGCCCCGCCATGCGGCGCAGGGTCCTCAACTGCCAGACGGTGTCCTGGCGCTGTCGGATCAGATCGATGATGTCCTGGTCTATGGCGTGCAGTTGCTGCTTGCGCTCGGTGATCCGGGCGGAATCGATCGGAGACATGGTCAGACCTCCACGGGGGTGCCGCCGGCGGCACGTTCGGACGTCGGCCGGTACGCGGACGACGAGGGGAGCGGAGAGGACGGGGCGGGGACGGCTACGGGGAGCGGGGGGAGCGAAGACGACGGGTCGGGGACGGCCGCGGGGAGAGGGGAGGGCGGCGGGAGCGGGGTCAGGGCCGCGACCAAGGGCTTCGGGAGGTCCCGAGAGGTCGGGGACGGCGAGGTCGGCGAGGACAGTGGGGACGGCGAGGAGGGCGGGGACGGTGCGGGCGATCGCATCGCCACGCCGGTCAGCCGCAGCAGCGGCCCGGTCATCGCGGTCGTCGCCAGGGCCATCACCACCAGCACGGTCAGCCCGGCGTCGCTGATCAGCCCGGCCTGCCGGCCGATGCCCGCGACGACCAGCTCGGTGACGCCCCGGCAGTTCATCAGGGCACCGAACCGCAGCGCCTCCGTGCGGTCCATGCCGATCAGCCGGACCGCGCCGCCCGCCCCGGCCAACTTGCCGGCCGCCGCGGCCACGACGACGCCGAGCAGCACCAGCCAGGGCCGGCCACCGGTGCCCAGCGTGCCGAGGGAGACGGTGAGGCCGACGCCGGCGAAGAACAGCGGCAGCAGCACCGCCTGCGTGAAACCCTGCAACTGCTGGTGCAGCCGCGCCACGAGGACCGAGCCGCGCGGCACCGCCGTACCGAACAGGAACGCGCCGATGACCGGGTGCAGCCCGATCACGTCGGTCAGGCCGCCGTAGCCGAACGCCCCCGCCAGCAGCACCGGCATGACCAGCCGCTCGCCGCGGCCACCGGCCTCGACGCGCCGCAGGAGCGCCGCCAGCGCCGGACGCACCAGCAGGTACGTCACCGCCACCAGCAGGGCGACCAGCGTCAGCGTCAGCCCGACCGGGCCGGTACCTTCGGCGCCGCCGACCGCGAGGACCGCGGTGAGCAGCAGCCAGGCGATGCCGTCGCCGACCGCCGCCGACAGCAGGGCGAACGCCCCGGTGCGGGTGGTGTCCAGACCCATGTCGACCAGCACCCGGGCCAGCACGGGCAGGGCGGTGACGGACAGGGCGAGACCGAAGAACAACGGGTAGGCGGTGTCCGTGGCGTGCTCGCCGCGCAGCGTGCCGGGCGCCGCCCAGGCGAGACCGGCACCCAGCAGGAACGGCAGCCCCATGCCGCCGGCGGCGACCGCTGTGACGGCGGTGCCGCCCGCCCGGCCGCCGTCCAGGCGCAGTTCGCAGCCGAGCAGGAACACGAAGGTGACCAGGCCCAGCTGGGCCGTGGTCGTCAGGGCGGAGGTGACCTCCTCGGGGAGCAGCCAGGCGTGGGCCCGCGGCCACAGCCCGCCGAGCGCGGAGGGGCCGAGGACCAGACCGCCGAGGATCTCCCCGATCACCGGGGGGTGCCCGAGCCGGCCCACGAGGCCGCCGAGCAGATGGCTGAGCAGGACGACGAGGGCGGCGGCGAGCAGGAAGCGGGCGAGCGGATCGGCGTGCAGGCCGCTCACGACGCCACCCCCTCGGGAGCCGGCAGCGGCCCCGGAACCGTGCCGCCCGGCCAGGCGGCGAACCCCCGCGCCCCGTAGAGCAGGGGGACCCCCGACTCCTGGGCGACACCGGTCACTTCACCGATGACCACAGTATGATCGGCGATTTCCGAAAGACCCGAAACCGTGCACTCCGCCAGCGCGAACGCGTCCTCGACGAGCCACGGCAGCCCGGCACCGGGCGAGGCCCGCCAGGCGACCTGCCCGAACCGGTTGTCGGCGGGCCGAGCGAACACCTGCGCCGCCCGCTGCCCGCCGTGGTGCAGCAGGTTCACCGCGAAGGAGCCGTGCGCCCGCAGCGCCCGCAGCGTCTCGCCGCGGGTGGTCAGGCACACCGACAGGGTCGGCGGCTCGGCGGCCACGCTGGACAGGGACGAGCAGGTCAGGCCGCGCGGCCGGCCGTCGTCGCCGTACGTCGTCACGACGGCGACCCCGGTCGGGAACGCGCTCATCAGGGTGCGGAACGCGGTGGCGGACGCGGGGGGCCCGGACCGCGGGGAGGGGCGCGGCGCCGGGTGCCCGCGGAGCTCGGCCGGCCGTCGCGAGGGCGGCAATACGCTGGTCATGGATGCGTCCTTCGGAAGGTCTCGGAAGGTCGGAACAGCTCGGAGAGCCGTGGCGGATCCCGGACGGGAGGGGTCGGGCGGGTGAGGTCTCCGGCGGTCGGGGAACCGGTCTTCGAGGTGTGCTCCGGGCGGCGGGCAGCCGGGCCGCCCCGGGCCCGTCGGGGGGAGGGGGCACGGGCACGGGGCGGGGCCTGAGGGCGGTCTCGGCGGACCGCTCGGCGGTGGCGTGACCGCTCGGCGGTGGCGTGCGGCCGGGGGCGTCAGCCGTGGAGGACGGACAGGTACTCGTGGCAGCCGGGCAGTGCACGCACCAGCTGCTCGGCGTCGGCGCGCACCTTGGCCAGTTCCGCGCGGGCCGCCGCGGGATCGATGTGGGCGAGCGAGGGCCGGGGAGCGGCCGGCTCGTGGCCGAGGCCGAGCAGCATCGTGATCCACGAGTACTGCTCGAAGCCGTGGTAGTGCGGGTAGACGGCGCGCTCGTCGAGCAGGTGCGAGGACGCCAGCGCCAGCTTCTCGGCGAGCCCGTCCGGCAGCGGCCGGATCTTCGCCTCCTTCCAGTACGGGGTGTCGTCGCGCCCGGCGGCCGCGTAGTGCAGCACCAGGAACTCCTTGACACCGTCGAGCACCTGCGCGACCCGGTTGTTGTAGTCGTCGGCGAGGCTCGGGTCCCAGCGCTCGTCCGGGAAGTGCTTGACCAGCTGCTCTATGCCGTGCTGGATGAAGAAGATCCCGGTCGACTCCAGCGGCTCCACGAACGCGCTCGACAGCCCGATGGCCACGCAGTTGTTCACCCACGAGCGCTGGTTGCGGCCGATGCGCATCCGGATGTGGTTGGCCTCCAGGTCGTCCTGCCCGGGCGCCGCGAACTGGCGCAGCGTGCGCTCGGCCTCCTCCGGGCTGCAGAACTCGTCGGAGTAGACGTAGCCGGTGCCGGTCCGGCCGAACAGCGGGATCGTCCAGATCCAGCCGGCGTCCATGGCGGTCGCCGTGGTGTACGGCCGCATGCCGCGCTCGGCCTGGTCCGGCGCGGGGACGCGCAGGGCGACCGCCCGGTTGTTGGGGAGCACGTCCTCGAAGGAGAGGAACTCCTCCTCCAGGGTCTGGTTGATGAGCAGGCCGCGGAAGCCGGTGCAGTCGATGAACAGGTCGCCGGCGAGCGCGCCGCTGTTCTTGGTCTGCACCTCGGTGAGCCAGCCGCGCTCGTCCGTGCGGACCTCCACCACGTCGTCCACGACGTGGCGCACGCCGCGGTCGGTGCCGTACTTGGTGAGGAACCGGGCGAGCAGCCCCGCGTCGAAGTGGTACGCGTACGGGAACTGCGCGCGCTGCTCGTCGAGGGTGGAGCGGCCCAGCGAACCGTCGAGGCCCTGGGCGAACAGCGAGCCGTCCATCATGCGCGGCGAGCGCTGCGCCTCGCACAGCGCCGGGGTGACGAAGCAGGCCTGGTCGAAGGGGAGGCTGCGGTCGCCCTCCTTCAGCCACCAGTCGGCGAGGGTGAACCCGTCCGACATCCGCAGCCGCTCGAACGGGTGGTAGAAGTGGTCGCCCACGTTCCGCCAGTTCTCGAACCGGATGGCCAGCTTGTAGGAGCCGGCGCAGTGCGGCATCCAATCCCGCTCTTCGAGGCCCAGATAGTCGAAGAAATGCCGGACCGTGCTGAAAGTGGCCTCGCCGACGCCGATCGTCGACACACGGTCGGATTCGACCAGGGTGACATCGATCCGGTCACCGAACGCCGCCTTGAGATACGTGGCGCTCATCCAACCGGAGGTCCCGCCCCCCACAATGACGACTGACTTGATCACGCTGCATCTCCTGTTCGGGGTGTTGGTGCCCGTAACCGTGCAGCGAAGCTATCGAGGGCGGATTTCCTTTCGTTATCGCATTCTTTCGGCCAGCACCTCGGCCCCCGAACGGATACGCGGGGCGATCGCGGCCGCGTCCAGCACGGCCAGGGCGCCCAGGCAGCCGTCCACCCGCGGCAGGTCGGCCAGGGCGATCCGGGGCCGCGGCCGGGGCCGGTCGTCACGCCAGGCCGTCACGGCCGGCGGCCGGGCGGCCGGGGTCACGGTGAAGGAGTCCATCGGGGTGTTCAGGCCCTCGCCGGTCGCCTTGAGGACGGCCTCCTTGCGGGTCCACAGCGCCAGACAGGCGGCGCCCTGACGTTCCGCAGGCAGGGCCGCCACACCGGCGCGTTCGGCGGGGGTGAGGATCAGCTCGTACTCCATGGGGATGCCGGGTTCGTCGGAGGCCACGAGGCGTTCCACGTCGACGCCGACCGGGTGGCCCCGGGTCACCGCCACCGCGACCAGGTCACCGGAGTGCGAGATCGACAGCTCCCAGCCGGCCGCCGCCCCCACCGGGCGGGGCTTGCCGTGGGGGCCTCCGCAGCCGGGGCAGCGGGTCCGCAGGGCGACCTCGCTCGCCGGGATCCCGGCGAGCGAGCCCAGCGCGGCCCGGGCGAGCACCCGGCCGGTGACGAACAGGGCGAAGTCCTGTTCGACCAGGAACTCCGCGGCACGCCCGCGCTCCTCTGCGTCGAGCAGCCCGAAATGCTGCTCGGGGCCGGGCAGGCGGCGCGACAGCCAGACATGGCAGGTGACCGTGCGCGCGCCGGACACGGGCGGCGCGGCCCCGTTGCTGGTCAAGGAAATCATCGGCGTCCCCGTCCGCGTGCTCCGCTCTCGGCCGTGGCGGAAAACGCCACAGCGGCGATTCTTTCATTTTCCCCAGCCCGGCCGGAAGTCGGAAGAACCTCCGGAGTCATGGAGGAAAACCCCCCTGGACAGAGCTTTATCACCTGTGCTCTACGGGCCGAAGGGGCGACGATAACGAGCCGAAGTCGCGGCTTCCTAGTGTCCTTTCCGCAGCGGGCGCCGCGGTCGCACAGGGCGGCGGCACCCCAGGACAGTTGAATTTTCCACAAGGGGGATACGGAATCGTGAAGTCCATGCGTGGTAAGGGCAGCAGGACCGTACGTGTGATCGCCGGCGGCGTGCTCGCTCTGGCCGTTCTGCAGGCCGGGGGCGCAGGGGTCGCCCTGGCCGGGGACGCGTCCGCGACCGCCACCGTCGCCCTGCCGGAGAAGGCCCCGGGCAACGAGGACTGGGGCTTCGCGCCCGCCGTGGTGGCCAATGAGGACCGGGGTGTCGCGCCCGCCGTAGTGGCCAACGAGGACTGGGGCGTCGCGCCTGCTGTGGTGGCCAACGAGGACTGGGGCGTCGCCGCCCCTGCCGCTCCCGGGAACGAGGACTGGGGCAGCACCGGCCCGGTCACCCCCGAGAACGAGGACTGGGGCTGACGATGACCACACCACCGAGTGCGGCCCGGCCCGACGGGCCTCCCGCGCCCCCCGTGCCCCCCGCGCCTCCCGGTCCCGAGGCCGGCCGGACCTGGGCCGGTCTGCTCGACGCCGTGCTGCGCGGCCGGGACCTGACCGCCGACGAGACGGCGTGGCTGATGGACTCCCTGCTGGGCGGCCGGTCGACCCCCGCCCAGCTCGCCGGACTGCTGGTCGCCCTGCGCGCCAAGGGCGAGACGGTCGGCGAACTGGCCGGGCTCGCCGACGGCATGCTGGCGCACGCGGTCCCGCTCACCGTGCCCGGCGACTGCGTCGACATCGTCGGCACCGGCGGCGACGGCGCCTGCACGGTCAACATCTCCACGATGGCCGCGATCGTCGCCGCCGGCGCCGGCGCCCGGGTGGTCAAGCACGGCAACCGGGCGGCCAGTTCCCGCTCCGGCTCCGCCGACGTCCTGGAGGAGCTGGGGGTGACGCTGCGCCAGTCTCCCGAGCGACTCGCGCGGCTGGCCCGCTCCGTGGGGATCGCCTTCTGCTTCGCCCCGGACTTCCACCCGGCGATGCGGCACGCCGCCGGTGTCCGCCGGGAACTGGGCATCCCCACCGTGTTCAACGCCCTCGGCCCGCTCACCAACCCCGGACGCCCCCGGGCGCTGGCCGTCGGCGTGGCGGACGCCCGGCTGGCGCCGCTCGTCGCGGGCGTCCTGGCCCGGCGCGGCACCACCGCGCTGGTCTTCCGCGGCGACGACGGACTGGACGAGCTCACCGTGACGACCACCTCACGGGTGTGGACCGTCGCCGGCGCGCAGGTGCGCGAGGAGCGGTTCAGCCCGGAGGACGTCGGTGTTCCGCTCGCACCCCCCGGGGCGCTGCGCGGCGGGGACGCGGCCCACAACGCCGAGGTGGCCCGGCGGGTGCTCGCGGGGGAGCGCGGCCCCGTCCGCGACGCCGTACTGCTGTCCGCAGCGGCGGCACTGGCGGTGGCGGCCCCCTCCGGTGCCCCCCTCGACGCCCCGCTGGCCGACCGGCTCCGGCCGGCCCTCGCCCGAGCCGCGGCGGCCGTCGACTCCGGCGCCGCCGCCAGGGTGTTGCGACGGTGGACGGCAGCCGGCCGTCACCTGCGGCCGGAGGAACACCGCGCGGCGGCGTGAGACCCGGGGGGGGGGGGGGGGGGGGGGGGGGGGGGGGGGGGGGGGGGGGGA
>NZ_JBYIQX010000026.1:0-114075 GCF_057707805.1 Streptomyces sp. bgisy159 | reverse complement strand
TTTGTCCCCCCTTCCTTGGGGGAGGGGGCCCCCAGTGCTGTGTCGGGCGGGGCGTCAGCGCCAGCTGTGCGGCGCCCGGAAGCCCGGCTCGCGCTCCAGGCGGCGCCAGCCGGCCTTCGCACGGCCGCGGTGCGCCGGGGTCTCGGCGGGGCGGGCGGCGGCGCGGGCGAGCAGGAGAGCCGTGATGGCGGCGACCTCCTCGGGCTCGGCGTGGCCCTTCTCTACGCGGATGTCAGGCGTGTTCATGGCTGTCAGTCTCCGTGGAAGAGGTTTCCGCGGGGGTGCCGCGGAAAGTCCGCTGGGTTACTGCGGGGGGTTGCCGTGCTTGCGGGAGGGCAGGTCGGCGTGCTTGGTGTGCAGCATCGCCAGGGACTTGATCAGGACCTCGCGGGTCTCGGCGGGGTCGATGACGTCGTCCACCAGACCGCGCTCCGCCGCGTAGTACGGGTGCATCAGTTCGGCCTTGTACTCCTTGACCATGCGGGCCCGCATGGCCTCGGGGTCCTCGGCGTCGGCGATCTGACGGCGGAAGATGACGTTCGCGGCGCCCTCGGCGCCCATCACGGCGATCTCGTTGGTCGGCCAGGCGTAGGTGAGGTCGGCGCCGATGGACTGGCTGTCCATGACGATGTAGGCGCCGCCGTACGCCTTGCGGAGGATGAGGGAGATGCGCGGCACGGTCGCGTTGCAGTAGGCGTACAGCAGCTTGGCGCCGTGCCGGATGATTCCACCGTGCTCCTGGTCCACGCCGGGCAGGAAGCCGGGTACGTCCAGAAGGGTGAGGATCGGGATGTTGAAGGCGTCGCACATCTGCACGAAGCGCGCGGCCTTCTCGCTGGCCTCGATGTCGAGGACGCCCGCGAGGCTCTGCGGCTGGTTGGCGACGATGCCGACCACCTGGCCGTCGAGCCGGCCGAAGGCGCAGATGATGTTGCGCGCCCAGCGCTCGTGGACCTCCAGGTACTCGCCGTCGTCGACGATCTCCTCGATGACCTTGGCCATGTCGTACGGCCGGTTGCCGTCGGCCGGGACCAGGTCGAGCAGGACGTCGGAGCGGCGGTCGGCGGGGTCGGAGCACTCGACGCGCGGCGGGTTCTCGCGGTTGTTCTGCGGGAGCAGCGAGAGGAGGTAGCGCACCTCGGCGATGCAGGTCTCCTCGTCGTCGTACGCGAAGTGGCAGACGCCGGAGGTCTCCGCGTGGACGTCGGCGCCGCCGAGCCCGTTCTGGGTGATCTCCTCACCGGTGACGGCCTTGACGACGTCCGGGCCGGTGATGAACATCTGCGAGGTCTCGCGGACCATGAAGACGAAGTCGGTCAGGGCGGGGCTGTAGGCCGCGCCGCCCGCGCACGGGCCCAGCATGACGCTGATCTGCGGGATGACGCCGGACGCCTTGGTGTTGCGCTGGAAGATGCCGCCGTAGCCGGCGAGCGCGGAGACGCCCTCCTGGATACGGGCCCCGGCACCGTCGTTGAGCGACACCAGGGGCGCGCCGGCCGCGATGGCCATGTCCATGATTTTGTGGATCTTGGTGGCGTGGGCCTCGCCCAGCGCGCCGCCGAAGATGCGGAAGTCATGGGCGTAGACGAAGACCGTGCGCCCCTCCACCGTGCCCCAGCCGGTGATCACACCGTCGGTGTAGGGCTTCTTCGCCTCCAGGCCGAAGCCGGTGGCGCGGTGCCGGCGCAGCTGCTCGACCTCCTGGAAGGAACCCGGGTCCAGCAGCAGCTCGATCCGTTCGCGGGCGGTCAGCTTGCCCTTGGCGTGCTGCGCCGCGGTCGCCTTCTCGCTGGGGCCGGCCAGTGCCTGCGCACGGATCTCGTGCAGCTCGGCGACCCGCCCGCGCGCGTCCGTCGGCTCCCCGGTCGGCTCGCCCGTCGTCTCTTCCAAAACGGTCATGTAGCGACCTTACGAAGACCACCAAGGAAAGCGAGCCGTCGACTCCGTACAGTCTCCGGCCCGTTTTCCTGGTACCCCTGAACAGAACCCGAGGGGCATGCAGGCTTTCCGACTGCTCAGAGGGCGTGTGCGTTGTGGGAGTCGCACAAAGTGGGGGTGGGGTGCGACGGCGCGGCACGGTTCACCCGCTGAGCCTAACCGCTCCGGCCGGCCCACCGGACACAGATGTTGAACATTGAACGGAATAGGTCTAGGGTCGAAACCGTTGAAGTCGTTGAACATTCAACGGGCCGGGTCTCCCGTCCCCACAAAGGAGCACATCATGGGCATCTTCGGCCGCAAGAGCGACGACACCACCGCACGGACCGCCACCCTGACCGCCGCCACCCCCGTCGGCGCCGCCGACCTCGCCGCCCTGACCGGCGACTACACCATCGACCCCGCCCACTCCACGATCGGCTTCGTCGCCCGCCACGCGATGGTGACCAACGTCAAGGGCAGGTTCAGCGAGTTCACCGGCTCGCTGCGGCTGGACGGCACCGACCCGGCCCGCTCCGCGGCCTCGCTCGACGTGACCATGGACAGCATCGACACCGGGTCCGCCGACCGTGACGGGCACCTGAAGAGCGCGGACTTCTTCCGGACCGAGGAGTTCCCGACGATGACGTTCCGCTCGACCCGGGCGGAGGCCCTCGGCGGCGACGACTACCGGATCACCGGCGACCTGACCATCCTCGGCGTCACCAAGCCGCTCACCATCGACCTGGAGTTCAACGGCTCCGCCAAGGACCCCTTCGGCAACGAGCGCGTCGGCTTCGAGGGCAAGGCGGAGATCCTTCGCTCCGAGTGGGGCCTGACCTGGAACGCCGCGCTGGAGACGGGCGGTGTACTGGTCTCTGACAAGATCAAGCTGAACTTCGACATCTCGGCCGTCCGGAACGCCGGCTGAGCCGCACCCCCGGTACCGGGCCTCCGCCCGAGCCGCGTCGGCGTCACCCCGAGCGCGCCCGCCTTCCCCTCCCCCGCGGAAGGCGGGCGCTCGGCGCGTCCGGGGTCCGTGCGCCCGGTACCGCCCGCGCGAGCACCGCCTCCAGCTTGCCCGGCGCCCGGACGACCGGGCCTCGCGGGCGGCGGGGTGCGGGTGCGGGGCCCGGAACAGGCCGAGCGTGACCCGGTAGCGGCCGGCGCGGCCGAACGCCTCGAAGGCCGCCCGGGCACGCGGCCGACGGGCCAACGCGGCGGCGAGGTCGTCGGGGACGGCCGCGTGGCGCTGCTCGTACGCCGCCGCCCAGGGCCCGTCCGCCCGCGCCGCCGCCACCTCGGCGGGCCCGGAGAGACGTGCCGGGTGCGGGGTAGGGCCGGCGCCAGGGCCAGGGTGCCTGGGCGGGGGCACCGGCGACCGGCGGCCTGAGGTGCCGGGGGCCCGGTGCCGCAGGAGCGGGGCGCCGACGACCGCGGCCTGGGGTGCCGGGCCCGGTGTCGGCTCCCCGGGCCTCCGCTCGGTTCCGTGCGGGTCAGAAGCCCCCGCCGAAGTCGCCTCCCCCGCCGCCGAAGCCGCCGTCGAAGCCGCTGCCGTCGAAGCCGCCGCCGAAGTCACCGGGGTCGAAGTCCGCGCCGGAGACGTCGCCGCCCGCGTAGCCGGCGGCGCCGAAGTCGCCGTAGCCGGTGCCGTAGTCGGCCGCGTAGGACGGGGTGGCCATCATGCCGCCGAGCATGGTCCCGACCAGCAGGCCGGGCAGGAGGCCGCCGCCGAAGTAACCGCCGGCCCACGGGCCGTAGGCGGGGCCGGCCTCCCAGTAGGGGCGGCGGCCGTCGTCGCTGTCGACCTCGCGGATCACCGGGTCGCGGCCGTCGGCCAGCCGGGTCCGGTCGGCGGCGCAGACCGGGACCTCGCGGGGCGCCCCGCGGGGCGGGGACCAGGTGGCGTCGGCGACCGAGGGGCCGTGCCGGGGGTCGAAGAAGCAGGGCGGCCGGCGTTCGGGCAGCGGACGCCCGTCACGGCGGGAGGCCAGCTGGGCCAGGCTGAAGCGGCCGTCCTCCAGGGCCTCGGTGACAGGCCGCACGTCCTCCGGCCGGGCCGCGGCGGCCATCGCCGACTTGGCCTGGTCGTAGGCGTCCAGCGCTCGTTCGTAGTCCGCGCGCATCGCGTCGTCGGCACCGGCCTCGGCGGGGTGGAAGTCGAGCCGGTCGAGTTCCTCACCGAAGGCGGTGATGTCCTCGTCGACGACGACCCGCAGCCTCTCCAGGGCGGCCCGCCGTTCCTCCTCGTGGCGGCGGCGGTTGCGCCGGATCAGGGCGTACGCCCCGGCGCCCCCCGCGACGAGGACCGCGCCTGTGGTGATCAGGGCGGTCGCGGAGACGCCGGTGCCGTCGCCGCCGGACCAGGAGGCCGGGGCGGATCCGCCCATGTTGGCAACGGCCCGGTCGGTGAACTCGGTCAGCTGGGTGGCGGCGTCGCTCTCGCCGCGGACGCTGTCGACGAGGTTGCGCACGGCCGTGTTCGACAGGACGGCGGAGTCGGCGCGGGCGTCGAAGCGGTCGCCGAGGCGGACGGCGTACAGGCCGGTGATGCCGGTGGCGGTGCGCAGGTCAGCGAAGAGCCGCTCGGTGGGCTGGTCGGCGGGCAGGACGGCGACGAAGAGCGGCTTGTCGGCGTTCTCGATGCGCCGGCTCAGCGCCTGGACCTCGGACGGGGACAGCTGGTCGGTGGCGGCCGGGTCGACGTAGACGGGATCCTCACGCAGGGCCGCGGCGATGGCGGAGACGCTGGTCTGCGCGGGCGCACCGGGCGCCGCGCGCGCTTGCGGGGCGATCGCCGGGAGCAGGGCCAGGGCGGCGAGCGCCAGCGCGAGCAGCAGTCCGGCGAGGGCGCGGACCGGTATCGCGACCTTCATACCTCGAAGCTACCTGAATACGCCCCAATACGGACATTCGGCGGCAAGTCAAGGAGCGAGTCCGCCGGGGCCGGCCGCCCGGCCGGCCCCGACC
The DNA here is from genome assembly GCF_057707805.1 of Streptomyces sp. bgisy159. NCBI lineage: Bacteria > Bacillati > Actinomycetota > Actinomycetes > Kitasatosporales > Streptomycetaceae > Streptomyces > Streptomyces sp. bgisy159. The sequence goes on along the minus strand of NZ_JBYIQX010000026.1, from coordinate 109,188 downwards.
GACGTACGCGCCGACGCCGGACTACTCGGCCGGGGCCACCCCCGCGCGCAGCAGCCCGTACGTGTACGCGTCCTCCAGGGCCTGCCAGGAGGCCGCGATGACGTTCTCGGCGACGCCCACCGTGGACCACTCGCCGGTGCCGTCCGTCGTGGAGATCAGGACGCGGGTGGTGGACTGGGTGCCGTGCACGCCCTCCAGGATGCGGACCTTGTAGTCGACGAGGTCGAGCTTGGCCAGCTCGGGGTAGATCTTCTCCAGGCCGACGCGCAGGGCGCGGTCCAGGGCGTTGACCGGGCCGTTGCCCTCGGCGGTGGCGACGATGCGCTCGCCCTTGGCCCACAGCTTGACGGTGGCCTCGTTGGCGTGGGTGCCGTCGGGGCGGTCCTCGACGATGGCACGCCAGGACTCGACCGCGAAGTACCGCAGCGGCCGGCCCTGCACCTCGGAGCGCAGCAGCAGTTCGAAGCTGGCGTCGGCGGCCTCGTACGTGTAGCCCTCGAGTTCGCGCTCCTTGACCCGCTCGACGACGCGGCCCACCAGTTCGCGGTCGCCGCCGAGGTCGACGCCGAGTTCCTTGCCCTTGAGCTCGATCGAGGCGCGCCCGGCCATGTCGGAGACCAGCATCCGCATGGTGTTGCCGACCCGCTCGGGGTCGATGTGCTGGTACAGGTCCGGGTCGACCTTGATGGCGGAGGCGTGCAGGCCGGCCTTGTGCGCGAAGGCGGAGACGCCGACGTAGGGCTGGTGGGTGGAGGGGGTGAGGTTGACGACCTCGGCGATGGCGTGCGAGATCCGGGTCATCTCCCGCAGCCGGCCCTCGGGGAGGACCTGCTTGCCGTACTTCAGTTCCAGGGCTGCGACGACGGGGAAGAGGTTGGCGTTGCCGACGCGCTCGCCGTAGCCGTTGGCGGTGCACTGCACGTGGGTGGCGCCGGCGTCGACGGCGGCGAGGGTGTTGGCGACCGCGCATCCGGTGTCGTCCTGGGCGTGGATGCCGAGGCGGGCGCCGGTGTCGGCGAGGACGGTGGAGACCACCGCCTGGATCTGCGCCGGGAGCATGCCGCCGTTGGTGTCGCAGAGCACCACGACGTCCGCTCCCGCCTCGGACGCGGCGCGGACGACCGCCTTGGCGTACTCGGGGTTGGCGCGGTAGCCGTCGAAGAAGTGCTCGCAGTCGACGAAGACGCGGCGGCCCTGGGCGCGCAGGTGGGACACCGTGTCGCGGATCATCTCCAGGTTCTCGTCGAGGGTGGTGCGCAGGGCCAGTTCGACGTGCCGGTCGTGGGACTTGGCGACCAGGGTGATCACCGGGGCGCCGGAGTCCAGGAGCGCCTTGACCTGCGGGTCGTCGACGGCCTTCGCGCCGGCGCGGCGGGTGGCGCCGAACGCGACCAGCTGGGCGTGCCTGAAGTCGATCTCCTGCTGTGCGCGGGCGAAGAACTCGGTGTCGCGGGGGTTCGCGCCGGGCCATCCCCCCTCGATGAAGCCGACGCCGAAGTCGTCCAGGTGCCGTGCGATCGCGAGCTTGTCGGCGACGGTGAGGTTGATGCCCTCGCGCTGCGCGCCGTCGCGCAGGGTGGTGTCGAAGACGTGGAAGGAATCGTCGAGCTCGCTGCTTGCCGTCTCGGTCATGGTCTCAAGGCTCCTGAAACTGAGATCTCGGTCTACCGGAATGACCGGCTCCACCGTCCCCCCATGGTCCCTCGCGCTCTCGCTCCCGGCTGTGGGTGGGCCAGAAAAAGCGAAAAACCCCTCGCGGGTGCGAGAGGTCTGCGCGCGGGTCGAGGACGACGGTGTCCGCCCGTACGTGGTCGTACCTGGCGGTCACTGCGGACCGGCGCGCCTGCTGCCAATAATCATGGCGAACGAGAGCACGGGGGCAGTCTGGCACAAAGTGTCCCCGCGCTCACCGTCCGTCTCAGGATGCGGTCAGGCGTCCCGCGCCAGCAGGGAGCCGGCGATGAACTCCCCGACGTGGCCGAGAACCTGCTCGCGGTCGGTGCCGCGCAGGCCGATCGCCACGTGGATGGAGAACCCGTCCAGCAGCGCGCGCAGCCGGGCGGCGAAGCGGTCGGCGTCGACCGGGCGGAACTCGCCGCGCGAGACGCCCTCGGCGAGCAGCGCGGCCAGGTCACGGTGCCAGGCGCCCTCGATGGCGGCCTGGCGGTCGCGGGCGTCGCCGTCCGCGTTCAGCGAGCGGTTCCACACCTCCAGCCAGAGCGTCCAGTGCGGGTCGCGGTGGCCGTCGGGGACGTACAGGTCGACGTAGGCGTCGAGCCGTTCGCGGGCGGACAGGTCCCGGGTGAGCAGGCGCCCGCGCTCGGCGCCCAGCCGACCCTCGCTCCACTCCAGGGTCTGCAGCAGCAGTTCGTCCTTGGAGCGGAAGTAGTAGAGGAGGTGTCCGCTGCTCATGCCGACCTCGCGGCCGAGGGCGGCCATGGTGAGCTTCTCCAGACCGCGCTCGGCGATCATCGCCATGGCGGCGGCGAGGATCTGCTCGCGCGCGGGGGCCGGGGTGCGGCGGGGCGTGCTCATAGGGCGGCGCCGGGCGAAGCGGGAACGTTCACCCGTATGTTCTACCTGACCGGCGCCTTGGGCTGCTGCTGGGTGATGCAGTGGATGCCGCCGCCGCCCGCGAAGACGGTGCGGGCGTCGACCAGGCTGACCGTGCGGTCGGGGAACAGCCGGCGGAAGATTCCGGCCGCGATCTCGTCGCGCGGGTCGTCGAAGGCGCAGAGCACCACACCGCCGTTGCAGAGGTAGTGGTTGATGTAGGAGTAGTCGGCCCAGTGCCCGTCGGCCTCCAGGACGGTCGGCGCCGGGACCTCAACGACCTCCAGGCGGCGGCCGCGGGCGTCGGTCTGTGCGCGCAGCAGGCCGACCATCTCCTTGGTCACCTCGTGGTCCGGGTGCGCCGGGTCGGGCTGGACGTGGGCGACGACCACGCCGGGACGGGCGAAGGCGGCGACGATGTCGACGTGGCCGAGGGTGCCGAAGCCGTACGGGGGGTAGTCGCCGGTGAGGCCGCGCGGCAGCCAGATCGCCTTGCGGGTGCCGAGCATGGCGTGGATCTCGGTCTCGACCTGTTCCCGCGTCCAGTGCGGGTTGCGCTCGGGGCCGAGCTGCACGGTCTCGGTGAGCAGAACGGTGCCCTCCCCGTCGACGTGGATCGCACCCCCCTCGTTGACGAGGTCCGAGGCGTACGTCGTCGTGCAGCCCGCGAGGTCGGCGACATGGGCGGCGATTTTCGCGTCGTGCTCCCAGCGGGCCCACTCCTGGGCGCCCCAGCCGTTGAACGTCCAGTCCACGGCGGCGAGTTCGCCGCGGGCGCCGGTGAGGAAGGTGGGGCCGATGTCGCGCATCCAGGCGTCGTCGAGGTCGCGTTCGACCGTCTCGACGCCCTCGCCGAGGAGGGCGCGCGCGTCGGCGGACTGGCCCGGTCCGCACACCACCGTGACCGGTTCGAAGCGGCGGACCGCGCGAGCCACCGCCGCCCAGGCGGTGCGCGCGGCCGCCAGCGCCCCGGGGTCGTCGAAGGTGGGGTTGGGGCCCGGCCAGGCCATCCAGGTGCGTTCGTGCGGCGTCCACTCCGCGGGCATGCGGAAGCCGTCGGCGGCGGGGGTCGTCATACGGGTGTCCTTCACGGGAAAGGGGTGCCCTTCAGAGGAAGTAGAGGCGGTTGAGGGAGACCGAGTCTGCGGGCGCGGAGCGCAGCGGTTCGCCGTCGAGCGTCACCAGCCCGGTACTCCGGTCGACGTCGACCACTCCGGTACGGGAGTTCAGGCGCAGGTCGGCCGGGCCGATGCCGCGGGTGCCGCGCACGGCGACCCGGCGGCGGCGGGTCGGCATCGCGTCGTGGCCCCGGTCGACGGCGGCCTGCGCGACGAAGGCCACGGAGAGGTCGGCCGGGGTGGCGCCGTACGCCCCGAACTGGGGTCCGAGGACGAGGGGTTCGCAGGTGTCGGTGGCCGCGTTCGGGTCGCCCACCACGCCGTACGCCGGGAAGCCGGCCTTGAGGACGAGCTGCGGCTTGGCACCGAAGTACTCGGGGCGCCAGAGCACGATGTCGGCGAGTTTGCCGGCCTCCAGGGAGCCGACCTCGTGGGCGAGGCCGTGGGCGATGGCCGGGTTGATGGTCAGCTTGGCCATGTAGCGCAGGACGCGGTCGTTGTCGTGGCCGCAGTCGGGGGCGCCGAGTTCGGCCTTCATCTTGCCGGCCATGGCGAAGGTGCGGCGGACGGTCTCGCCGGCCCGGCCCATGCCCTGCGCGTCGGACGACGTGATGCCGATGGCGCCCAGGTCGTGCAGCACGTCCTCGGCGCCCATGGTGCCGGCGCGGATGCGGTCGCGGGCCATGGCCGCGTCGCCGGGCAGGTCGGTCTTGAGGTCGTGGACGGAGACGATCATGCCGTAGTGCTCTGCGACGGCGTCCCGGCCGAAGGGCAGGGTCGGGTTGGTTGAGGAGCCGATGACGTTCGGCACGCCGGCCATCTTCAGGACGTTGGGGACGTGTCCGCCGCCGCAGCCCTCGATGTGGAAGGCGTGGATGGTGCGGCCCTCCAGGACGCGCAGGGTGTCCTCCACGGACAGGCACTCGTTGAGGCCGTCGCTGTGCAGGGCGACCTGGACGTCGTGCTCCTCGGCGACCCGAAGGGCGGTGTCCAGGGCGCGGGTGTGGGCGCCCATGTCCTCGTGGACCTTGAAGCCCGAGGCGCCACCCTCGGCCAGGGCCTCGACGAGGGGCGCCGCGTGGGAGGACGAACCCCGGGCGAGGAAGCCGATGTTGACCGGCCAGGCGTCGAAGGCGCCGAACGCGTGCCGCAGCGCCCAGGGTGAGTTGACGCCGACGCCCCACACCGGCCCGAACTCCTGCCCGATGACCGTGGTGACACCGGAGGCCAGCGAGGCCTCCATGATCCGCGGGGAGAGCAGGTGGACGTGGGTGTCCACGGCGCCGGCGGTGGCGATGAGTCCCTCGCCGGAGACGATGGAGGTGCCGGTGCCGACGACGACGTCCACCCCGTCGAGGGTGTCGGGGTTGCCGGCCCGGCCGACGGCGTGGATGCGGCCCTCGCGGATGCCGATGGACACCTTGCGGATGCCCAGCACGGCGTCGACGACCACGACGTTGCTGATGACCACGTCGCAGGTGTCGCGGACGGCTGCGGCCTTGAGGTGCAGTCCGTCGCGGGCCGTCTTGCCGAACCCGGCGAGGAACTCGTCGCCGGGTCGCTGGGCGTCCGACTCGACGCGGATCGTCAGCCCCGAGTCCCCGAGCCGGACCCGGTCCCCGGCGCGCGGGCCGTGCGTGGCGGCGTACTCGTACGGCGTGAGGCGCCGCGCCGGTGCCGGATGTCCTCCTGGACGGCTCATCGCTCGGCCTCCTCGCCGGGTGTCACGGAAACGCTCGGGCAGCCACGGGCGGCGGCACGGCGCGGGGCGTCGGGCACGGTCGGCGGGGCGTCGGGCACTGTCGGCGGGCCGCCGGCGAAGCCGGCCCGCGCACCCCGGACCCCGCCCCGCCCGGTTCGCGCCGAGCGCCGGGTGCCGGTCGGGCGACCTCCTCGGCGGCTCATCGCCCGGCCTCCTCGCCCACGATCGCGGGAACGCCGAGGTAACCGCAGGCCGCCGCACGGCGCAGGGCCTCTTCGCGGGCGCCGGGGGCGTCCAGCGGGCCGTCGACGAGACCCGCGAAGCCGATGGCGATCCGGTCGCCGCCGATCGGCACCAGCCCGACCTCGCCGCTGTCGCCCGGTCCGAAGCGGACCGATGAACCGGCGGGGACGGCGAGGCGCATGCCGTAGGCGGCGGTGCGGTCGAAGTCCAGGCGCGGATTGGCCTCGAAGAAGTGGAAGTGGGAGGTGACGGAGACCGGCACGGTCGCGGTGTTGGTGACGGTGAGCCGTACGGCGGCCGCCGGTTCGGTGTATCCGGGGCCGGGCAGCAGCGCGCCGGGGGCGTCCCCGCCGAGGCCCCCGCCGATCGGGGCGGTCACCACGGCCAGCCGTGAGCCGTCGTCGAAGACGGCCTCGACATGGACCTCGGTGACCACGTCGGCGACGCCCGGCAGGACGTCGTCCGGGCCGAGCACCGCGCGGGCCCGCTCGACGGCCTCGGCGAGGCGGGCGCCGTCGCGGGCGGCCTCGCAGACCGTGTCCGCGATCAGGGCCGTGGCCTCGGGGACGTTCAGCCGCAGCCCCCTGGCGCGGCGGGCGCGGGCCAGCTCCGCGGCTCCGAAGAGCAGCAGGCGGTCACGCTCGGTGGGGGTCAGTCTCATGCTCCGGGCACCTCCTTGCCTGGGCCACCTTAGAACATGAATCTAAACCAAGGAAGCCATAGATTGAGGCGCTTCACCTGTTGACCACCGTCCCATGATGACTCACATTGAACGTCGCTCTAACATGCCGACGGCGGCCGACCGAAGGAGACCTGCCATGCCGATGGAACAGCGCGGAGTCGACACCATCCCCGAGGAGGAACGCACCAGCGGACCCCGTGACCTGGTGTCGATCCTGCTCGGCTCCAACCTCTGCCTGGGCGTGATCGTCTTCGGCTGGCTGCCCCCGTCCTTCGGCCTCGACTGGTGGTCGTCGGTCACCTCGGTCGTCGTCGGCACACTGGCCGGCACCGCTCTGACCGCCCCGCTGGCGCTGATCTCGCTGCGCACCGCGACCAACCTGTCGACCTCCTCCGGCGCCCAGTTCGGCGTCCGCGGCCGGCTGGTCGGCTCGGTGGTCGGCCTGCTGCTGGCCCTCGGCTACACCGCGCTGACGGTGTGGATCGGCGGTGATGTGATGGTCGGTGTCCTCGGCCGGCTGTTCGGCCTGCCCGCGGACGGGGTGTCGTACGGCGTGATCTACGCGCTGCTCGCGGCGGCCACCGTCGCGGGCGCGGTCTACGGCTACCGGGTGCTGCTGGCGATGTCCCGGGTGCTGGCGGTGGGGATGACCGCGCTGCTGGTCCTCGGTGTGATCGCGTACGCCCCCGGCTTCACCACCGCCGCGCTGCCGGACGCCGGCGGCTATCTGCTGGGCGGTTACTGGCCGACCTGGCTGCTCGCCATGGTCGCGGCCGGACTGTCCGGGCCGATCGCCTTCATCACGCTGCTCGGCGACTACACGCGCTACATCTCCCCGGCCCGACACTCCTCCCGTACGGTGCTGCACGCCACCTGGCTCGGGCTGGTCCTCGGCCTGCTGGTGCCCCAGCTCTTCGGCACGTTCACGGCCTACGCGGCGCGCGCCGCCCTGGACTACGCGGGGCCGCTCGTGGACGCGTCCCCCGCCTGGTACCTGCTCCCGCTGCTGCTGGCCGCCTCGGCCGGTTCGGTCGGCAACGCCGGGCTGATGCTGTACTCGATGGGGCTGGACCTGGACGCGATCCTGCCGCGCGCCTCCCGGGCGCGGGCCACGTACACGGTGGCCGTGGTGGCGACGGCCTGCGTCTTCGCCGGCCACTACGCCTCCAGCGCGCAGGACGCCATGACGTCGTTCGTGCTGCTGCTGACCGCTGTCGGCACCCCGTGGGCCGTCATCACGCTGATCGGTTTCGCCCGCTGCCGCGGCGTGTACGACCCGGATGCCCTGCAGGTCTTCAACCGCCGCGCCCGGGGCGGGATCTACTGGTTCCACGCCGGCTGGAACATCCCCGCGACGGTGTCCTGGGCGCTCGGCGCGGCGGTCGGCCTGCTCGCCGTGTCGCTGCCGCGGTACGAGGGTCCGCTGCTGGCGCTGACGGGCGGGGTGGACTGCAGCTTCCTGCTGTCCGGGCTGGTCGGCGGCGCGGTGTACCTGGCGCTGACGCGCGGCCGGGAAAGCGGCGGGACCGCCCCGGAGGCACACTCCGGGGCGGTCCTGGCGGGCAGCGAGCTCTAGGGCCCGGCCGGCGTCAGGCCAGCTTGTGCATCCAGCCGTGCTTGTCCTCGGCGGTGCCGCGCTGGATGTCCAGCAGAGCCCGGCGCAGGCGCAGGGTGACCTCGCCGGGCTCTCCGCCGCTCTGCTGCCACTGGGCGCCGGTGCGCTTGACCGTGCCGACCGGGGTGATCACGGCGGCGGTGCCGCAGGCGAAGACCTCGGTCAGGGTGCCGTCCTCCGAGTCGCGCTGCCACTGGTCGACGGAGACGCGGCCCTCCTCGGCCTCGTAGCCGAGGTCGCGGGCGACGGTGAGGAGGGAGTCGCGGGTGACGCCCTCCAGGATGGAACCGGTGAGGGACGGGGTGACGATCTTGTCGCCGTACACGAAGTACAGGTTCATCCCGCCGAGTTCCTCGACCCACTTGCGCTCGACCGCGTCGAGATAGCAGACCTGGGCGCAGCCCTCGGCGGCGGCCTCGGCCTGGGCGAGCAGGGACGCGGCGTAGTTGCCGCCGGTCTTGGCGTCGCCCATGCCACCGGGGACGGCGCGGACGTGGTCCTCGGAGACCCAGATGGAGACCGGCTTGACGCCACCGGGGAAGTAGGCGCCGGCCGGTGAGGCGATCACCAGAAAGAGGTACTCCCCCGCGGGCTTGACGCCCAGCCCGACCTCGGTGGCGATCATGAAGGGTCGCAGGTAGAGGGACTCCTCACCGCCGTGCGCCGGGACCCAGCCCTCGTCCTGGCGGACCAGGGCGTCGCAGGCCTCGATGAAGGTCTCGACCGGCAGCTCGGGCATACCGAGGCGGCGGGCGGACGCCTGGAAGCGCAGGGCGTTCTTCTCCGGGCGGAAGGTGGCCACGGAGCCGTCGGGCCGGCGGTAGGCCTTGAGGCCCTCGAAGATCTCCTGGGCGTAGTGCAGGACCATGGTGGCCGGGTCGAGGGAGAGCGGCGCGTACGGGACGAGCTGCCCGTCGTGCCAGCCGCGGCCCTCGGTCCACTTGATCGTCACCATGTGGTCGGTGAAGTGGCGTCCGAAGCCGGGGTTGGCCAGGACCGCTTCGCGCTCCGCGGCGGAGAGCGGGTGGGCGGAGGGCTTGAGCTCGATCGTGGGCGTCGTCATCAGTGGTTGTCCTTCACCGGTTGGTTGTGACGGGCCGCGGCTCATACCCGGCGCCGACCGTTTCCGGCCAGTGCTAGGACGTCCGAGCTTTCCCTCATTCCGCGGCTCCGCGTTCGATTATCGCGCGGGGGTGGCGCCGGAAGGAATCGGGGTGAGAGCGGCCCAGGGCTCGATGGTGGCACCCGGCGCCGCATACGGAAAGCCGCCGGGTGCGGAATGCGACCCGGCGGCTTCGTGTGGTGACGTGGCGCGGCGGGTCAGCCGGCTACGCGTACGGCGAGCGCGTCGCCGGTCTCGGAGGTGGAGCGGGCGGGCTTGCCGGCACGCTCGCCGAGGTCGACGGCGACGGCCTCCTCGACGCGGGTCGCCTCGGCGTCGTAGCCGAGGTGGCGCAGCAGGAGGGCGACCGACAGGACGGTGGCGGTGGGGTCCGCCTTGCCCTGGCCGGCGATGTCCGGGGCCGAGCCGTGGACCGGCTCGAACATGGACGGGAACTCGCCACCGGGGTTGATGTTCCCGGAGGCCGCGACGCCGATGCCGCCGGAGACGGCCGCGGCGAGGTCGGTGACGATGTCGCCGAACAGGTTGTCGGTGACGATCACGTCGAACCGTTCGGGCTGGGTGACCAGGTAGATGGTCGCCGCGTCGACGTGCATGTACTCGGTGGTGACCTCGGGGAACTCCTCGGCCACCTTGTTGAAGATGTTCGTCCACAGGTGACCGGCGAAGGTCAGCACGTTGTTCTTGTGGATCAGCGCGAGCTTCTTGCGGGGGCGGGCCTGCGCGCGGGCGAAGGCGTCCCGGACCACCCGCTCGACACCGAAGGCGGTGTTGACGGAGACCTCGGTGGCGACCTCGTGCGGGGTGCCCTTGCGGATGGTGCCGCCGTTGCCGGTGTAGGGGCCCTCGGTGCCCTCGCGGACGACGACGAAGTCGATCTCCGGCTGGCCGGCGAGCGGCGTGGCGACGCCCGGGAGCAGCTTGCTCGGGCGCAGGTTGACGTGGTGGTCGAAGGCGAAGCGGAGCTTGAGCAGGAAGCCGCGCTCCAGGACACCGGAGGGGACGCTGGGGTCGCCGATGGCGCCGAGCAGGATGGCGTCGTGCTGCTTGAGCGCTTCGAGGTCGGCGTCGGTGAGGGTCTCACCGGTGGCGTGGTACCGGCGGGCGCCGAAGTCGTACTCCTTGGTCTCCAGCTTCACATCCTGCGGAAGGACGGCGGAGAGGACCTTGAGACCTTCGGCCACGACCTCCTGGCCGATGCCGTCACCGGGGATCACTGCGAGATCGATGCTGCGAGACATGCCCGGCACCCTACTCCTCGTCCCAGGGGATGACACGGCACCGTCCGCCATACGGACAGCGCCGTGTCGCCCGCCCGGGGTGCGGCTCCCGGCCGAGGGGTTCAGTGGCCGGTCTGGCCGCCGTTGTCACGGCGGTCGAGGGCGCGCTGGAGGGCGGCGGCGGCCTGCTTGCGGTCGGACTCACTCGCACGGGAGAGGTGGCGGACTCGGCGGCGGACGGTCGTCTCGGCCATGGGGAATCGACTCCTTCTGGAAAATCCGGGAGCACGGAAGGGGAGACGCCGGATGGGACGGAGGCCGTCACCGCAGGGGTTTCCTGCACGGGTCACGGCTCTCGACGTCCTTCGCTTGGTCGAGCGAGACGTTCGGCTCCTACAAAACTAAGGGAGCGGGGCCCGCCTGTCTCCACAATTACTCGGACTTCCTACTATCTGAGACGGCGGACCGGGTCACACCTCGCCGACCTGGGCTTTCATGCTGGAGGGCCGCCACCACGGCCGCCCGGAAGGCGTCCGGCTCCTCCGCCCACGGCAGGTGACCGGCGTCCGGGAACACCACCCGGCGCACGCGGGGCAGCGCCCGCTCCAGGGAGTCGACGGCCGAGCGGGGCCGGATGTCCCGCGCACCGTCGACGATCAGCACCGGCACGTCGAGCCGCCGACAGGCCGCGTACAGCCCGGGAGTGCCCCAGGTGTTACGGGTCTCGGCGTTCAGGGCCTTGTTGCACGCGAAGTTGATCCCGAACCAGGGGTCCGCCATCCGCTCGGCGAGCTCCAGCGCCCGCTCCCGGTCCGCGAAGTCGGCCGACCACCGCAGGATCGCCTGTTCCGGGTCCCCGTTCGGCAGATCCCGCCACCGTGCGGCCCGCTCGGGCACCTCGGTGAGCCTGGCCAGGAAGTTCTCCTGATACCGGCCGTGCCACGAGGACACCGGGTCGATGCCCGTTCCGGCCACGTAGACCAGCGTGCTCACCCGCTCCGGGTGCGCGAGCGCGTAGTCCAGGGCCAGCTGGGCGCCCCAGGAGTGGCCGAGCAGTGCCATGCGCTCCAGGCCGAAGTGGCGTCGTACCGCGTCGAGGTCGGCGGCGAAGCGCTCGGCCGTCCAGGGCCCGTCGCACCGCTCGGAGCGGCCGCAGCCGCGCTGGTCCCAGCGGATCACGGTGGCGGCGTCGCCGAGCATCCCGGCCACGTCCCCGAACATGTCCCACAGGCCGGGGCCTCCGTGGCACAGCACCAGCGGCTCGCCCCGCCCGCAGGCGGCGGCCCACAGGCGCACCCCGTCGTCGGTCAGAACGGTCATGCGCCCATTGTCACGGCACACCGACGGGCCGGGTCCCCTGTGGGAGACCCGGCCCGTCGGCGCCTGCCGGGCCGTCAGCCCATGTGCGGGTAGGTGTAGTCGGTCGGCGGGACCAGCGTCTCCTTGATGGCGCGGGTCAGGGTCCAGCGCATCAGGTTCTGCGGGGCACCGGCCTTGTCGTTGGTGCCGGAGGCACGGCCGCCGCCGAAGGGCTGCTGGCCGACGACGGCGCCGGTCGACTTGTCGTTGATGTAGAAGTTGCCGGCCGCGTAGCGCAGCTTGTCCATCGTGTGGGCCGCCGCCGCGCGGTCGCCCGCGACGACCGAGCCGGTGAGCGCGTAGGCGGAGACCGACTCCATCTGCTCCAGCATCTCGTCGTACTTGTCGTCGTCGTAGACGTACACGGCGAGGAACGGGCCGAAGTACTCGGTGGTGAACACCTCGTTCTCCGGGTCGGTGCACTCCACGACGGTGGGGCGGACGAAGTAGCCGACCGAGTCGTCGTAGGTGCCGCCCGCGACGATCGTGCAGGTGGGGTCCTCCTTGGCGCGGTCGATGGCGGCCTTGTTCTTGGCGAAGGCGCGCTCGTCGATGACGGCGCCGATGAAGTTGGACAGGTCGGTGACGTCGCCCATGGTGAGGTAGTCGACCTCGGCCGCGAACTCCTCCTTGAACCCGGAGTTCCAGATCGACGCGGGGATGTACGCGCGGGAGGTCGCCGAGCACTTCTGGCCCTGGTACTCGAAGGCGCCGCGGGTCAGGGCGGTCTTCAGCACCGCGCGGTCGGCGCTCGGGTGGGCGACCAGGAAGTCCTTGCCGCCGGTCTCGCCGACCAGGCGCGGGTAGGTGCGGTAGTTCTCGATGTTGTTGCCGACCGTCTTCCACAGGTACTGGAAGGTCTTGGTCGAGCCGGTGAAGTGGATGCCCGCGAGGTCCTTGTGGACCAGGGCGACCTTGGAGACCTCGATGCCGTCGCCGGTGACGAGGTTGATGACGCCCTTGGGCAGGCCGGCCTCCTCCAGCAGCTGCATCAGCAGCACGGCGGCGTGGGTCTGCGTCGGGGACGGCTTCCACACGACGACGTTGCCCATGAGGGCCGGGGCGGTCGGCAGGTTGCCGGCGATCGCCGTGAAGTTGAACGGCGTGATCGCGTAGACGAAGCCCTCCAGCGGGCGGTGGTCCAGGCGGTTCCAGACGCCGGGGGCGTTGGCCGGGGGCTGCTCGGCGAGGAGCCGGCGGGCGTAGGCGACGTTGAAGCGCCAGAAGTCGACCAGCTCGCAGGGGGTGTCGATCTCGGCCTGCTGGGCGGTCTTGGACTGGCCGAGCATGGTGGAGGCGGCCAGGGTCTCGCGCCAGGGGCCGGCCAGCAGCTCGGCGGCGCGCAGGATGATCGCCGCGCGGTCGTCGAAGGACATCGCACGCCAGGCCGGCGCGGCGGCCAGGGCCGCGTCGACGGCGTCCTGGGCGTCCGCCCGGGTGGCGTTGCGGTACGTGCCGAGCACGGCCTTGTGGTTGTGCGGCTGGACGACCTGGAAGGTCTCGCCGCCGCCCATCCGCCGCTCGCCGCCGATGGTGCACGGCAGGTCGATCGGGTTCTCGGCCAGCTCCTTGAGCTTGGCCTCCAGGCGCTGGCGCTCGGGCGAGCCGGGGGCGTAGCCGTGCACCGGCTCGTTGACGGGGGTGGGGACCTGGGTCACAGCGTCCATGGGATCCGTAACTCCTTGGGGGTGAGCGGGTGTGCGGGGTCAGCCCTTGGTGATCATGCTGCGGACGAAGAAGCGCAGGTTGGCCGGTTTCTCCGCAAGGCGGCGCATGAAGTAGCCGTACCAGTCGGTGCCGTAGGCCGTGTAGACGCGCATGCGGTGGCCCTCGGCGGCCAGCCGCAGGTGCTCGTCGCTCCGGATGCCGTACAGCATCTGGAACTCGTACTCGTCGAGCTTGCGGCCGGCCTTGCGGGCGAGTTCCTGGGCGATGGAGATCAGGCGGGGGTCGTGGGACCCGATCATCGGGTAGCCCTCGCCCTCCATCAGGGTGCGCAGGATCCGTACGTACGCCTTGTCGATCTCGTGCTTCTGCTGGTAGGCGACCTCGGCGGGCTCCTTGTAGGCGCCCTTCACCAAGCGTACGCGGCTGCCGTTCGCGGCGAGGCGGCGCGCGTCGGCCTCGGTGCGGAACAGGTAGGCCTGGATGACGCAGCCGGTCTGCGGGAAGTCCTTCCGCAGCTCGTCGTGGATGGCGAACATCGAGTCGAGGGTGGTGTGGTCCTCGGCGTCCAGGGTGACCGTCGTGCCGATCGCGGCGGCGGCCTCGACGACCGGGCGGACGTTGGCGAGGGCCAGCTCGTGGCCGCCGTCCAGCGCCTGGCCGAACATGGACAGCTTGACGGACATCTCGACGCGTTCGCCGAGGTCGAGATCGCGCAGGCGCTCGACGAGCAGCAGGTAGGCGTCCCGGGCGAGGGCGGCCTGCCCGGGGGTGGTGATGTCCTCGCCCACGACGTCCATGGTCAGCTCCAGGCCCTTGCCCGTGAGCTCCCGCACGATCGGGACGATGTCGTCGACGGTCTCGCCGGGGATGAAGCGGTCGACGACCTGCTTGGTCACCGGGGCCGCCGAGACCAGGCGTCGCATCCGGTCGCTGCGCGACGCGGCGAGAATCACGGGACCCAGCACGGGGCACCTCCACAGAACCTGCCATTGATGGCCATCACCCCATGATTGGGGCACGGCACGGAGAACCACCGTGAAACCTAAGGATCCCTCCGATCGTCTGCCATCGACAGCTGTCACGCATCCGTGCCGCAGATCTCAGACATATGTATGAAGGCCGCCGCGGAATGCGGGAGAATGACCCGGTGACGTCGGATTGCAAGGGTGACTACCAGGAGCTGGTGGACGAGCTGTCCGAGCTGCTGGGCGCCCCCGCGACCCTTGAGAACCGCGACTTCGAGCTGATCGCCTTCGGGGCGTACGACAGCGAGGTGGACCTCGATCCGTCCGCGCTGGACCCGGTCCGCACCCGTTCGATCCTCACCCGGCGCTCCACGGCGGCGGTGCGCTCCTGGTTCGAGGGGTTCGGGATCACCCGGGCGACGGGGCCGGTGCGGATCCCGCCGACCCCGGAGGCCGGTGTCTACCGCGGCCGGATCTGCCTGCCCACCCGGCACCGGGGTGTGGTCCTCGGCTACGTGTGGCTGCTGGAGAGCGAGCCCGGCCCGTCGGACGGGCAACTGGCCGCGGCGATGGAGGTGACCGCGCGGATCGGCGCGCTGCTCGCCGACGAGGTGCAGCACGGGGCGGACCTGACCCGGGAGCTGCGGGCGGTGCTGACCGCCGAGCAGGGCTGGCAGCGGGACATGGCGGTGGCGGAGCTGCGCAGCGCGCTCGGGCAGCGCGCGGACGGCCCGCACACGGTGGTGTGCGTGGCGCCGTGGCCGTCGGCCGACCCGGCCGACGCGCCCTCGGTGCGCACGCTGCCGGGGGCGACGGCGCTGTGCACGGTGCCGTGGGGAACCACGGATCAGTGCCTGGCGGTGCTGGTGCGGCTGCGGTCGGGGGACGTGGTTGCCCCGGCGGTGTCGGCGGCCGGCCGGCTGGTGGAGCGGGCGGGCGCGGGCGGCGCGGCGGCGGGCGTGGCGGCGGCCCGTACGGGACTGCTGGAGCTGGGCGCGGCCTGGCACGAGGCGTCGGGGGCGGCCCGCGCGGCCCGCGCGGAACCCCGGCTGGGCCCCGTCGCCGAGTGGTCCCGGATCGGCCCGTACCGGCTGCTGACCTCGCTCGGCTCGGTCCGCGACCCGGTCACGGGCCCGCTGCTGGGCCCCGCCCACCGCGAGCTGGCCCGCACCGCCGAGGTGTACCTGGACTGCGCGGGCCAGGCCGGCCGCGCGGCGGCCGAGCTGGGCATCCACCGCCAGACGCTGTACTACCGCCTCTCCCGGGTCGAACAGCTCACCGGCCTGGACCTGGACGACGGGGAGGACCGGCTGCTGCTGCACATGGCGTTGAAGGGGGCGCGGCTGTAGGAGGTGGGACACGGGCCGGGCGGATCATGTCCGGTCGACGCCCTCGGCCGCGGGCCGGGCGGTTCAGCTCCCTTTTCCGTGGGTGTCGCACGCCTTCGGACGCGGGCCGGGCGGATCAGCTCCGGTTCACGCCCTCGGTGACCCGGCGCAGGCCCTCGGTGAGCTGTTCCGCGGTGGGCGCGGTCCTCGGGTCGAAGGTCCACTGGGCGATGAGGCCCGTCATCAGGGTGTTGTAGAGCTGCCCGACGGAGTCCACGTCCTCTTCGGCGACGTCCTCCTCCCGGCCGCCCATGAACAGCGGGATGATCCCTCGGGCGGCTTCGCGCTGCGCCCGCGCCAAGTGGTCACGCACCTCGGGCAGTTGGTCGCCCATGGCGATGATCTCGACACTGAGGTGCCAGATGGAGTCGGGCTCCCGCATGGTGCGGATGATGTTCGACCAGACCTCGTGGAACCGGTCGAGCGAGCCCGGCTCGGTACCCGTGCCGGCGTCGAGGGTGCCGGGCAGTTCCCAGTCTTCGGACACCTCGCCGACCAGGGCGACGTAGGCCTCGGCCAGGAGCTTGCCCTTCGAGCCGTAGTGGTAGCCGATCGAGGCCAGATTGGTCCCCGACTCCTTGACGATGTCGCGCGCGGTCGTCCGCGCGAACCCCTTGGCCCGCAAGCAGCGCTTGGCACCTTCGAGCAGATCCTCACGGTGTCCCATGCGCCCCACCCTACCCGTCCGCCCATACAGGCGTCTCATACAAGCGATCCATACACTCGTCCTAGACGAGCGTTTAATACGTGCGTATATTTCTCGGCATGACAACCGACCCGACGCGCGCCGGCCGCCGTGAATGGACCGCCCTCGGCGTGCTGATGCTCCCGCTGCTCCTGGTCTCGATGGACGTCTCCGTCCTCTACTTCGCCATCCCGGCGATCAGCGCCGACCTGGAGCCCAGCGGCACGCAGCAACTGTGGATCTTCGACGTCTACGGGTTCGTGCTCGCCGGCCTGCTGATGACGATGGGCTCGCTCGGCGACCGCGTCGGCCACCGCCGGCTGCTGCTGCTCGGCGCCGCCGCGTTCGGCACCGCCTCACTGGTGGCGGCGTACGCGAACAGCGCCGGGACGCTGATCGCGGCCCGCGCCGCCCTCGGCATCGGCGGCGCCACGCTGATGCCGTCGACGATGGCCATGGTGCGCACGATGTTCACCGACCCCGCCCAGCGGACGAAGGCCATCGGGCTGTGGTCCGGCGTGATGACGGCCGGGATCGCACTCGGCTCGGTCCTGAGCGGGGTGCTCGTCGAGTACTTCTGGTGGGGTTCGGTCTTCCTCGTCAACCTGCCCGCGATGGCGCTGCTGCTGCTCCTCGGCCCGGTCCTGCTGCCGGAGTCCCGCAGTGCTGACCCCGGCCGCTTCGACTGGCCGAGCGTCCCGCTGTCCATGGCGGCGGTACTGCCCGTGATCTACGGGCTCAAGGAGATCGCGGCCGACGGCCGGCATGCCGGCCCCGTCGTCTCGATCGCCGTCGGCCTGCTGTTCACGCTGCTCTTCGTGCACCGGCAGCGCACCACGGTCTCGCCCATGATCGACCCTGCGCTGTTCCGCGGCCGCGGCTTCGCCCCCGCCGTCACCCTGAACCTCGTGGCCGCGTTCGCGGTGATGGGCTCGGCGTACTTCACCACCCAGTACCTGCAGTCCGTGCTCGGCAAGAACGCCCTGGAGGCCGCCCTGTGGTCGCTGTTGCCGTCGGTGCCGATCGGCATGGCGGCCCCGGTGGCGGCCGCCCTGGTGAAGAAGGGCGTGCACCGCGCCCACGTCGTGGCCGGCGGCTTCGCGGTCGCGGCGGGCGGCTACGGACTGCTCGCCCTGGCCGGGACGGACGCGTTGTGGCTGGTGCTGACCGGGTGCGGGGTCCTGGCCTGCGGCATGGTGGTGGTGATGTCCCAGATCACCGACCTCGCGCTGAGCGGCGCTCCCGTCGAGCGGGCCGGTTCCGCCTCCTCCCTGCTGGAGACCGGCGCCGAGTTCGGCGGTGCCCTCGGCATGGCGGTCCTCGGGTCCATCGGCACCGCGCTGTACCGCGACGAGATCCCGGCCGCGGCACCGCGCGCCGCCCACGAGACGCTCGGCGGCGCGCTCGCGGTCGCCGACCGCTTCCCGGGCCTGGCGGCCACCGCCCGCGGGGCCTTCACCCACGGGATGCACGGCGCGGCGCTCACCGGCGCGGTCCTGCTGGCGGGGGCGGCGGCGGTGGCCGCGGTCCTGCTGCGCCAGGTCGAGGCACCCGCGCCGGCCCCGGAGCCCCAGCCGGCGCGGGAGCGGGCCGGCACCTGAGCGCCGGTACGACGACGCCGGGCGGGCTGGGTGCTCCAGCCCGCCCGGCGTCGCGCCGTGTGTGCGTCAGACCAGGTTCACCGCGCGGGCCGACGTGGCGCCGATCTCCGCCGCCAGCTCGGTCAGCACGCCGGCGGGCACCGTGTCGTCGACGGTGAGCACGGCCAGCGCCTCGCCGCCGACCGCGGCACGGGCGACCTGCATGCCGGCGATGTTGATGCCGGCCTCCCCGAGGATCCGGCCCACGGTGCCGACGACACCCGGACGGTCCTCGTAGCGCAGCACCACCATGTGGTCGGCGAGCGCCAGGTCGACGTCGTACTCGCCGACCGCGACGATCTTCTGGAGGTGCTTCGGGCCGGCCAGGGTGCCGGAGACCGCGACCTCCTCGCCGGTGCCGAGCGTGCCGCGCACCGTGACGACGTTGCGGTGGTCGCTCGACTCGGAGCTGGTGGTCAGCCGCACCTCGACACCGCGCTCCTGCGCGAACAGCGGGGCGTTGACGTACGACACCGTCTCGTCGACGACGTCCTCGAAGACGCCCTTGAGCGCGGACAGCTCCAGCACCTTCACGTCGTGCTGGGTGATCTCGCCGTACACCTCGACGTCGAGGCGGACGGCCACCTCGCCGGCGAGCGCGGTGAAGATCCGGCCCAGGCGCTCGGCGAGCGGCAGGCCCGGCTTGACGTCCTCGGCGATGACGCCGCCCTGGACGTTCACCGCGTCCGGTACCAGCTCACCGGCGAGGGCGAGACGGACGGAGCGGGCGACGGCGATACCGGCCTTCTCCTGGGCCTCGTCGGTGGAGGCGCCGAGGTGCGGGGTGGCCACGACCTGGTCGAACTCGAACAGCGGGGAGTCCGTGCAGGGCTCCTTCGCGTACACGTCGAGGCCGGCACCGGCGACCCGGCCCTCCTTCAGCGCCGAGTACAGCGCCTCCTCGTCCACGATGCCGCCGCGCGCGGCGTTGACGATGCGCACGCTCGGCTTGACCTTGCGCAGCGCCTCGTCGCCGATCAGACCGACCGTCTCGGGGGTCTTGGGCAGGTGGACGGTGATGAAGTCGGAGACCTCCAGCAACTCGTCCAGGGACAGCACCTTCACGCCCATCTGGGCGGCCCGGGCCGGCTGCACGTAAGGGTCGTAGGCGACGACCTTCATGCCGAAGGCGGACATGCGCTGGGCGACCAGCGCGCCGATCCGGCCGAGGCCGACGACGCCGAGGGTCTTCTCGGCCAGCTCCACGCCCGTGTACTTGCTGCGCTTCCACTCGCCGTTCTTCAGCGCGGCGTTGGCCTGCGGGATGTTGCGGGCGGTGGCCAGGAGCAGACCGCAGGCCAGTTCGGCGGCGGTCACGATGTTGGAGGTCGGGGCGTTGACGACCATCACGCCGGCCTTGGTGGCGGCGGAGACGTCGACGTTGTCCAGGCCGACGCCGGCGCGCGCGACGACCTTCAGCTTGTTCGCGGCGGCGACGGCCTCGGCGTCGACCTTGGTGGCCGAGCGGATCAGGATCGCGTCGACGTCGGCGATGGCGGGGAGCAGTTCGGCTCGGTCCGCTCCGTTGCAGTGCCGGATCTCGAAGTCCGGGCCAAGCGCGTCCACGGTCGCGGGCGACAGCTCTTCAGCGATGAGTACGACAGGTTTCGAGCTCACGTGGTCCTCACATGTGCGATGCGGACGGCCGTCCCGACGGCCGCAGGCGGTGGAGGGAGGGGCTACCGCGGAAGACGCACGACGCTGTGGGCCTGACGCGTGTTGTTCAGCAGTCTAGTGGCGCAAGAGAGGTCGCATTGCGCCTCCACGGAAGGATCACCCATCCGTGGGTGGACGGGGTGGACAACGCCATGTCACCGACGTTACCCGAGGTTCGCCGAGGGGGCCGGAACGCGCTCGCTCCGGCCCCCTCGGGGTGAGGCCTACGCCTCCTCGTCGACCCAGCTCATCAGCTTGCGCAGCTGCTTGCCGGTGGTCTCCAGCAGGTGCTCGGAGTCCTGCGACTTGTACTCGTTGTACTTCTTCAGGCCGCCGTGGTACTCGTCCATCCACTGCTGGGCGAACGTGCCGTCCTGGATCTCCGCCAGGACCTTCTTCATCTCGGCCTTGGTGGCGTCGGTGATGATCCGCGGGCCGGTGACGTAGTCGCCCCACTCGGCGGTCTCGGAGATCGACCAGCGCATCTTCTCCAGACCGCCCTCGTACATGAGGTCGACGATCAGCTTCAGCTCGTGCAGGCACTCGAAGTACGCGATCTCCGGCTGGTAGCCCGCCTCGGTCAGCGTCTCGAAGCCGGCCTTGACCAGCGCGGCGGTGCCGCCGCACAGCACGGCCTGCTCACCGAACAGGTCGGTCTCGGTCTCCTCGGTGAAGGTCGTCTTGATGACGCCCGCGCGGGTGCCGCCGATGCCCTTGGCGTACGACAGGGCCAGCGCGAAGGCGTTGCCGCTCGCGTCCTGCTCGACGGCCGCGATGCACGGAACGCCGCGGCCCTCCTCGTACTGACGGCGCACCAGGTGGCCTGGGCCCTTCGGGGCGACCATGCAGACGTCGACGCCGGCCGGGGGCTTGATGAAGCCGAAGCGGATGTTGAAGCCGTGGCCGAAGAACAGCGCGTCGCCGTCCTTCAGGTTCGGGGCGATGGACTCCTCGTAGACCTGGGCCTGGATCGGGTCCGGCACCAGGATCATGATGACGTCGGCCTCGGCGGCGGCCTGAGACGGGGTCACCACGCGCAGGCCCTGCTCCTCGGCCTTCGCCTTGGACTTCGAGCCCTCGTGCAGACCGACCCGCACGTCGACACCGGAGTCGCGCAGCGACAGCGCGTGGGCGTGGCCCTGGCTGCCGTAGCCGATGACCGCGACCTTGCGGCCCTGGATGATGGACAGGTCGGCGTCAGCGTCGTAGAACAGCTCGGCCACTTTGGGTCTCTCCTTGGAGTTCTGGTGTTGCGACCCACCGTATGACGGCGGGGGGAGGGAAGGTCTCAGGGTCTCGGTATACGGGCGGCCCGCCCTCGGGGGGCCGCCCGTACGGCGGGTCAGGCGCTGCGGTCGAGGGCGCGCAGCGAGCGGTCCGTGATGGACCGGGCGCCGCGGCCGATCGCGATCGTGCCGGACTGGACCAGCTCCTTGATGCCGTACGGCTCCAGCATCTTGAGCATGGCGGACAGCTTGTCGTTGCTGCCGGTGGCCTCGATCGTCACGGCCTCCGGGGAGACGTCCACGGTCTTGGCCCGGAACAGCTGGACGATCTCGACGATCTGGGAGCGGGTCTCGTTGTCGGCGCGCACCTTCACCAGAACGAGTTCCCGCTGGACGGCCTGCGACGGCTCCAGCTCGACGATCTTGAGCACGTTGACCAGCTTGTTGAGCTGCTTGGTGACCTGTTCCAGCGGCAGGTCCTCGACATTGACCACGATGGTGATGCGGGAGATGTCGGGGTGCTCGGTGACGCCGACCGCGAGCGAGTCGATGTTGAAGCCGCGCCGGGAGAAGAGAGCGGCGATCCGGGCCAGGATGCCCGGGGTGTTCTCCACCAGGACGGAGAGCGTGTGCTTGGACATGTCTTTCGTCTCTCTCGCTCAGTCGTCTTCGTTGTCGCCGAAGTCGGGGCGGACGTCCCGGGCGGCCATGATCTCGTCGTTGGAGGTGCCGGCGGCGACCATCGGCCACACCATGGCGTCCTCGTGGACGACGAAGTCGATGACGACGGGGCGGTCGTTGACGGAGTTCGCCTCCTCGATGACCTTGTCGAGGTCGTCGGGGGACTCGCAGCGGATCGCGTAGCAGCCCATGGCCTCGGACAGCTTCACGAAGTCGGGGACGCGGGTGCCCCGGGCGTCCGGGTTGACGTCGTGCGGGCCGCTGTGGAGGACGGTGTTGGAGTAGCGCTGGTTGTAGAACAGGGTCTGCCACTGGCGGACCATCCCGAGGGCGCCGTTGTTGATGACGGCGACCTTGATCGGGATGTTGTTCAGGGCGCAGGTGGTCAGTTCCTGGTTGGTCATCTGGAAGCAGCCGTCGCCGTCGATGGCCCACACCGTCTGTTCCGGGGCGCCGGCCTTGGCTCCCATCGCGGCCGGGACCGCGTAGCCCATGGTTCCGGCGCCGCCGGAGTTGAGCCAGGTGGCGGGCTTGTCGTACTCGATGAAGTGCGCGGCCCACATCTGGTGCTGGCCGACGCCGGCGGCGAAGATCGTGCCCTCCGGGGCGAGCTGTCCGATGCGCTCGATGACCTGCTGCGGGGAGAGCGAGCCGTCGTCGGGCTGGTCGTAGCCGAGCGGGTAGGTCTCGCGCCAGCGCTTCAGGTCCGTCCACCAGGCGCCGTAATCACCCCGGTGGCCCTCGGTGTGCTCCTTCTGCACCGCCTGGATCAGGTCGGCGATGACCTCACGGGCGTCGCCGACGATCGGCACGTCGGCGTCCCGGTTCTTGCCGATCTCGGCCGGGTCGATGTCGGCGTGGACGATCTTGGCGTACGGGGCGAAGCTGTCCAGCTTGCCGGTGACGCGGTCGTCGAAGCGGGCGCCGAGGGCGACGATCAGGTCGGCCTTCTGCAGGGCGGTGACGGCCGCGACGGAGCCGTGCATGCCGGGCATGCCCAGGTGCTGGGGGTGGCTGTCGGGGAAGGCGCCGAGCGCCATCAGGGTGGTGGTGACGGGCGCGCCGGTCAGCTCGGCGAGCACCTTCAGCTCGGCGGTCGCCTTCGCCTTCAGGACACCGCCGCCGACGTACAGCACGGGCCGCTTGGCGGCGGTGATCAGCTTGGCGGCCTCGCGGATCTGCTTGGCGTGCGGCTTGGTCACCGGACGGTAGCCGGGCAGGTCCATGGTGGGCGGCCAGGAGAACGTGGTCCGCGCCTGCAGGGCGTCCTTGGCGATGTCGACCAGGACCGGGCCGGGGCGGCCGGTGGAGGCGATGTGGAACGCCTGCGCGATCACCCGCGGGATGTCCTCGGCCTTGGTGACCAGGAAGTTGTGCTTGGTGATCGGCATGGTGATGCCGACGATGTCCGCCTCCTGGAAGGCGTCCGTGCCGATCGCCTTGGAAGCGACCTGGCCGGTGATCGCGACCATCGGAACGGAGTCCATGTGCGCGTCGGCGATCGGGGTGACCAGGTTGGTGGCGCCGGGGCCGGAGGTGGCCATGCAGACGCCGACCTTGCCGGTGGCCTGGGCGTAGCCGGTGGCCGCGTGGCCGGCGCCCTGCTCGTGGCGGACCAGGACGTGGCGGACCCGGGTGGAGTCCATCAGCGGGTCGTAGGCGGGGAGGATCGCACCGCCCGGAATGCCGAATACCGTGTCGGCGCCGACTTCCTCGAGAGAACGGATGAGGGACTGCGCGCCCGTGACGTGCTCGACGGGAGCGGAGTTGTGTCCTCCGGATCGGGGCCGCGGCTGCGGATGGGCCCCGGTGGCCTGCTCGGTCATCGGCATTCTCTTCTCGATGCTGAGGGTTTTGCGAGGGTTTGGGCGAACTACGACTGGTGCTGGTGCAACAAAAAACCCCTCGTGCCGTAGGGCAAGCGAGGGGAGCGCGCCGGTGGGGTCGCTGAGCGATCAGGGCTCAGCGTCAGCCGACGCGCTTTCCAAGTACGAGAATTCGGGTGCGCATGGCACTGACCCTCCCCCCGGCACGCACCCACTGTCAAGTGGGTGGGACGGGGGTCTCATTATGTGAACGGAGGGTCGTGGTGGCGCCCAGGGTGCCCCCCTGCAGCACGGCCGGCACACTCCCGCTGTACACCGCCGCGCCCCCGCCCGCGAACGCCGGTTCGGCCGACGCGTGCGGCACCGGGTAGTGGCCGGATCCGAGCGCCCGGCGCAGCCGGTACTCGTCCAGCGGACCGGAGAACGCCATGCCCTGCCCGTGGGTGCAGCCCATCGCGCGCAACGCGACGACCTGCTCGGGCAGGTCCACGCCGTCGGCCACGGACTGCAGCCCGAGGTCGCCGGCGATGCGCAGCAGCCCGCTGGTGATCTTGTGCAGCCGGGCGGACTCCACGACGCCCTCCACCAGGCCTCGGTCGAGCTTGATGATGTCGACCGGCAGTCTGCGCAGCGCCGTGAGCGCCGCATAGCCGCTGCCGAAGCCGTCGAGGGCGATCCGTACCCCGAGTCGGCGCAGGGCGCCCAGGCGGCGCTCCAGCTCGTCCAGCGCGATCCCGGGGTCCGCGTCGGACAGCTCGACCACCAGCGCTCCGGACGGCAGTCCGTGGCGGGTCAGCAGGGCCTCGACCGAGCCGAGCGGCAGCGACCGGTCCAGTAGCCGGCGCGCGCTCATCCGCACCGCCACGGGGAGGACCACTCCGCTCGCGGCGCGCTCGGCGGCCTGCTCCACGGCCTCCTCCAGCACCCAGCGGCTCAGCTCGGACGTCCGGTCGCCCTCGTCGGCGACCCGCAGGAACTCCGCCGGGGTGAACAGCACGCCCTGCGAGGACCGCCAGCGTGCGTGCGCGGCGACCGCGGTGATCGCGCCGTCGTCCAGGCGCACGACGGGCTGGTGCAGCAGTGTGAACTCGCCGTCGTGCAGCGCGGCGCGCAGCCGGCCGGCCAGCTCCGCCCTGCGGACGACGTCCTGCTGCATCTGCGGCCGGTACAGCTCGACCCGGCCCTTACCGGCGGCCTTGGCCCGGTACATCGCCAGGTCGGCGTTGCGCAGCAGCTCGCCCGCGCCGAGACCCGGTTCGGCGAAGGCCACCCCGATGGAGGCGGCGACCCGGACCTCGTTGCCGTCGATGGTGTAGGGCTGGGAGAGCGTGAGCCGGAGGCGGTCGGCCAGCTCCAGGATGTGCCGTTCACGGGCGGACCGGTCCCGGGTGTGGTCGCCGACGATCAGGGCCGCGAACTCGTCGCCGCCCAGCCGCGCGGCGGTGTCGCCCTGGCGGACCGCCTCCTGGAGCCGCCGGGCGGCCTGGACCAGCAGTTCGTCGCCGGCCTGGTGCCCGATGGTGTCGTTGACCGCCTTGAAGCCGTCCAGGTCGATGAAGAGGACGGCGGTGTTGCGCAGCGCGGTGCCCCGGTCGGAGCTGCGCCGGCCGGACAGAGCCTGCTGGACCCGGCGCGTGAACAGGGAACGGTTGGGCAGGTCGGTGAGCGGGTCGTGCTCGGCGTTGTGCTGCAGCTGCGCCTGCAGGCGCACGCGCTCGGTCACGTCCCGGCTGTTGAAGATGAGGCCGCCGTGGTGGCGGTTGACCGTGGACTCGACGTTCAGCCAGCCTCCCCCGCTCTCGGCGTCGCCCGAGCGGGAGGTGCCCCCACCGCCCGAGCGGAAGCGGCACTCGATGCGCGTGGTGGGTTCGTCCTGGGGGCTGGCGGCGAGGAAGCGGCGCAGCTCGTGCACCACACAGCCCAGGTCCTCCGGGTGGATGAGACCGGCCAGTTCGGTGCCCACCAGCTCCTCCGCCGGGCGGCCGTAGACACCGGCGGCGGCCGGGGAGACGTACCGCAGGACCCCGCTGGGGGCGGCGATCATGATGACGTCGCTGGAGCCCTGCACCAGGGAGCGGAAGTGGTTCTCCTTCTGCGCCAGTTCGTGGGTGAGCGCCATGTTGTCGAGCAGCATGATGCCCTGGCGCACGACCAGCGCCAGGACGACGGTGCCCGCCGTCAGGAGGACCACCCGGTCGACGTCGCGACCGTTGAGGACGTTGTAGAGGATTCCCAGGGTGCAGACGGCGGCGGCGAGGTAGGGCGTCAGCGCGGCCAGCGACCCGGTGACGGGCCGGGTGGCCGGGATGCGCGGGTACTCCCCGCCGGGCGCCGACACGCCGGACACACCGGGTGCTCCGGACACGGAGGGTGTCGGGGCGGTGTACTGGGGGGCACCGGTTCGCTGTCGGGGCAGGTGCTCGTGCACCACGCGCGTGTGCCCCTCGGACTCGCCGGGCCCGAGATGGCGGGGCGCGGCCCAGGGGGCGTAGGCGAGCAGCAGCGAGCCGGCGAACCAGCCGGCGTCGAGCAACTGGCCGGAACGGTAGGCATGGTGGAGCAGAGGGGAGGTGAACAGGGCATCGCACATCACCGTCAGGGCGAGCGCCCCGATCGCGGTGTTGACGGCCGTGCGGTTGACGGCCGTGCGGCGGAAGTGCAGCACCAGCACCATGCTCACCAGGGCGATGTCCAGCAGCGGGTACGCCAGGGAGAGCGCGGCGTGCGCGACGCTGGCCCCCTCGAACCGGGCGGCCTGGGCGAGCGCCAGGCTCCACGACAGGGTGAGCAGCGACCCGGCGATCAGCCAGGCGTCCAGCGCCAGACAGACCCAGCCGGCCTTGTTCGCGGGCCGGGTGGCGAGGACCAGCAGGCCGACGATCGCGGGCGGCGCGAAGCACAGGAAGAACAGGTCGGCGTAGGAGGGGCTGGGCACGGGACGTTCCAGCAGCACCTCGTACCACCCCCAGACGCCGTTGCCCAGGGCCGCCATCGCCGAGGAGAGGGCGAACAGCAGCCAGGCGGGCCGGAAGCGGACGCGTCGGGTGCGCGCGTAGAGGAAGCAGGAGACGGCCGCGGTGCCCGCCGCGGCGCTGAGCCCGAAGTCACCCATCACGAGGGCGAGTTCGCTGGAGCCCCAGCCGAGCGCGGATCCGACGGCGTATCCCGCGCAGACCAGGGCCAGCACCAGTTGGTGGACCAGGCTCGACCGCCCCGGGCCGGCGGGCGGCGCACCGGCCGGGGCCGGTCCGGCCACGGGGTGCGCCCGAGGCGCTCCGTCGAGGAGGGTCGTGGAGGTCGGCGGCGGCGCGGTCACCGGGCCCTCCCGGTCGACACCGGTCCGGGCGCCGGCCGGGACCGGTGCGCGTGCCGTCGGCGGACGCCGTGCCTGCGGTGGTGATGGATGGGGTGGGTGTTCTGGCCGCGTCTGCGCGCGGCCGTGCGCCAGGGCCGCCGCCGGCGGCCCCACCGCGTCGGATCGGTCGTCCATAGGCCGTGCATCGCCCGTCGCCCCCCTCACAAGTCTGAAATGTCCATCCCCGGCGCCGAAACGGTGCGCGGCGCAGCCCCTGTCGGGACGATACACCAGTCTCGTCACTCAGGGACATAGTTCCTCTACGCTCCGTGACGGTCGACGCGGGGCGCGCACGGCCCGCGTCCGGGGCGCTGCGGAGGGTGCCCGAAGCGGACTACGCGGTTGCCGCGCCCGTCGTGAGGATCACGTGGCGCAGTGGCTCCCGGTTCACGAATCGCTCCAACTGGTCGGCCAGCAGGCGCTTGGCACGCGGCAGGAACGCGGAGCTGGGGCCGCCGACGTGCGGGGTGATGAGCACCCCGGGCGCGCTCCACAGCGGGTGGCCCGGCGGCAGCGGCTCGGGGTCGACGACATCCAGGGCGGCGACGAGGCGGCCGCTCTCCAGCTCCGTGAGCAGGGCGCCGGTGTCCACGACCGCGCCCCGGGCGACGTTCACCAGCAGCGCACCGTCCTTCATCCGCGCCAGGAAGTCCTTGTCCACCAGGCCGCGGGTGGCTTCCGTCAGGGGTGTGGAGAGGATCACCACGTCCGCCTCGGGGAGCAGGGCGGGCAGTTCGGTGATCGGGTGCACCGGCCCGCGCGCCGTGGTGCGCTCGGAGCGCGCGACGCGCGCCACCCGCGCAAGTTCGAACGGCGCGAGCCGGTCCTCGATGGCGGCGCCGATCGCCCCGTAGCCGACGATCAGGACGCTCTTGTCGGCGAGCGCGGGCCGGAACCCGGTCAGCCACCGCTCCTCGCGCTGTGCCCGCACGAAGCCGGGGATGTCGCGCAGGGCGGCGAGCGTGAGGGTCAGCGCGAGCTCCGCGGTGCTCGCCTCGTGCACTCCGCGCGCGTTGCACAGCGCCACCCCCGGCCGCAGGTCGGCCAGGTTCGCGCTGACGTCGTCGACGCCGGCGGTGAGGGTCTGTACGAGCCGGACGTTGCGCAGTTCACGGAGCGGACGCACCTTCACCGACTGTCGCTTCATGTACGGCACCACGTACACGGCGCAGTCGGCGGGGTCGCCCGGATAGGGCTGGTCACCGTCCTTCCCGCCGTCCCAGAACAGGTAGTTGAGACCGTCCGGCAGCCCGTCGATGCCGTCGGGCGGGATGGGCAGCCACACGTCGCGCACCAGGTCGTTCGTCATGCCCGGGAGGCTACGTCAGGCACGCGCGCGTGCAGAGGTTAGGTTGGTGGTCGGCACAGGGAGGGTCACGGGCAGGTGGAGTGCAGGACGATCGGCGCGGGGGCACTCGGGGTGGGGTCCGTCGGACTCGGGTGCATGCCGATGAGCTGGGGCTACAGCGCGTCCCGGCGGCGGGGCGAGGAGTCGCTGAGGGCGGTCCACCGGGCGCTGGACCTGGGGTCGTCGCTGCTGGACACCGCCGACATGTACGGGCCGTTCACCAACGAGCTGCTGCTGGGCCGGGTCCTCAAGGAGCGTCGGGCGGACGCGTTCGTGGCGACGAAGGTGGGCCTGCTGGCCGGCGACCAGCACATCGTGGCCAACGGCCGCCCGGGCTACGTGCGCAGGGCCTGTGACGCGTCGCTGCGCCGGCTGCAGACGGACGTGATCGACCTCTACCAGTTGCACCGCGCCGACCCGGAGGTCCCCGTGGAGGAGACCTGGGGGGCGATGGCCGAGCTGGTCCAGGCGGGAAAGGTGCGGGCGTTGGGCCTGTGCGCGGTCGGGGTGCGTGGCGGGCGGCGGACGGGCGGGGCCCGGCTGTACGACGCGACGTTGCGCCAACTGCGAAGGGTGCAGCAGGTGTTTCCGGTGAGCGCGGTGCAGGCCGAGCTGTCGGTGTGGTCGCCGGAGGCGCTGGAGGCGCTGCTGCCGTGGTGTGCGGAGCGCGGGGTCGGCTTCCTCGCGGCGATGCCTCTGGGGAACGGTTTCCTCACCGGGACCCTGACCCCCGGCCAGGGTTTCGAGCCGGAGGACATGCGGGCCCGGCATCCGCGCTTCACGGCCGAGATGATGGCCGCCAACCAGCCGATCGTGGCCGGCCTGCGCCGGATCGCCCGCCGGCACGGGCCGGACGTCACCCCGGCGCAGGTGGCGCTGGCCTGGGTGCTGTCCCGGGGCCGCCACGTGGTGCCGGTGCCGGGTACCAAGCAGGAGCGGTGGGTGCGGGAGAACGCCGGGGCGGCGGAGCTGCGGCTGACCTCGCGCGACCTGGCGGAGGTGGCGGCGCTGCCGGGCGCGCTGGGGTCCTGGGAGTGAGCACCGCCGCACCGGCTCTCACGGCGGGCGGTTGGAGTTCCGGTGATCGGGAACCTGGGAGGCGCGAGCGGTGTATGACAAGGAGAGATCACCGCGTCGAAGGGACCAAGATCGTGCGACGTCGAGCTGTGACGGCCGTGTTGGCCGCGGGCACGCTGCTGCTGACGGCCGGCTGTTCCTCCGATGACGCGGGCCCGCCCGGCGCCACCTCGCGGGGTGCCCCGTCCGCGCCGGCCACGCCCTCACCCCGGGCGACCGAGGAGACTCCGCCCGCCAAGGGGACGGTGACGGTGGTGCGCACGGTGGCCGAGGGCCTGCGCAGCCCCTGGGGCATCGCCCCGATCCCGGACGGCGACCTGCTGGTCGCCTCCCGCGACGAGGGCACGATCACCCGGGTCGACCCGGACACCGGCCGCAAGACCGAGCTGGGCGAGGTGTCGGGGGTCGAGCCGGGCGGCGAGGGCGGGCTGCTGGGCATCGCCCTGTCACCCGACTACGCCGCGGACCACATGATCTACGCGTACTTCACGTCGGCCTCCGACAACCGCGTGGTCCGCATGATCTACGACGAGAACAAGCCCGCCGGGGAGCAGCTCGGCGCACCGGACACCCTGTTCAAGGGGATTCCCAAGGGCGTCATCCACAACGGCGGGCGGATCGCCTTCGGCCCGGACCGGATGCTGTACGTGGGGACGGGTGAGACCGGCGACCGGGGGCTCGCCCAGGACGAGGACTCCCTGGGCGGCAAGATCCTCCGGCTCACCCCGGAGGGCGAGCCCGCCCCGGGCAACCCGTCGGCCGACTCGCCGGTGTACACCCTCGGCCACCGCAACGTGCAGGGCCTGGCCTGGGACCGCAAGCAGCGGCTCTTCGCCTCCGAGTTCGGCCAGGACACCTGGGACGAGCTCAACGCGATCAAGCCGGGCGACAACTACGGCTGGCCCGAGGTGGAGGGGCGTTCCGGCGACGGCGACTACCACGACCCGATCGCCCAGTGGCGCCCGGAGGAGGCCTCTCCCAGCGGCATCGCCTACGCGGAGGGCTCCGTGTGGATGGCCTGCCTGCGGGGCAACCGGCTGTGGCGGATCCCGTTGAAGGGCACGGAGACCTCGGCGCAGCCGCAGGCCTTCCTGACCGGCGAGTACGGGCGGCTGCGCACCGTGGTGGCGGCCGGGGGCGACCGGCTGTGGGTGGCCACCAGCAACACCGACGGCCGGGGCGACCCACGGAAGGGCGACGACCGCATCCTGGAGCTGCGGGTGAGCTAGCGCCTGTCCCCGGCGCCGTCCGGGCCTCTCGCCGCCTGCCGCGCCCCCGCCTGCCCCAAGGCGTCCGCTCCGTCGCCGCCTGTCGCGTCACCGTCCGCCTCGCCGCCGCCCGGGGCCGCGCCGCCCGGGTCCGCGCCGGGCGTGGCCCGAGGGTCCGCCTCGCCGTCGGCGGGGGCCCGCTTCCGCAGCCGTACGACGACCTTGCCTGAGTCGAGGTCCACCGGTCCTCGTCCCGGGTCGTTGTCTCCGACGTCCTCGCGGCTCAGTTCCAGCCGTTTCCGCTCGTCCCGGGTGTGCCTGCGACCCGGCGCGAACAGCTCTTCCAGGGCGTTGAACACGCGTGCTCCTTCCCGGGCCGCGGCGGAGCCGCCGGCGTGCCCGTCATCCGGTGCCCGCTCCCGCCGCCACCTCCGCCGGGAACAGGCCCAGCCGGTGGGCGACGGCCGCGGCCTCGCCCCGGCCCGAGACGCCCAGCTTGGAGAGGATGTTGGAGACGTGGACGCTGGCCGTCTTCGGGGAGATGAAGAGCTCCTCGGCGATCTGGCGGTTGGTACGCCCGGCGGACACCAGGCGCAGGACGTCCCGCTCACGGTTGGTCAGGCCGAGGGCGTCGGCCGGGGTGGGCGCGGACCGGGTGGCGTGGCTCAGGGTGAGCCGGGCGCGCTGGGCGAGGCGGCTGACGGCGTCGGCCAGCGGGCGGGCGCCGAGATGCTCGGCCACCGCGCCCGCCAGCCGCAACAGCTCGGTGGCGCGGGCCCGCTCGTCGTCGCCGGGGGCGGTGGCCAGCAGGGCCTCGGCGAGCCGGTGGCGCACCCGCGCGAGGTCGTACGGCCGCTGGAGCGGTTCCACGGCGGCGAGGGCCGCGCACCACTCGTCGGGGTCGAGCCGGCCCTCGGCGCGCATCAGTTCGGCGCGCACCCACTGTTCGTGGGCGCGCCACAGCGGGGCCCCGGTGGCCAGGCCCTTCGCCGTGGTGCGCAGCAGGTCGAGGATCCGGCCCCGCCCGGCCGCGGCGGCGGGCACACCCAGCGCGTCGGCCTCGGCGGTGGCGGCGGCGAGCACCAGCGGCCAGCCGTAGCGCTGGGTGCCGGGCGGCAGGCCGGCCTCCAGGGCGTGCTCCAGCTCGGCGCGGGCGCCGTCCAGCCGGCCCTCGGCCGCCGCGATGCCGAGGGCGAGCCAGCTCATCGGCAGGGAGTACTGGGGCATGACGTCGTGCGTGCCGAAGGAGCCGCGGGCGGTCG
Source organism: Streptomyces sp. bgisy159 (assembly GCF_057707805.1). Classification (NCBI taxonomy): domain Bacteria; kingdom Bacillati; phylum Actinomycetota; class Actinomycetes; order Kitasatosporales; family Streptomycetaceae; genus Streptomyces; species Streptomyces sp. bgisy159. Next base: position 77,588 of record NZ_JBYIQX010000026.1, on the reverse strand, counting down.
CGAGATGGCCGGCGGCCCCGGTCAGATCACCCCGGGCGAAGGCGAGTTGGGCGAGGCGGACCGAGCCGGCGGTGCGCGGCTTGGCGCTCTGCTCGAAGCGCTGGGCGTTGGCCGCGGCGGCCGCGGCATCGTCCCAGCGGCCGAGGGAGAGCAGGGACTCGGCGAGGTTGCCCCAGATCCACGCCTCGGCGTCGACCAGTCCGAGCCGACGCGCGACGGGCACGCCCTCCTCCAGCAGGGCGACGGCGTCCGCCGAGCGGCCGACGCCCTCCAGCACGGACGGCAGGTTGACCAGGGCGCGGCCCAGTTCGCTGTCCAGGCCGAGTTCCGCGGCCCGCGCCTTGACCTCGTACATCTCGGCGAGGCCGGCCTCGGTGTCGCCGGAGTCGACGCGCAGGCCGCCGAGGGTGAGGCGGGCGTTGAGTTCGATGTCGTGGGCGTCGACCATGCGCGCGTACTCGACGGCGCGTTCGGCGGCTGTCAGGGCGTCGGGGCCCGGTTCGTGCAGCATGCACCAGCTCGCGACGGCGGCGAGGACCTCGGCGTGCACCTCGGACGGCGGCAGACCGCGGACCAGGTCCTGGGCGGTGGCCAGTTCGGTCCAGCCGTCGCTGCGGGCGACGGCCTGCATCAGCCGGGAGCGCTGCACCCAGAACCAGGCGGAGCGCTGCGGGTCGGTGTCGTCGGCCAGCAGGCGCAGCGCCTTCTTGGTGATCTTCAGGGCGCGGTCGCGTTCGCCGCACAGGCGGCCCGCGACGGCGGCCTCGGCCATCAGGTCGAGATAGCTGAGCGTGGTGGTGGCGGGGTCGCAGCCGCAGGGGCGGTAGACCTCGGCGTGGTCGATCAGGCGCAGGCCGGCGCGGACGTTCTCCGGGGCGGTGTCCCACAGCTCCATCGCCCGCTCCAGAAGGCTCAGTTGCTCACTGTAGGCGTGGCGGCGGCGGGCCTGGACGGACGCGTCGAGGACGGCGGGCAGGGCCTTGGCCGGTTCGTGGGCGTGGTACCAGTAGCTGGCCAGCCGGGTGACCCGCTCGTCGGCGGGCACCAGCGCGGGGTCGGCTTCCAGTGCCTCGGCGAAGCGCCGGTTGAGGCGGGAGCGCTCGCCGGGCAGCAGGTCGTCGCTGACGGCCTCGCGGACGAGGGAGTGCCGGAAGCGGTAGCCGTCGCCGACGGGGGCCGCGGTGAGGATGCTGGCGTTGACCGCGGCCCGCAGCGCCTCGATGAGGTCGTCCTCGGGGAGCCGGGCGACCGCGGCGAGCAGCGGGTACTCGACGGTGGAGCCGCCCTCGGCGACCATCCGGGCGACCTGCTGGGCGTGCTCGGGCAGCGCCTCCACCCGCACCAGCAGCAGGTCCCGCAGGGAGTCGGTGAGACCGGTGCAGCAGCCCTCGTGGCCCGCGACGGCGAGTTCCTCGACGAAGAAGGCGTTGCCGTCGGAGCGGGCGAAGATCTCGTCGACCTGGGCGGGGTCGGGTTCGGCGGCGAGAATACCGGCGACCTGCCGGCCCACCTCCTCCCGGTTGAACCGGGCGAGTTCGATCCGGCGGACCGTGCGCAGCCGGTCGAGTTCGGCGAGCAGGGGGCGCAGCGGGTGGCGGCGGTGGATGTCGTCGGAGCGGTAGGTGGCCAGGACGACCAGGCGGCCGGTGCGCAGGGTGCGCAGCAGGTACGACAGCAGGTGGCGGGTGGAGGCGTCGGCCCAGTGCAGGTCCTCCAGGGCGACGACCACGGTGCGGTCGGCGGCGACGCGCTCCAGGAGCCGGGCGGTGAGCTCGAAGAGACGGGCCATGCCCTCCTCGTCGTGCCGTCCGGTGCGCGGCTCGCCGAACTCCGGGAGCAGGCGGGCCAGCTCCTCCTCCTGGCCGGCCGCCGCGGCGGCCAGTTCGCCCGGCAGGGCGGCGCGCAGGGCGCGCAGCGCGGTGGAGAACGGGGCGAACGGCAGCCCGTCGGCGCCGATCTCCACGCAGCCGCCGACGGCGACGACGGCGCCGGCGCGGCAGGCCGCGCCGGCGAACTCCTCGACGAGCCGGGTCTTGCCGACCCCGGCCTCACCGCCGACGAGCAGCGCCTGCGGCTCTCCCGCGGCGGCGCGGGCGAGCGCGTCGTGCAGGGTCTCCAACTCGGCGGCGCGGCCGACGAAGACGGGACTGACGGACCTGGTCTCCACGGGTCCGAGCATCGCACACGCTTCCGACATCGCCCCATCCCTTATCGGATCACCGGGAACGGCGCCGGCTCAGGCCGCCCGCGCGAACCGGTGGCGGCCGCTGAGGCGCCGGGTATGGGACTCGGGCTCGGCGTTCTTCCGTGCCTGACGCCGGGCGCGCAGGGCCTCGCGGACCAGCCGGTCCTGCCGGGCCCGGCGGATCAGCTCGGCGGAACGGTGCTGGTGCAGTTCGTAGGCGTACATGGTGTCCCCCTCGGACGACGGTTTCTGGCATCGCTGTGTGCGATGCCCCAACCTTCGTCTCCCAGGGGGGCCGGTCGCATCGGGAGAGTGCCGCATCTTGGGGGGCGGGGCGGGTCCTTAGGCGGGGCCGGCGGGGACTTAGCGGAGCCCCGGGTCCTCAGACGGGGCCGCCTCTCCCCGGGGCAGCCTCAGCCGGCCGACGGCAGTCCGAGCAGGGCGTCGCTGTACGTGAGGACGGCCAGGAGCAGTCCTACGAGGCCCAGCGCGACGCCCGCCCAGGCGGCCGACCGGATCCACCCGGACTGGGGCCGGCCCGGGACACCGAAGGCGGGGCGCAACAGCACCACGACGGCGGTGACCAGAGCGGCCAGCGCGAACAGGCCCGCCCAGAGCGCGGTGGTGTGCCAGGCGTCGCCGTAGACCTCCTGGATCTGCCGGGCGACGCTCGCGCCCGACGAGGTCTCCAGCCGGCCGACGAGGGTCTCGCGGGCTGCGGCGACGGTGCCGGTCCAGCCGCCGGTGAGCGAGACCACGCCGAGCGCGACGGAGACGATGGCCCCGGCGCCTTGCCCGACCTCCGACGAGCCGCCCTTCTCGCCGGCGTCGATGCTCACGGTGTTCTCGGTCTCGGCGTCGCCGACCGTCGCGGGGGTCTCGGCGGTCGCGGGGGTCTCGGCGGTCACGGAAGCCGCTGAAGTCTCCGCGGTCTCGGGAGTCTCCGCGGTCTCGGCGGTAGTCCTGGTGTCCATGCCCGGCACCGTACGGACGCTGTCTGAGAGGCCCCTTAATGATCGGCGCGTGCCTCACGCGCGCGTGCCTCACGCCATTCGGGGGCGAGCACCGCCCACAGTTCGGTGCTGGTGCGCACGCCCCGGTAGGGGTAGTTCTCGCGGAGCACGCCCTCGCGGGTCATGCCCAGCCGGCGGGCCACGTTGAGGCTGGCCTCGTTGGCCGTGGAGGCGTACCACTCGGCGCGGTGCATGCCGCGGTCGTCGAACGCCCAGTCCAGCAGGGTCCGCATCCCGCGGGTGACGAGGCCGCGCCCCGCCGCCGCGGGCACCAGCCAGCAGCCGGCCTCGCAGACACCGAGGGAGGTGTCCCACACCCGGAACAGCAGTCCGCCGACGAGCTCGCCGTCCAGCCACAGCCCGTGCAGGCTGCCGGCGTCGGCGGCGCGCTTCTCGGCGTACGACCGCAGGTAGGACCGGGCCGTCTCCAGGTCGGTGATCCTGTCCGGCAGGCCGACGTGGCGGCCGATGAACTCCCGGCCCCGGTCGATGTTGGCGAGCAGGTCCTCGGCGTGCCAGACCTCCAGGGGCCGCAGTTCGGCGCCGTCCTCACCCAGGGATTTCGCGTACATCCCGCTGGTCCTGCTCCTTCTCCAGTTCCGCCACGACGTCCGTGAGCCTCTCATGGGCGGCTGCACGGCACTCGGGCGGCTCGATGCTGATGCGGGGCATGCGGCGGTCCAGCCAGGCGGGCAGCCACCAGTTGGCGCCGCCGAGCAGGTGCATCAGGGCCGGGACGAGGAGGGTGCGCAGGACGAAGGCGTCCAGGGCGACGGCGGAGGCCAGCGCGATGCCGAACATGGCGATCACCCGGTCGCCGCTGAGGACGAAGGCGAGGAACACCGAGATCATGATGACCGCCGCGGAGTTGATCACACGGCTGGTCTCGGCGAGGCCGACGCGGACGGCGACCCGGTTGTCGCCGGTCTCCAGCCACTCCTCGTACATCCGGCTGATCAGGAAGACCTGGTAGTCCATGGAGAGCCCGAAGAGGACCGACACCATGATCACCGGGAGGAAGGGCTCGATCGGGCCCGCGCGGCCGAGGCCGAGCAGTTCGCTGCCCCAGCCCCACTGGAAGATCGCGACGACCACGCCGAAGGCGGCGGCGACGGCGGCCACGTTCATCGCGGCCGCCTTCAGCGGGATGGCGACCGACCGGAAGGCGAGCAGGAGCAGCAGGCAGCCCAGTCCGATGACGACCCCGACGAACAGGGGCAGCTTGCCGACGATGACGTCCGCGAAGTCGTCGTATCCGGCCGTGACGCCGCCGACCTGGACGTCGAGCGAAGTGCCGCTCTCGGCGCGGGGCAGCACCTCGGTGCGCAGCCGGTCGACGAGGTCGCTGGTCGCCCGGGACTGCGGCGCGGAGTCGGGGACGACGGTCAGGTACGCCGTCGTCCCGTGCGAGTCGTAGATGACCGGCGTGACGGAGGCGACGCCGTCGGTGGCGCGCAGGGTGGTGTCCAGGCCGTCGAGGGCGAGCCGGTCCTCGGCGCCGTCCACGTGGGTCACCAGGGTGAGCGGTCCGTTGACGCCGGGGCCGAAGCCGTCGGCGAGCAGGTCGTAGGCCTGGCGGGTGGTGCTGGTCTGCGGGTCGTTGCCCTGGTCGGAGGTGCCCAGGCGCAGGCCCATGGTGGGCAGCGCCAGCAGGGCGATGACGGCGAGGGCGAGGGCGCCGAGGGCCTTGGGCCGGCGCTCGACGAACGCCGACCAGCGGGCGGCGAGCCCGGTCGGTACCTCGGGCTCCGGGCCCAGCTCGGTCAGCCGGCGGCGCTCGCGGCGGCTGAGGGCGCGCGGGCCGATGAAGGACAGCAGGGCGGGCAGCAGGGTCACCGAGGCGGCGACGGTGAGGACGACGGTCAGGGATGCGGCCATCGCGACGCCGTTGAGGAAGTTGAGCCGCAGGGTCAGCATGCCGAGCAGCGCTATGCACACGGTGGCGCCTGCGAAGACCACCGCGCGCCCGGTGGTGGCCACGGCCTGTGTCGCGGCCTCCGGCACGGACAGGCCCCGCTTCAGCCCGCGCCGGTGCCGGGTGACGATGAACAGCGCGTAGTCGATGCCGACGCCGAGCCCGATGAGCATGCCCAGCATGGGCGCGAAGTCGGCGACGGTCATGACGTGCCCGAGCAGCACGATCCCGGCGTAGGCGGTGCCGACACCGACCAGGGCGGTGGCGATGGGCAGCAGGGAGGCGGCGAGCGAGCCGAAGGCGAGGAAGAGCACCACCGCGGCGACGGCGACGCCGATGACCTCGGCGAGGTGTCCGCCGCTGGACTCGGTCAGCCCGACCGCGCTGCCGCCCATGGCCACCTGCAGGCCGTCGCTCTCGGCGGCCTCGGCGGTGCGCACGACGGCCTCGGCCTCGGTCCTGTCGATGTCCGAGGCCCGGTCCTCGAAGGTGACGGTGGCGTACGCGGTGCGGCCGTCCTCGCTGATCCGGCCGGTGCCGCCCTGATCGTCGTACGGGCTGGTCACGGTGGCGACGCCGGGCAGGTCCTCGATCTGCCGCAGGGTGCCGTTCATCGTCTGCTCGACGTCGGCGGCGCGCACGGTGCCGGAGTCGGTGTGCCAGACCAGGGTGTCGCTGTCGCCGCCGAGGTCCGGGAAGCTCTCGGCCAGCAGCCGGCCGGCCTGGCCGGACTCGGTGCCGGGGACCTGGTAGTCGTTGGAGTACGCGGTGCCGGCGACCGTGGCGCCGGCGGCGATCCCGCCGAAGGCGAGCAACCACAGCAGGACGGCGACAAGGCGGCGCTGGACACACCAGCGTGCTAGTGCTGCCACGACGTGCTCCCGAAAGGATTGGGGATCTTTGACCGGGAACAGTCGTCGATGGACGGAACAGCCCGCAAAGAACGCATGAGCAAACTGCTGCCACTCTTGCAGGACAAAGAGATCGATTGAGGCATTCGTGTGCTTCTTCACATGGCTGGGGGGCACATGGGAGGCACGTCACAGCCCCCGGACGTGGGGCGGGTCACAGCCGCCGGCCGCCCGGCTCTCCCCCGCGCTCAGTCGAGCTGGTCCCCCACGGCCATCACCATCACGCCGGCGATCAGCAGCCACAGGGCGCGCCGGGTGCGGCCCCGCGCGCCGAGAACGGCGGCGAGCGCGCAGACGGCGGCTCCGAGGGCGTAGGCGGCCGGGACGGTGGCCGGAACGGGTCCGGTCAGGCGCAGCAGGGCCGCGGCGAGTCCGGCCAGGGTGAGCAGAGCACCGGTGCCGACGGCGGCCCAGCGGGCGCGCCGGGCGTCTTCGGGGCCGTCGGTGCCGTCCTCGGCGTTGTCGGGGCCGTTCTCGGTGTCGTCGGTGGGGTCGGCGTCCGCCTCGGTGTCCTCGCGCCTGTCGAAGTCCGTACGTCCACTCATGGCGCGGGAGCGTACCTCGTACGGGTGAGTGCGGAATCGGCGCGTCCGGTGAAAGGGTGTCGGCCCCGGACCCGTACATGGTTTCCGAGAAACGCCGAAGACACCGAAGACGCCGAGAACGCCGAGAGCAAGGAGCCCCGTCACCGATGCCCGCCGACCGTGCCGATCTCGCCGAGCCAGCCGTGGTCCCCCCATCCGCAGGACCCACCGGACTCACCCTGCCTGCGCGCGCGTCCTGGACCTGGGCTGCGGACGGGCGCTCACCTCGGTGTTCCTGGCCCGGGAGTACGACGTCCAGGTCACCGCGGCCGACCTGTGGATCAGGCCGGACGAGAACGCCGCCCGGGTCGCCGAGGCCTGCTTCGCGGACCGGGTGTTCCCGGTGCACACCGAGGCGCACGACCTGCCGTTCGCGGAGGGCGGTTTCGACGCGATCGTCTCCGTCGACGCGTACCAGTACTTCGGCACCACCGACCTCTACCTTCCCACCCTGACGCGGCTGCTGAAGCCCGGCGGCCGGATCGGCGTCGTCGTGCCCTCGCTGCGCGAGGAGCCGACCGGCACCGAGCCACCGGAACACCTCGGGGAGCACTGGGACCCCGGGTTCTGGGCGTTCCACTCCCCCGCCTGGTGGCATCGCAACTGGACCCGCACCGGTGCCGTCGAGGTCGAGACGGCCGACTGGCAGCCGGACGGGTGGCGCGACTGGCTGCTGTGGAGCGAGGTCTGCGCCGAGGAGAGCCCGAGCGAGTTCACGGCGACCATGGCCCGCGACTCCGTGGACCTCCTCCGCGCCGACGCCGGCCGTTCGCTCGGTTTCGCCCGGATGGTGGGCCGCCGCCGCTGACACGCGCCCGGCCGGGCCGGCGGGTACGGCACATCCGGACGCGCAGGGGGCGCTTCGGACCGGATGCCCGAAGCGCCCCCTGCGGGCGGTGTGGGGTGCGGTGTGGGGTCAGCCCTCGCTGACGCCGAGCTTCTCCAGGATCAGCTCCTTGACGCGGGCCGCGTCGGCCTGGCCACGGGTGGCCTTCATGACCGCGCCGACCAGCGCGCCGGCCGCGGCCACCTTGCCGCCGCGGATCTTGTCGGCGACGCCCGGGTTGCCGGCGATGGCCTCGTCGACGGCGGTGCCCAGGGCCGAGTCGTCGGAGACGACCTTCAGGCCGCGCTTGTCGACGACCTCGTCCGGGGTGCCCTCGCCCGCGAGGACGCCCTCGATGACCTGGCGGGCCAGCTTGTCGTTCAGGTCGCCCTTGGAGACCAGCTCGGTCACCCGGGCGACCTGCGCCGGGGTGATCGCCAGCTCGTCCAGCGCCTTGCCCGACTCGTTGGCGCTGCGCGCCAGCTCGCCCATCCACCACTTGCGGGCGGAGGCCGCGTCAGCACCGGCGTCGATCGTGGCGACGATCGGCTCCAGCGCGCCGGCATTCAGGATCGCCTGCATGTCGGTGGCGGAGATGCCCCATTCGGCGAGGAGCCGGTTGCGGCGGGCCAGGGGCAGCTCGGGCAGACCGGCGCGGATCTCCTCGACCCACTCACGGGAGGGGGCGACGGGAACCAGGTCCGGCTCCGGGAAGTACCGGTAGTCCTCGGCCTCTTCCTTCACGCGGCCCGAGGTCGTCGACCCGGTGTCCTCGTGGAAGTGGCGGGTCTCCTGCACGATCGTGCCGCCGCTGTTCAGAACGGCCGCGTGCCGCTGGATCTCGAACCGGGCCGCACGCTCCACGGAACGCAGCGAGTTGACGTTCTTCGTCTCCGAGCGCGTACCAAACTTCTCGGTGCCGTTCGGGCGCAGCGACAGGTTCACGTCGCAGCGCATCTGGCCCATCTCCATCCGGGCCTCGGAGACGCCGAGCGCCTTGATGAGCTCGCGCAGCTCACGGACGTAGGCCCGCGCGACCTCGGGAGCGCGCTCCCCGGCACCGACGATCGGCTTGGTGACGATCTCGATGAGCGGGATGCCGGCGCGGTTGTAGTCCAGCAGGGAGTGGGACGCGCCGTGGATGCGGCCGGTGGCGCCGCCGACGTGCGTCGACTTGCCCGTGTCCTCCTCCATGTGGGCGCGCTCGATCTCCACGCGGAAGGTCTCGCCGTCCTCCAGCTGGACGTCGAGGTAGCCGTCGAAGGCGATCGGCTCGTCGTACTGGGAGGTCTGGAAGTTCTTCGGCATGTCCGGATAGAAGTAGTTCTTCCGGGCGAAGCGGCACCACTCGGCGATCTCGCAGTTCAGCGCGAGACCGATCTTGATCGCCGACTCGACGCCGGTCGCGTTGACGACCGGGAGCGCGCCGGGCAGGCCGAGGCAGACCGGGCAGGTCTGGGTGTTGGCGTCCTGGCCGAGAGCGGTCGAGCAACCGCAGAACATCTTGGTCTTGGTGCCGAGTTCGACATGGACCTCAAGGCCCATGACGGGGTCGTACGACGCCAGCGCGTCCTCGTACGACACCAGGTCGGTCGTGGTGGTCACGGTGTAGCTTCCCTCTCAGCCCAGCAGGACGTCGTCGTCGCCCAGCCGCTTCAGCTCGCGGTACAGGATGGCGAGGCCGGTGACGATGGCGGCGGCGGAGACGGTGGCGTCGATCAGCCGCAGCGTGTCGCTCTCCAGGCGCGCCTTCTTCATCTGCTTGACGACACTCACCGCGCCGAACGCGGTGGTGGCCATGGACAGGTACGTACCGGACTTGGACTTCTTGAAGTTCTTGGCCTTGGACAGCTTGCTCATAGCGACGGAGCCTCCTCCAGAAGCGGGTGCCCCCACTGTTCCACGAAGGCCGACTCGACGGCCGCGCCGACCTTGTACAGCCGGTCGTCCTTCATCGCGGGGGCGATGATCTGCAGCCCGACCGGGAGGTTGTCCTCGGGGGCGAGGCCGCAGGGCAGCGACATGGCCGCGTTGCCCGCCAGGTTGGTCGGGATCGTGCACAGGTCGGCGAGGTACATCGCCATCGGGTCGTCGGCGCGCTCGCCGATCGGGAAGGCGGTGGTCGGGGTCGTCGGAGAGACGATCACGTCGACCTGCTCGAAGGCCCGCTCGAAGTCGCGCGTGATGAGCGTGCGGACCTTCTGGGCGCTGCCGTAGTACGCGTCGTAGTAGCCGGAGCTCAGGGCGTACGTGCCGAGCATGATGCGGCGCTTGACCTCGGGGCCGAAGCCCGCCTCACGGGTGAGGGAGGTGACCTCCTCGGCGGAGTGCGTGCCGTCGTCGCCGGTCCGCAGGCCGTAGCGCAGGCCGTCGAAGCGGGCGAGGTTGGAGGAGCACTCGGAGGGCGCGATGAGGTAGTACGCCGACAGCGCGAGGTCGAAGGACGGGCAGTCCAGCTCGACGATCTCGGCGCCCAGCTCCTTCAGCAGCGCGACGGACTCGTCGAAGCGCTGGATGACGCCGGCCTGGTAGCCCTCGCCGCGGAACTGCTTGACCACGCCGACCCGCATGCCCGCCACGCTGCCGTTGCGGGCGGCCTCGACCACCGGCGGGACCGGTGCCTCGACGGAGGTGGAGTCCATCGGGTCGTGGCCGGCGATGACCTCGTGCAGCAGGGCCGCGTCCAGGACCGTGCGGGCGCAGGGCCCGCCCTGGTCGAGCGAGGAGGAGAACGCGACCATGCCGTAGCGGGAGACCGCGCCGTAGGTCGGCTTGACGCCGACCGTGCCGGTGACGGCGGCCGGCTGGCGGATGGAGCCGCCGGTGTCGGTGCCGATGGCGAGCGGGGCCATGTGCGCGGCGAGCGCGGCGGAGGAGCCGCCACCGGAGCCGCCTGGGATCCTGGTGAGGTCCCAGGGGTTGCCGGTCGGCCCGTAAGCGCTGTTCTCCGTCGAGGACCCCATGGCGAACTCGTCCATGTTGGTCTTGCCGAGGATCACGACGTCGGCGTCCTTGAGCCGCTTGGTGAGCGTCGCGTCGTACGGCGGGATCCAGCCCTCGAGCATCTTCGAGCCGACGGTCGTCGGGATGCCCTCGGTGGTGAAGATGTCCTTCAGCGCCAGCGGGACGCCGGCGAGCGGGCCGAGCTTCTCGCCCCGCTCGCGCTTGGCGTCCACGGCGCGCGCCTGGGCGAGGGCACCTTCGCGGTCGACGTGCAGGAAGGCGTGCACCTTCTCGTCGACTGCCTCGATGCGGGCCAGGTGGGCCTGGGTGACCTGGACGGCCGTCAGCTCGCCGGAGGCGATCTTCTCGGCGGTCTCGGCGGCGGTGAGCTTGATGATGTCCGTCATCGTGATCAGTCCTCCCCCAGGATCTGCGGCACCTTGAAACGCTGCTGCTCCTGGGCCGGGGCGCCGGAGAGCGCCTGCTCGGGGGTGAGCGACGGACGGACCTCGTCCACGCGCATGACGTTCGTCAGCGGGAGCGGGTGCGAGGTCGGCGGTACGTCTTGGTCGGCGACCTCGCTGACGCGGGCGACCGCGCCGATGATGTCGTCCAGCTGTCCCGCGAAGTGGTCGAGCTCTTCGGGCTTCAGCTCCAGACGCGCCAGCCGGGCGAGGTGGGCGACCTCCTCGCGCGTGATGCCAGGCATGCAGCGTTCCTCTGGGGTGAGTGAGTGTGGTTAGGGGCCAATCCTATGGGGCGGGGGGCCGTGGCCGTGCAACGGTTCGTCTCCCGGCTTCAGCGGCGGGTTCGCCGGGGCGTACGTGCCGGAGGCGGCGGAGTCGGCGAAGTCGCCCGCCCGGAGTGGCCGGGAGGGGGCGGCCGGGAGGGCCGAGCTGTGCGGGGCCGGGCCTACTCGGCCGCCGGCAGTGCCGCCCGCGGGCGCTGCCATCCCCGGGCGCCCCGCGCCCGCAGCCAGGCGGTCGTCTCCTCCGGGGGCATCGCCGCGGCGACCAGCCAGCCCTGCACGGCGTCACATCCCAGGTCGCGCAGTCGCTCCCAGGTCTCGTCGTCCTCGACGCCCTCCGCGACGACCAGCAGGCCCAGGGAGTGGGCGAGGTCCACCGTGCACCGCACGATCTCCGCGTCCTGCGCGTCGACCGCGAGGCGGGCCACGAACGACCGGTCGATCTTCAGTTCGCTCACCGGCAGCCGCCGCAGGTGCACCAGCGAGGAGTAGCCGGTGCCGAAGTCGTCCAGCGACATCTTCACGCCGTGCCCGGTCAGCCCGTTCAGCGTGTCCGCCGCCCGCTCGGGGTCCTCCAGCAGCACATGCTCGGTGATCTCCAGTTGCAGCGCCCCCGCCGGGACCCCGTGCCGCGCGAGCCGCGCCGCCACCGAGCCGGCGAAGCCGGGGGTGTGCACGTCGCGCGGCGAGACGTTCACCGCGACCGGCACGAACAGTCCCTGCGCCCGCCAGCGCGCGACCTGGCCGAGCGCGGTCTCCAGCACGTACTCCGTGAGGTGCGGCATCAGCCCCGACGACTCGGCGATGGCTATGAACTCGTCCGGCGGCACCTTCCCGCGCTCCGGGTGCACCCACCGCACCAGTGCCTCCAGGCCGGCGACCTGCCCGTCGAAGCGCACCTTCGGCTGGTAGTGCAGCTCCACCTCGTGCGCGTCCAGCGCCCGGCGCAGATCGCCCAGCAGACCGAGCCGGTCGGGGGTGTTGGAGTCCCGCTTGGACTCGTAGGCCTCCACGCCCGTGCGGTCCCGCTTGGCCTGGTACATCGCCACGTCCGCGCGCCGCAGCATGCCTTCGGCGTCGAGGGCGTGGTCGGGGAAGACGGCGACCCCGGCACTGGCCTCCAGCACGAGGGTGAGGCCGTCGAGGTCGAGCGGGGAGCTGAGGGCCGAGACCAGTCCGCGGGCCACCCGGGTGGCGGAGGTGGTGGAGTCGGCCACCGGCAGTAAGACGGCGAACTCGTCGCCGCCGAGCCGCGCCACCTCCGCACCGCGCGGCAGCGCCAGGCGCAGCCGGTCGGCTATCTGCAGCAGTAGCCGGTCACCGGCGAGATGACCGAGTGTGTCATTGACCGACCGGAAACGATCGAGGTCGATGAGCATCAGGGCGGCCCGGGCACCGATCCGCTCGGCCTCGTCCAGCGCGGTCCAGATGCGTTCCAGCAGCCACTGCCGGTTGGGCAGCCCGGTCAGCGGGTCGCGCAATTGCTCCTCGGCCCGGGCCCGGGCTATCCACAGGGTGGAGTCGAGGGCGATGAGCGGGATGGCGAACAGCGGCAGCAGGATCGGCTTGGCCACCGCCACCACGCACACCAGCGGGGCGATCCCCAGCAGGGCGACGGCCACCAGGCCCTGTCTGACCAGGGCGGTCCGGGCGACGGTGGGCAGGCCCCCGGAGCGCGGGGCGTGCAGGTACCACAGCAGCACCCGGGTGACGCTGAGGTAGGCGGCGGCGACCAGCATCACCTGCGGGGCGGTGTAGAACGTCCAGGTCGCCGGGTCCCAGGGGATCTCCACGGAGGGTATCCGGCCGAAGGCGGCCAGCAGGAGGGCGCCGGCGCCGATGCCGAGGATGTCCACCGCGCCGTGCAGCACCCCCTGCCGCCAGCGGTGGCGCCGGGCTATGCCGACCAGGACGACGACGGTGAGGCTGACCATGCCGGCCGGCACCCAGCCGTACAGCAGCAGGACGGCGAGGGTGAGGGCGGCGCCGGAGCCGGTGCCGCCCCACCAGCGGGAGCGGCCGAGCATCACGAGGTGGCCGACGATGATGCCGGTCAGCACGGCCAGCGACCAGCCGGCCACCCCCGACGGGAAGAGCGCGTGGTGGTCGGTGAAGGCGCGGTAGAAACCGGCGCCCAGGGTGAAGCCGGCCGCCGCGACGACGCCGGCGGGCAGCGCCGGCCAGGACAGGTGCCGCTCGTGCTCGCCGCCCGGCAGCCCGGCGACGGGTGCCGTGGACGGCACCGTGAGCGGTACGGCCGGGCGGGTGTCCACGGCGGTGGGCGCACCACCGCGCGCCGCCGTGCCCCGCGCGGGTGCGTCCGCGCCCGGACGGCGGGCCGACCACGCCGCCCAGCGGCTCGCCCACCAGGCACCGCCGGCCCGGCGGCCGGACAGCCGGGAGTCCGGGGCGGCGCTCTCGGTCGGTTCCATTCCCGTCCCTCTCACAGCCGGCGGTGCCCACGCCCCGCGGCCCGATGCCCGACAGCCATCAAACGGCGCCGCGTTGGAAAACCCTTGCCCCGGCCCTCACGAGCCCGTCGAGGACCACAGGGGTGCCCCCGACCGAGACCGGGCACGGCGGGCGCACATCTCAACAGTAGGCCGCGGAAGGCTTTCACGGGCAGCGGTCGTCGACGGTCGCCCGAATGCGCCCCAGTCACCCGTAAGCATCCGGTATGCGCCGTTCGGGTGGCCTTCGACCGCTATTCCTCGACGGGCAGAGCGGCTTCGGCGGCGGCTTCCGGGCCCTGTTCCAGCAGGACACCGAAGCCGTCCTCGTTCAGAACCGGGACCTTCAGCTGCATCGCCTTGTCGTACTTCGATCCGGGGTTGTCACCCACCACGACGAAGGAGGTCTTCTTCGACACCGAACCGGTCACCTTCGCTCCTCTGGTCTGCAGCGCTTCCTTGGCGCCGTCCCGGGTGAAGTGCTCCAGGGTGCCGGTGACCACGACGGTCAGCCCCTCCAGCGGGCGCGGGCCCTCGTCCTCCGCGGCCCCCTCCTCCTCCGTCCGGACCCCGGCCGCCTTCCACTTGCGCAGGATCTCCTGGTGCCAGTCCTCGGCGAACCACTCCTTCAGGGAAGCCGCGATGATCGGCCCGACGCCCTCGGTGGCGGCCAGTTCCTCCTCGCTCGCCCGCTCGATCCGGTCGATGGAGCGGAACTCGCGCGCCAGGGCCTCGGCGGCCACCGGTCCCACGTGGCGGATCGACAGGCCGGTGAGGATCCGGGCGAGCGGGCGCTCCTTGGCCGCCGCGATGTTCTCCAGCATGGAGAGCGCGTTCTTCCTGGGCTCGCCCTGCTGGTTGGCGAACACCGTGGCGATCTTCTCCTCGCCGGTCTTCGGGTCCCGCTTGGGCAGCCCGCTATCCTGGTCGAGGACGTACGCCTTGATGGGCAGCAGCTGCTCGACGGTCAGGTCGAACAGGTCGCCCTCGTCGACAAGCGGCGGGTCCTTCGGCTCCAGCGGCTTGGTGAGCGCGGCCGCCGCGACATAGCCGAAGTGCTCGATGTCCAGCGCCTTGCGGCCGGCCAGGTAGAACAGGCGCTCGCGCAACTGGGCGGGGCAGCTGCGGGCGTTGGGGCAGCGCAGGTCGACGTCGCCCTCCTTCATGGGCCGCAGCGGCGTACCGCACTCGGGGCACTCGGCCGGCATCACGAACTCCCGCTCGCTACCGTCCCGCAGGTCGACGACCGGGCCCAGGATCTCCGGGATGACGTCACCGGCCTTGCGCAGCACCACGGTGTCACCGATGAGGACGCCCTTGGCCTTGACGACGTCCTGGTTGTGCAGGGTCGCGAACTCGACCTCGGAACCCGCCACCGTCACCGGCTCCACCTGGGCGTACGGCGTGACCCGGCCCGTGCGTCCGACCCCCACGCGGATGTCGACGAGCCGGGTGTTGACCTCCTCCGGCGCGTACTTGTAGGCGATGGCCCAGCGCGGGGCGCGCGACGTCGAGCCGAGGCGGCCCTGCAGCGGGATCTCGTCGAGCTTGACGACGACCCCGTCGATCTCGTGCTCCACCGAGTGGCGGTTCTCGCCGTAGTACTCGATGAACCGCCGTACGCCGTCGAGTCCGTCGACCACCTTGTTGTGCGAGGAGGTGGGCAGACCCCAGCTCCCCAGCAGGTCGTAGGCCTCGGAGAGCCGGGTGAGGCCCTCGTACCCCTCCAGGGCGCCGATGCCGTGGACCACCATGTGCAGGGGGCGGGACGCGGTGACGCGCGGGTCCTTCTGGCGCAGCGAACCGGCCGCCGCGTTGCGCGGGTTGGCGAACGGCTTGTCGCCGGCCGCCACCAGGCGGGCGTTGAGCTCCTCGAACTTCTCCATCGGGAAGTAGACCTCGCCGCGGATCTCGACGAGGGCGGGGACGTCCTCACCGCCGCGCAGCCGGTCCGGGATCTCCGCGATGGTGCGCACGTTGGGCGTGATGTCCTCGCCGGTGCGGCCGTCGCCGCGGGTGGCCGCGCGGGTGAGCCGGCCGTGCTCGTAGGTGAGGTTGACGGCGAGGCCGTCGACCTTCAGCTCGCACAGGAAGTGGTAGGCGGAGGTGCCGACGTCCTTGTGGACGCGCTCGCCCCAGGCGGCCAGTTCCATCGCGTCGAACGCGTTGTCCAGCGAGAGCATCCGCTGCCGGTGCTGGACGGCCGTGAACTCCGTCTCGTAGGCGCCCGCGACCTTCTGCGTCGGCGAGTCGGGGGTGCGCAGCGCCGGGTGCTCCTCCTCCAGCGCCTCCAGGGACCGCAGCAGGCGGTCGAACTCGGCGTCGCTGATGACGGGAGCGTCCTTCACGTAGTACCGGAAGCGGTGCTCCTCGACCTGTTCGGCGAGCTGGGCGTGCTGCTCCCGCGCCTCGGCGGGCACCGTCGTCTCCGCTTGCTTGTCGCCGGCCACCGTGTTGTCCTCCCGTTACTCTGGGTTGTCCGCGAGGGATCTCGCCGCCCGGACGCAGTGGGCGAGGGCCTGGCGGGCGTACGCCGGGGATGCCCCCGCGAGTCCGCACGCCGGCGTGACCGTGACCGCTTGTGCGAGCAGCCCTGGTCGCAGCCCCAGCCTGCGCCACAGCGTCCTGACACCCATGACGCTACCGGCAGGGTCTGACAACGGGCCGTCCACGCCCGGCACGACACCGGCGAACAGCCGGGTACCCGCTTCGACGGCCTCTCCGATCGCGTCGTCGTCACGTTCCGTGAGGAGTGAGAAGTCGAAGGAGACCGCGGCGGCGCCCGCCCGGCGCAGCAGTGCGAACGGGACGTCGGGGGCGCAGGAGTGCACGACGACCGGACCGCCCGCGTGGACGCCGACGACGTCGCGCAGGGTCTGCTCGACGATCTGCCGGTCCACCGCCCGGTGGGTGCGGTAGCCGCTGGCGGACTTCACCCGGCCGCCGAGGACGGCCGTCAGCGAGGGCTCGTCGAGCTGGAGGACGAGGTGGGCGCCGGGGACCCGGCGGCGTACCTCGTCGAGGTGGAGCCGCAGGCCCTCGGCCAGGGAGGCGGCGAGGTCGCGGCAGGCGCCGGGGTCGGACAGGGCGGCCTCGCCGTTCTTCAGTTCGAGGCCGGCGGCCAGCGTCCAGGGGCCGACGGCCTGCACCTTCAGCGCGCCCTCGTACCCCTGGGTGAACTCCTCCAGCGCGTCGAGGTCCTCGCCCAGCCAGGACCGGGCCCGCTTGGTGTCCCGGCCGGGCCGGTCGCCGATCCGCCATCCGCTGGGCTCCACGCGCGCGTACAGCTCGACGAGCATCCCCGCGGTCCGGCCGATCATGTCGGCGCCGGGTCCGCGCGCGGGCAGCTCGGCGAGATACGGGAAGTCCTCGAAGGACCCGGTGACGGTCTTGGCGGCCTCCCGGGCGTCCCCGCCGGGCATGGACCCGACGCCCGTGGCCGCTCCGAGGCTGAACTGGCTGTCTTCGCTCACCGGATCAGCCTACGGAACCCGCGGGCGACTCCAGCCGCCGGAGCACGCCGTGGCGCCGCGCGACGCACGGACCGGGCCGGCGCGGCACCGGCCGGGGCGGCACCGGCCGGGCTTGGTCACCGGCCGGGCCGCACCGTGAGGTCGTTGACCTCCGCGTCCCTCGGCAGGTCCAGGGCCATCAGGATCGTGGTGGCGACCGACTCGGGGTCGATCCACCGGGCGGCGTCGTACTCCTTGCCCTCCTGCTGGTGCACCTTGGCCTGCATGGGGCTGGCCGTGCGGCCGGGGTACACCGAGGTCACCCGGACGCCGCGCGCGTGCTCCTCGTGGCGCAGGGAGTCGGCGAGCGCCTTCAGGCCGTGCTTGGACGCCGCGTACGCGGACCAGTCGGCGTGCGCGGCCAGGCCGGCCCCCGAGTTCACGAAGACCACGTGGCCGCGGCTCGCCCGCAGCTGGGGCAGGAAGTGGCGGGTGAGTTCGGCGGGCGCGACCAGGTTGACGTTCAGCTGGTGGCGCCAGGACTTCGGGGTCAGCTCGCCCACCGGGCCCAGGTCGACGACGCCCGCGACGTGCAGCAGGGAGTCGACCCGGTCGGGAAGCGTCTGGTGGGAGAAGGCCCAGGACAGCCGGTCCGGGTCGGCGAGGTCGCCGACCAGGGTGCGCGCGCCGGGGAACTCGGCGGCCAGTTCCTTCGCGCGTCCCGCGTCGCGCGCGTGGAGCACGAGGTCGTCCCCGCGCGCGTGCAGGCGGCGGGCGACGGCCGCGCCGATGCCGGAACCGGCCCCGGTGATCACATGAGTAGCCATGCGCGCCATGCTCGCACTACCGGATGCCCCGGCTCTCCTCCAGGTAGGCCAGCGCACCCACCGGCTCCTCCGCGAAGAACACCAGGTCGGCCAGGGGCCGGGGCAGGAAGCCCTCGTCCTCCATGCGGCGGAACTGCTCCTTGAGACCGTCGTAGAAGCCGGCCGTGTTCAACAGCACCACCGGCTTGTCGGTGTGGCCGTGCTTCTTCAGCTCCAGGATCTCCGTCGCCTCGTCGAGGGTGCCGGTCCCGCCCACCATGATCACGACCGCGTCGGCCTTCTCCAGCAGCAGCCTCTTGCGCTCGGCGAGGTCGCGCGCCACGACCATCTCGTCCACCCCGGGCCGCGCCTTGGCGGACAGGAACTCCACGGAGACCCCGGCCAGCCGGCCGCCCGCCTCCTGCACCCCGTCCGCGACCACCTTCATCAGCCCGACGTCGGAGCCGCCCCACACCAGGGTGTGTCCGCCCTTGCCGAGCAGTTTCGCGAACTCCCGCGCGGGGAGGGTGTACCGGTCGTCGAGGTCGGCGGCGGAGAGGAAGACGCAGATTCGCATGGCGCCCACCGTACGCGGGAAGAACCGGGCGCCCGCAAACGCTGTGGCTGAGCATGGTTCAAGGACACACGATCACCATCGAGCAGGGCCGGGTCCGCGTGCGCGTGGTGCACGCCGGACGGGTGCTGGCGGAGAGCGACCGACCCCTGGTGCTGCGCGAGACGGGCTGTCCCGTGCGGTACTACATCCCCGCGCAGGACGTGCGCACGGACCTGCTGACCCCGTCCGACACCCACACCCACTGCCCGTTCAAGGGCACCGCCTCCTACTGGTCGCTGCCGGACGCGCCCGACCTGGTGTGGGCGTATCCCGACCCGAAGCCGGACGTCGCGGCCGTCAAGGACCACCTGTGCTTCTACGACACGGAGGTGCTGGACGTGTCGTAGCGCGATGAGCCGCGCGCCCTGCGGCAGTCTGCACGGGCATGGACGACAAGACTCTTTCCCGCGACGGCACCTCGATCGCCTACGCGCGCACCGGCCGGGGTCCCGCGGTGATCCTGGTGAGCGGCGCCATGTCGACGGGCGGCACCCTCGCCCCGCTGGCGGCCCGGCTGGCGGACGGCTTCGAGGCCGTGGTGTACGACCGCCGGGGCCGCGGCGAGAGCGGCGACACCCGGCCGTACGAGGTGCGCCGCGAGGTGGAGGACCTGGCGGCGCTGGTCGAGGCGGTCGGGGGCGACGCCGCGCTGTTCGGGGTGTCCTCGGGCGGCGCGCTGGTGCTGGAGGCGCTGGCCTCCGGGCTGCCGGTGCGCCGCGCCGCGGTGTACGAGACGCCGTACGCCGACTTCGCCCCGAGCGGCGCCGAGGAGCGCGCCGCGTACCGCCGGAACCTGACCGAGGCGCTGGAGCGGGGGCGGCGCGGGGACGCGGTGGAGCTGTTCCTGCGGTTGACCGGCATGGCGGAGGCGATGATCCAGGGCGCCCGGCAGTCGCCGATGTGGGCGGGCATGGAGTCCGTCGCGCCCAGCCTCGCCCACGACGACCTGGTCATGGGCGACTCGCTGGTGCCCCGGGAGCGGCTGGCGTCGGTCGGCGTGCCGGTGCTGGCGCTGGCCGGCGGGGCGAGTCCGGCGTGGATGCGGGAGGCCGCGCGTGCGGTGGCGGAGGCGCTGCCGCAGGGCACGTACCGGGTGCTGGAGGCGCAGACCCACATGGTGGACCCGGACGCGCTGGGCCCGGTGCTGAGCGAGTTCTTCGCGGTGTGACCGGCCCGGGGCCGCCACCGTGCCGACGGCCCGGCTCCCCCGAGCGGTGCGACCGGCCCGGAGCCGCCACCCTGCCGCGCCGTCCGGGCCGCCCACCGGGGAAGGCGGGCCTGCTCGCGCCTGACGCCGTCGGTCCTGCCCGGCTCGCCGGGAGGGGAGGGCGGTCGGCCGGTCGTCGGCGACGCGCCGTCGTGGCCGCGCTCGGCGGACGGGCGGAGGCCGGCCGAGCGCACGCCCTGCGGCGGCGGTGAACAGGTCGGACGAGCCGCCGACGTCGGCGGCATGGCCACCGAGGTCGGCAACCCGGCCGCCGACGTCACAGTCCTGGTTCCGGTGATCTCCTCCGGCAGCGACCGTGCGCGGACGCCCGGCCCCGGCGCCGAGCGCCGGGGTCTCGCGCAGCGCGGGGCCGTGGTGGCCGTCGGTCACGGGCAGGCCTTGCGGACGCAGCCGCCGCACCCCGCCCCGTCGCCCGAGCAGCTCGCCGCGGGAGCCACCGGGCCGCGGCGGCCGTACGCCCCGCCTCGGCGCAGGTGGTACCAGGCCACGTTGGAGGTCAGCCCGGCCAGCAGCACCCAGACGACTCCCGTCCAGGCGCCGTGGGCGAAGGAGACGGCGGCGGCCGCCGTGGCGAGGAGGCAGGCGGACAGGGCGAGGAGGGCTGGGCGGGGCATGGGCAGCTTCCTGTCGGCTCTGTGACACGTGGGGCGCCCCCGGGCCCCGCGCACGCCGAACGGCCGCTCGTGGCGGGCACGGGCGGAGACGGGCCGTGCCGGTCACGCCGGCGGCGCCGTCGGGCGGGGCCGGAGGGCGCGTGGGCATCACATCACCACGCGCGGCCGGCCGGGTACGGCTGACGGTCCTCGCCGGTGCGGCGAACAGTCCCTTTCCGCGGGACCGTTGGGGCCTCCCCGGAGGAGCCGGGGGGGGGCCGCTCAGGCCGAGGGTACGGCCGTCGCGCGCGTGGTCGACGCGATGGTGGCCGAGCCGACCACGCGCGTGCCGTCGTACAGCACGATCGCCTGGCCGGGGGCGACGCCGCGGACCGGCTCGGTGAAACGCACGCGCAGCTCGCCGTCGACGGCCTCCGCCGTCGCCTCGGTCTCGCCGCCGTGGGCGCGCAGTTGGGCCGTGTAGGTGCCGGGGCCGGTGGGGGCGGCGCCGCACCAGCGGGGCTTGATCGCGGTGAGGGCGCTGACGTCCAGGGCCTCGGCGGGGCCGACCGTCACGGTGTTGTCCACCGGGGAGATGTCGAGGACGTAGCGCGGCTTGCCGTCGGCGGCGGGGGTGCCGATCCGCAGGCCCTTGCGCTGGCCGATGGTGAAGCCGTACGCGCCCTCGTGGGTGCCGAGCCGGTTGCCGGACTCGTCGACGATGTCGCCCTCGGCCTTGCCGAGGCGCCGGGCGAGGAAGCCCTGGGTGTCGCCGTCGGCGATGAAGCAGATGTCGTGCGAGTCGGGCTTCTTGGCGACCGCGAGGCCGCGCCGCTCGGCCTCCGCGCGGATCTCGTCCTTGGTGGTGACGGTGTCGCCGAGCGGGAACAGCGCGTGCGCGAGCTGCTTGTCGTCCAGGACGCCGAGGACGTACGACTGGTCCTTGGCCATGTCGGAGGCGCGGTGCAGCTCGCGGGTGCCGTCCGCGTTCACCACGACCTTCGCGTAGTGCCCGGTGCACACCGCGTCGAAGCCCAGCGCCAGCGCCTTGTCCAGCAGCGCGGCGAACTTGATCTTCTCGTTGCAGCGCAGGCAGGGGTTGGGGGTGCGGCCCGCCTCGTACTCGGCGACGAAGTCCTCCACGACGTCCTCGCGGAAGCGGTCGGCGAGGTCCCAGACGTAGAAGGGGATGCCGATGACGTCGGCGGCGCGGCGCGCGTCGCGGGAGTCCTCGATGGTGCAGCAGCCCCGCGCGCCCGTGCGGAAGGACTGCGGGTTGGCGGAGAGCGCCAGGTGGACACCGGTGACGTCGTGCCCGGCTTCGGCGGCGCGGGCGGCGGCGACGGCGGAGTCGACGCCGCCGGACATGGCGGCGAGGACGCGAAGGGGGCGGGGGCGCTGCGAGGTCTCAGTCATAACCCTTCCAGAGTACGGGGCGGCGGGAACCGCGGGCCGCGCCCTCTCGTTCACGATCACGAGGGGCGAGGAGGGACCGGGCATGGGGGAAGCGGGGCGGCCGGGCAGGCCGGCGAAGGCCGCGGGAGCGGAGCGGGACTCGGACCGGCGGATCGGGCGGCGGGCGCTGCTGGTCGGCGGCGCGGCGGCGGCCGTGGGCACCGCGGCGCTGGCCCGGGACCAGCTGGCGCGGCTGTGGTGGCGGACGCCGGGGGTGCGCAAGCCGCGGGTGGAGGGGGCGGTGGACTTCCCCGGCGCGCGGTGGGTGGCGGCCTCCGAGGCGAACTTCCGCTGGGCGGACCGGCCGGACGACTACGGGATCGACAGGGTCGTCATCCATGTCACCCAGGGCAGCTTCGCGAGCGCGGTGGAGGTGTTCCAGGACCCGGGGCACCGAGCGGCGGCGCACTACATCGTCGGCCGGGAGGGACACGTCACGCAGATGATCCGCGAGCTGGACGTGGCCTACCACGCGGGCAACCGGTCGTACAACGAGCGCAGTGTCGGCATAGAGCACGAGGGGTTCGTGGAGGAGAAGTCGTCGTTCACGGACGCGATGTACGCGGCCTCGGCGCGGCTGACGGCGGGCGTGTGCCGGCGGTACGGGATACCGGTGGACCGGGAGCACGTCATCGGACACGTGGAGGTACCCGGGACCGATCACACGGACCCGGGCGAGCACTGGGACTGGGACCGCTATCTGCGCCTGGTGCGCGAGGCGCACGCCGCCGCGGCCTGACGTCCGGCACGGCGGGCGCGGACGTCGCCCTGTCCGGTCAGCCCGGCGCGACGATGCGGACGGCGCCAGCCCGGCGCGACGATGCGGACGGCATGCCGTCAGGTCAGCCCGGCGGCGCGGGCGCGTTCCACGGCCGGTCCGATCGCCTTGGCGAGCGCCTCGACATCGGCCTCGGTGGAGGTGTGGCCGAGGGAGAAGCGCAGGGTGCCGCGGGCCAGGTCGGGGTCGGTGCCGGTGGCCAGCAGGACGTGGCTGGGCTGGGCGACTCCGGCGGTGCAGGCGGAGCCGGTGGAGCACTCGATGCCCTGGGCGTCCAGCAGCAGGAGCAGGGAGTCGCCCTCGCAGCCGGGGAAGGTGAAGTGGGCGTTGGCGGGCAGACGGCCCTCGGGCGCCGGGTCGCCGCCGAGGATCGCGTCGGGCACGGAGTCCCGGACGGCGGCGACGAGTTGGTCCCGCAGGGCACCGATCTCGGCGGCGAACCAGGCGCGCCGCTCGGCGGCGACCCGCCCGGCGACCGCGAACGAGGCGATGGCGGGGACGTCGAGGGTGCCGGAGCGCACATGGCGTTCCTGGCCGCCGCCGTGCAGCACCGGCACCGGGGTGTGCTCACGGCCGAGGAGCAGCGCGCCGACGCCGTAGGGCCCGCCGATCTTGTGACTGGAGACGGTCATCGCGGCGAGACCGGAGGCGGCGAAGTCGACGGGCACCTGGCCGACGGCCTGGACCGCGTCGGCGTGCAGGGGGACGCCGAACTCGGCTGCGGCGTCGGCGAGTTCATGGACCGGCATGAGGGTGCCGATCTCGTTGTTGGCCCACATCACGGTGGCGAGGGCGACGTCGTCGGGGTTCTGGGCGAGGGCCTCGCGCAGCGCGTCCGGGTGGACCCGCCCGTGGGAGTCGACCGGGAGGTATTCGACCGTGGCGCCCTCGTGCTCGCCGAGCCAGTGGACGGCGTCGAGGACGGCGTGGTGTTCCACGGGGCTCGCGAGGATCCGGGTGCGGGCGGGGTCGGCGTCGCGGCGGGACCAGAATAGGCCCTTGACGGCGAGGTTGTCGGCCTCGGTGCCGCCGGAGGTGTAGACGACCTCGCTGGGGCGGGCGCCGAGGGCTTCCGCGAGGAGTTCGCGGGACTCCTCGACCGTGCGGCGGGCCCGGCGGCCGGATGCGTGCAGGGAGGACGCGTTGCCGGTGATGCTCAGCTGGGCGGTGAGCGCCTCTGCCGCCTCCGGGAGCATCGGGGTGGTCGCGGCGTGGTCGAGGTATGCCATGGTGGGGCCGATTCTACGGGGCCGGGGTCCGGGGCCCGAGGCGAGAGTCGGCCGGGGGCCCGGCCGGGCGCGCCCCGCCGGGTCCCGGGTCGGGACCGGCTCGGCGCGCCCGTCGGCGCCCGTGTGGTCCGTGCGGGTCCGTGGGGGCCCGCGGACGGGCCTACAGGCTCCAGGAGATCGTCGAGTCCACCTGCATGAAGACCAGGAGGACCACCAGGTCCAGGACCCCGAGTGCGAGGCCCAGCCAGGCGCGGCCCCTGCGGCGGGTGCCGCGGATGAGGGCGACGGTGGCCAGGACGATGGCGGTGGGCCCCAGGAAGACGTTGAGGACCAGGAAGCCCACCAGGCCGAGGATGAACGACGCGACGGCCATGCCGTCGGTGTCGCGGATGCCGGTGCGGCTTGTGGCCGGTGCGGTGAGTTGCATGGCGGTCAGCTCCTTCAGCGGCTTTCGGCACCACGGCGGCCGTGGCGCTCGCGGACGGCGAAGATGCCGAGCCAGGCCGCGATCACGGCGGTGGCGACGAGGGTGAAGCCGAGCGGCGCGTGGGCCACGGTGCCCAGGACGACGCCGAGCAGCAGGAGTGCGGCGACGAGGAACAGCATTGGGTGGGATCCCCCTCCGAGGCGCTTCGCGCGCCTCTCGTGAAGTTGGCACCTCTCGTGACGTTTCGGTGAACAGTTGTAGTTACAGTTGTTCACTGACTTCGAGTCTAGCGCGCGCGACGGGTTTCCAATTCCAGAGAACAGTTGTTAACTGGATGACATGAGTCACACCCTGGGCATCCGGCAGGCGCAGAAGCAGAAGACCCGACAGGCGCTCCTGGACGCCGCGTTGGGACTGCTGGAGGAGCAGAGCCTGAGCAGTCTGGGCCTGCGCGAGGTCACCCGGGCCGTCGGGGTCGCCCCGACCGCCTTCTACCGGCACTTCCGCTCCACCGCGGACCTCGGGGTGGCCCTGGTGGAGGAGGCGCTCGGCAGCCTGCACCCGATGATCCGGTCCACGGTCACCGACGCCGACAGCAGCGACGAACGCATCCGCCGGGCCGTCGAACTCATCGCCGGCCATGTGGCCGCGTACCCCGCGCACGTCCGCTTCATCGCCCGGGAGCGGCACGGCGGGGTGCAGCCGGTCCGGGAGGCGATCCGCGAGCAACTGGCGCGGTTCGCCCGGGAGGTGAAGACCGAACTGGCCAAGGACCCCGACGCCCGGGGCTGGCCCGAGGACGACCTGCTGATGCTCTCGCACCTCTACGTGGACCAGATGATCATCACCGCCTCCCTGTTCCTGGAGGCGCAGGAGGGTCGCGACGGCGACCTCGACCAGGTCGCCCGGCTCGCCACCCGGCAGCTCCGCCTCATCACGATCGGCCGCCGCCACTGGCTGGACTGACCGCGGGTCCGGCGCCCCGGTACAGCGCCTCGACGGAGGCCGCCGCCTCGCGCAGCTCCGCCCGCACCTCCGGCGGGTCGATCACCTCCGCCTGGTCGGCGAAGCACAGGAGCTGGCGGGCGGCACGCACGGACGGGTACACCAGGCGCACCGGCACACGGTCCGCCGCGCACTCCGCCGCGGGAACCGCCTCGGGGTCCGGGTCGGGCTGTTCGGCCAGGTGCGGCGCGCTGACGCGCAGGAACAGGTCCAGGCGGTCGCGCCGTACCCCGACCGTCACCGCCACTCCCCCGGGCCGCTCCTCGACCTGCCGGCGCAACACCTCCCACACGTCGGCGAGTTCGACGCCGGAACGGCGCCGGACCGGGTCGTCGAGCACCTCGGCCGAGCGCACCCGGTCGGCCCGGAACAGCCGGGGCCGGCCCCGCCGGTCGGCGACCAGGTACCAGGTCCCGGCCTTGGCGACCAGGCCGTACGGGTCG
The DNA here is from genome assembly GCF_057707805.1 of Streptomyces sp. bgisy159. Classification (NCBI taxonomy): domain Bacteria; kingdom Bacillati; phylum Actinomycetota; class Actinomycetes; order Kitasatosporales; family Streptomycetaceae; genus Streptomyces; species Streptomyces sp. bgisy159. Next base: position 51,981 of record NZ_JBYIQX010000026.1, on the reverse strand, counting down.
ACGGTGTAGGTGACCGGCTCCCGCTCACCGCTGTGCCGGTAGCGCAGCCGCAGCCGGCGGTCGGCGAACACCGCGTCCTGGAGGGCGGCCAGGTCGACCTCGGGGCGCGGGCCGGGCTGCCAGCGGGTGGGGTCCACCAGGACGCGCCGGCCGGCGGCCTCGGCGGCGGGGCGGTGCGGGGCGGGCAACGCGGCCATCACCTTGCGCAGCGCCGAGCCGAGGGCGGCGTCCAGCCCGAGGGAGGCGTGCGCGCCCTGCGCGGCCACGATGAACAGGGCCCGCGACTCGTCGGCGGTCAGCCCGGTGACGTCCGTACGGAAGCCGTCGAGCAGCGCGATGCCGCCGTGCCGGCCGCGCTCGGCGTAGACGGGAACACCGGAGGACGACAGTGCCTCGACGTCGCGGTAGATGGTCCGCACCGACACCTCCAGCCGGGCGGCGAGTTCCCGCGCCGGGACGCGGCCCCGGGTCTGCAGGAGCAGCAGGATCGACAGCAGGCGGTCGGACTTCACACCCCAAGGCTGCTCCCCCGCAAGCCCGTTGGGCAAATGCTGACGGCGGCTGTCAGGTTAGGGGCCGAACATCGGCGTACCGCACCGGCGAGGCCGAGCAGGACGCTCCGGCCGAGCCGGCGGATGCCCGTGCAGGACACCGAGGAAGAGGTACGCCATGCAGCAGCCCGACCCGCGCCCCGTCTACGCCCGCGCCACCGAGCAGGCCGCCGCCCTGATCCGGACGGTGACACCCGACCGGCTCGGCGACCCCACGCCGTGCTCCGAGTTCGACGTACGGCGGCTGCTGAGCCATGTGGTCGGCGGAACACTGCGGAACGCGGTCGTCGGCGAGGGCGGCGACGGGATGGCCGTCCACCCCTTCGTCGAGGGCGTCGCGGACGACGGCTGGCCGGAGGCGTACGACGAGGCCCGGACCCGCGTGCTCAAGGCGTGGGAGCCCGACGAGCGGATGACGGCGAAGGTGCGGGTGCCGTGGGGCGAGGTGCCCGGCGCCGGCGCCCTCTCGGTGTACGTGATGGAACTCGTCACCCACACCTGGGACCTCAACGAGGCCCTGGGCCGCCCCCGTGAACTGGACCCGGAACTGGCGGAGTTCGCGCTCGCCACCGCCCACCGCGCGCTGCCGGACGCCGAGCGGGGCGAGGAGGTGCCGTTCGGCGACGCGCGCCGGGCGCCCGACGGCGCCGACGCCCACACGCGGCTGGCCGCCTGGCTGGGCCGGGCACCGTTCAGCCGCGCATGATCCGGGCCAGCTGACGGGACTGGGCGACGAGGCGGTCCGCGCTGTCCCAGACCTCCGCGTCCTCCTCCAGGAAGCCGCCGGCGAGGTTGCGCGTGGTGATCGCCACGCGCACCGGACCGGGGGCGGGCCTGGCGCGGACGTGGACGGTGAGCTCCACCGTCGGCACCCAGCCGATGACGCCGAGGTCGAACGCGGTGGGCGGCAGGGCGTCGACCGCGAGCAGCAGGGAGAAGGGGTCCGCGTCGCGGCCGTCGGCGAGGCCGAACCAGGCCCGCATCTCGCCCTTGCCGGACGGCTGTCCGAGCGCCCAGCCGACGGTCGCCGGGTCCAGCTTCAGCATCAGCCGTTCGGCGATGGGCTGCTGGTCCTTGGCCGGCGCCGGACCGTCCTCCGGTCCGAAGCACTGGTCGAGCGGGGGCAGCGCGGGCGGCTTCGCCGTGGTACGGACGTCGTCGGGCAGGTCGCCGAGGTCGCCGTAGGAGGCCAGGACGCGGATGCGTTCCACCTCGCGGCCCTCCTCGTCGTACTGGAGGAGGGAGGCCTGGCCGGTGGACAGGGTGCGGCCGGTGCGGACGGTCTCGGTGCGGACCACGGCCGGGCCGGGGCGGGAGGCGCTGAGGTAGTGCGCCGAGACCGTGAACGGGTCGGCGTGCGGCAGGGCGTCGGCGAGGGCTCGGCCGAGGACGGCCAGCAGGAAGCCGCCGTTGACGGCGCCGAAGATCGTCCAGCCCTGCGGGAGGTCGACGTCGTAGACGCCGGGTGCGCGCGGGGTGGGCGTGGTGTCGCGGTCGAACTCGCTGACGAACTCGCTGACGAACTCGCTGTCGCCGAGTGCGGCGGGGCGGGCGGTGGCTGCTGCTTCGGGCATGGATGAACGGTACAACACTGGATTACTAAGCGGTAGCTTTCCGTTCTGCCCGTGTGATGTCGGCAATTTCTCGGTAAGTGTCCGCACTCGTCCGTCAACCCGGGCCCCGGCCCGGCCCTCTGTAGAGGCATGAGCCTCACCGGGACTCCGTTCCTCTACACCCTGACCGCGCTGGCCGTCACCGCGGTGGCGCTGCCCCTGGCGCTCTGGTCCCGCCTGCGCGGTCCGAAGGTCGTGCGGGCCCTGGCGCGCACGCTGATGCTGCTGTTCGCCCAGGGCACGGCCGTCGCCCTGGTCTTCGTCCTGGTCAACAACGCCAACAACCTGTACGACGACTGGGACGACCTGCTGGGCACCGGCAGCCATGTGCGCCAGGCCGCCGACCTCGGCCCGGACGGCAAGGGCGGCGTGGAGCTGAGCCGGCTGCCGAAGGTGCGCCAGGAGTTCACGGACGCCGAGGGCCCCGGCATGGGCGCGGCCGGCGGGGTGCGGGAGACCGAGCTCAGGGGCCGGATCTCCGGCGTCCAGGCCGAGGTCTACGTCTGGCTGCCGCCGCAGTACGACGACCCCGCCTACCGCGACCGCAGGTTCCCGGTGGTGGAGCTGCTGCCCGGCTTCCCCGGCTCGGCCAAGGCCTGGTTCGGCGCCCTCGCCGCGCACGAGCAACTGCTGCCGCTGATGCGTTCGGGCAAGGTGGCGCCGTTCATCCTGGTGGCGCCGCGCACCGCGCTGCTGCCGGGCGTGGACACCGGCTGCGCCAACATCACCGGCACGGTCAACGCCGACACCTGGCTGAGCGTGGACGTGCCGAAGATGGTGATGGACAACTTCCGGGCACAGCCGGCCCCCGCAGGCTGGGCGGTCGCCGGGTTCTCGGCCGGCGCGCACTGCGCGGCCAAGCTGACGGTGGCCCACCCCGACCGGTTCCGGGCGGCGGTGAGCCTGTCCGGCTACAACGACCCGATCGAGCAGCGCGGCTCACTCGCCGCCGAGACCCCGGCCCTGCGCGACGCCAACAACCCCTACGTACTGCTGCGCAGGGCGGCCGACCCGCCGCCCGTCGCTCTCTACCTCTCCGGCCAGCCGGGCGACGGGTACGAGGCCGGGCTGGCCCTGGCCCGTGCGGCGAAGGCGCCGACCGACGTGCACGTCGTCCACTTCCCGAAGAGCGCGGGCGGCCACACCGTCAAGCTGTGGCGGCCGCAGGTGGTGCCTGCCTTCGAGTGGCTCACCGCGCAGCTGGGGCAGCAGGGCCTGCCCGCACCGGACGGCAGGGGCGCTACTCCTCGCGCACCGTCGAGCGGCGGTTCCAGGCGCGAGGCGCTCGCCAGTGGTAGCGCATCGCGAGCAGGCGCAGCGCGAAGGCCGTGACCGCGGCCAGCGAGCTCGCGAGGGGGGTCAGCACGTCGTACCGCAGGCACACGGCCACGATGGTGGCGCCGACGATCGCCGGCACCGCGTACAGGTCGCGGTCCCAGCGCAGCAGCGAGGGCACCTCGTTGGCCAGCACGTCGCGCAGCACGCCCCCGCCGACGGCGGTGGCCAGCCCCAGGACCGCCGAAGCGGTCAGGCCGAGGCCGTGGTCGTACGCCTTCGTCGTGCCCGTCACGCAGAACAGGCCGAGGCCGGCCGCGTCGAAGACGTTGACCCCGGCCTGGATGCGCTCCACGTGCGGGTGGAGGAAGAAGACGAGGAGGGCGGCCACCAGCGGCGTGAGGAAGTAGCCGAGGTCCGTGAAGGCGGCCGGGGGTACGGCACCGATCATCACGTCGCGGAAGAGCCCGCCGCCGAGCGCGGTGAACTCGGCGAGGACGGCGATGCCGAAGACGTCGAAGTTCTTGCGGACGGCCAGCAGCGCACCCGAGATGGCGAACACGAAGATGCCGATCAGGTCGAGCGTGTGCTGGACGGAGGGACTGAAGAGCTGCTGGATCACCCTCACATTCTCACCCAGCATCGAGCCCCCGCCTTACATTGCAAGGTGGGGGCTCGGCGTCGCTTACTTGTCCTCGGGCTCGCCGTCCGGCTTGGGCTCGGTCTCCTTCACCGGCCCCTCCTCGGCGGGAGGCTCGGCGGACGACTCGGCGGGCGGCTCGGCCGCGGACTCCGCGCCCTCCTCGGACACCAGTTGCGCCGCCTCCTTCGCGGCGGTCAGCAGGACCGTTTCCTGGGGCTGCTGGTCCTCGAAGTTCTCCGGGTGGTGGCAGGCGACCCGCTGGCCCGGACGCAGCTCGATCAGCGGCGGCTCGGCGGTCCTGCAGATCTCCGTCGCCTTCCAGCACCGGGTGTGGAAGCGGCAGCCGCTCGGCGGCGAGATCGGCGAGGGCACGTCGCCCCGGAGCAGGATCCGGTCGCTCTTGGCGCCCCGGCGCTTCGGGTCGGGGACCGGCACCGCCGACATCAGGGCCTTGGTGTAGGGGTGCATCGGCGTCTCGTACAGCGCGGTCCGGTCCGCGAGCTCGACGATCTTGCCGAGGTACATCACCGCGATGCGGTCGGAGACGTGGCGGACGACGGACAGGTCGTGCGCGATGATCACGTAGGTGAGGCCGAGCTCCTGCTGGAGGTCGTCCATCAGGTTCACGACCTGCGCCTGGATCGACACGTCCAGCGCCGAGACCGGCTCGTCGGCGACGACCAGCTTCGGCTTGAGCGCGAGCGCCCGCGCGATGCCGATGCGCTGGCGCTGACCGCCGGAGAACTCGTGCGGGTACCGGTTGTAGTGCTCGGGGCTCAGGCCGACCAGGTCCAGCAGGCGCTGGACCTCCTTCTTCACCCCGCCCTCGGGCTCGACGCCCTGCAGCCGGAAGGGCGCCGAGACGATCGAGCCGATGGTGTGCCGGGGGTTCAGGGAGCCGTACGGGTCCTGGAAGATCATCTGGATGTCCCGCCGCAGCGGGCGCATCCGGGCCGTGCTCAGCCGCGTGATGTCCTGGCCCTCGAAGTGGATCGTGCCGCCCGTCGGGTCCTGGAGCCGGGTGATGACCCGGCCCATCGTCGACTTGCCGCAGCCCGACTCGCCGACCACGCCCAGGGTCTCGCCCTTGCGTACCTCGAAGTCGATGCCGTCGACGGCCTTGACCGCGGCGACCTGGCGCTGGAGCACGCCCTTGCGGATCGGGAAGTGCTTGGTCAGGCCCTCGACCTTGAGCAGCACCTCGCGCTCGTCGGGGGGCGACGCCTGCGCCGGGACCGTCACGTCCGTCTTCTTCGTCTCACGCACAGCTTCGGCGTCATTCACGGCTTCGGCGTCACTCACAGTTTCGGCGCAATCTCTTCGGTCCAGATCCGCGTGCGGTCCTCGGGCGAGAGGTGGCAGGCGGACCAGTGTCCGGTGCCGACCAGTTCCAGCTCCGGGCGCACGGTCCGGGTGACGTCGCCCTTGGGCACGTCCGCGTACGGGCAGCGCGGGTGGAAGGCGCAGCCGGAGGGGACGTTGATGAGGCTCGGCGGCTGGCCCTTGACCGGGTTGAGGCGTTCGGAGGTCTCCCGGTCGATGCGGGGCATCGAGCCGAGCAGACCCCAGGTGTAGGGGTGCCGCGGGCGCTCGAAGATGTCGTCGACCGGACCGCGCTCCACGCACCGGCCGCCGTACATGACCAGGACGTCGTCGGCGATCTCGGCGACGACGCCGAGGTCGTGGGTGATGAGGACGACCGCGGAGCCGAACTCCTTCTGCAGGTCCCGGATGAGGTCGAGGATCTGCGCCTGGACGGTCACGTCCAGGGCGGTCGTCGGCTCGTCCGCGATGAGCAGTTCGGGGTTGTTCACCAGGGCCATCGCGATCATCGCGCGCTGGCGCATACCGCCGGAGAACTCGTGCGGGTAGCTGTCGACGCGCTTGGCGGGCTCGGGGATGCCGACGCGGTCCAGCATCTCCACGGCCCGCTTGCGGGCGACCTTCTTGCTGACGTCGTGGTGGACGCGGTACGCCTCGACGATCTGGCTGCCGATCGTGTAGTACGGGTGCATCGCGGACAGCGGGTCCTGGAAGATCATCGCCATCTCGCGGCCGCGCAGCCGGCGCACCTCGGCCGGGTCGGCGGAGATCAGCTCCTTGCCGTCGAGCCAGATCTCACCGCCCATCCGCACGTTCTTGCCGCGGGCGCCGAGCCGGTGCAGGCCCATGACGGCCAGCGAGGTGACCGACTTGCCGGAGCCGGACTCGCCGACGATGCAGAGGGTCTGGCCCTTCTCCACCTGGAAGCTGAGCCCGTCGACGGACTTGACCAGGCCGTCGTCGGTGTCGAAGTGCACCTTGAGGTCGCGGACGTCGAGGAAGGCGGTGGACGCGTCGGCGGAGTCCCGCACGGGCTCCCCGACGGCCGCGCCGGTCTTGGACAGTTCGGTCACGAGAGCCTCACCCGCGGGTCGGCGGCCGCGTACAGCAGGTCCACCAGGAGATTTGCGATCACGACGAAGAAGGCGGCGAGCAGAGTGACGCCGAGGATGGGCGGCAGGTCGTTGTCCTGGATGGCCTTCACCGCGTACTCGCCGACGCCGTGCAGCGAGAACGTGTACTCGGTGATCACGGCGCCGCCGAGCAGCAGGCCGATGTCCATGCCGAAGACGGTGATGATCGGGGTCAGCACGGAACGCAGCCCGTGCTTCACCACGACCGTGCGCTCACCGAGGCCCTTGGCGCGGGCCGTGCGGATGTAGTCCTCGCTCATCGTCTCCAGCATGCCGGAGCGGGTCAGCCGCGCGTAGATGGCGGAGTAGAGCAGGGCGAGCGAACACCACGCCGGGAAGAGGGTGTTGGCCCATTGGGAGGGGTTCTCGGTGAAGGGCACGTATTCGCTGCCGAAGATCGGCCACTTGGTGCGGAAGAGGTAGATCGCGAGCTGGCCCGTGAAGAACATGGGCAGCGAGACCCCGGACAGGGCGACGCCCATGAAGGTGCGGTCGAGGATCGAGCCGGGCTTGAGCGCGGAGACCACACCGGCCGTGATGCCGGACAGCAGCCACAGGACGGCGGCACCGCCAGCCAGCGAGAGCGTGACCGGGATCCGCGAGGTGAGCTGCGGCCAGACCTCGACGTGGGTCTTGAACGAGTAGCCGAAGCACGGAGCGTTGCACTGCGCCGTCGTGGGGCCCAGGTCATAGGTGGCGCCGGAGACGATCCCCTTGATGAAGTGCCAGTACTGGACGTAGACCGGCTCGTCCAGGCCCAGGTTGTGCTTGACCGCGGCGATGTCCGCCTTCGTCGGGCTCTTTCCGATGTACTGCTGCGCGAGCTGGTCGGCGGTCTGGCCGGCGAGCCGTGGCAGCAGGAAGAAGATCGCGAAGGTGACCGCGCTGACGACCAGCAGCAGGATCACTGCCGCGACCGTCCGACGGAGGATGTACGAGATCACGGGAACCGGCGCCGGTGCCCGCGGGCGGTGAGCCCGCGGGCACCAATGCCTTCACCTGCCTTCCGGGGCTACTTCTTGGTCGTGCCGATGTTGAGGTAGTCGTACTGACCGCTCCAGGCCGCCGAGGACACCAGGTTGGTGTAGTTCGCCGGCCGGTACAGCAGGACCTTGAAGTAGGTCAGCGGGACGAGGGCCGCCTCGTCCATCACCTTCTTGTCGATCTCGGTGTAGAGGGAGTTGCGCTTGGCCGCGTCCTCCGTGGCGATCGCCGTCTCCAGCATCTTGTCGACGTCCGCGTTGGCGAGCTGCGACAGGTTGGTGTTGCCGGAGGCGCCGATCGCGTCGCTGTGCAGGATCTGCTGGAGGAAGCCGTAGCCGGACGGCCAGTCGGCACCCCACTGCATCATGTGCAGGCCGATGTTCTGCTTCTTGTCGAACTCCGGCACACCCGCGGCGTCGGTGAAGTACTTGCCCGAGGGGAACTGCTTCAGGCTGGCGTCGATGCCGACCTTCTTCAGCGAGGCGATGATCGCGGTGGCCGCGTCGATCTCCTGCGGACGGTCGCTGCGGGCGGAGATGTTCGTCTTGATCGACGTCTTGCCGCAGGCCTGCAGCTGCTCCTTGGCCTTGGCGACGTCGCCCTTGCTGCCGTCGCTGGCGTAGGCGTCCGACTTCTCGTAGCCCGGGATGTCCGGCGGCAGGACGGTGGTGGCGATGTCACCGCGGACCGGACCGCCCTCGGCGGTCTGCACCGAGACCTTGTCGATGGCGTACTCGACGGCCTTGCGGCAGGCGACGTTGTCGAACGGCGCCAGCTTGGTGTTGATCGCCATGTAGACCAGGCGGCCACCGTAGGTGTTGTCGGTGTTGGCCTTCAGCGAGGCGTCGTTGATGACCTTCGCCTGGGTGGCGGCCTGGACACCCGTGCCGCCGAGGTCGATGGCCTCGCCGGACATGACGTCCTGGTCGATGGTCTCCGGGTTGACCTTCAGCTTGACGACGACCTTGTCCGGGTACTGCTTGCGCAGCGGGTCGGTCTTCGGGTCCCAGTTGTCGTTGCGGACGAGGACGACCTGCTTGCCCTCCTCGTAGCTCTCGAACTTGTACGAGCCCGAGGACACGATGTTCTTCACGTAGTCGACGCCGGTGTCCTTGGCCTGCGGCACCGGAGCCGTCTGCGGCGTGGCGACCAGGTAGTCGAACTCCTGGAAGGCACGGTTGAGGTGGAAGACGATCGTGGTGTCGTCCGGCGTCTCGATCGACGCCAGGCCCTTCTCGCTCTTGTCCTTGTACGGGCCCTTGTACTTGTCGCCGCCCTCGAGGAACTGCTGGAAGTAGTTGGGGCCGAGGGAGAGCACGTCACGCGCGAAGTTCGAGCGCTCGACGGCGTACTTCACGTCCTTGGACGTGATCGGGGTGCCGTCCTCGTACTTCAGGCCCTCGCGCAGCTTGTACGTCCAGGTCTTGCCGCCCTCGCTGGACTCACCAGGAGCCGCCGCGAGGTCCGGGACCAGCTCGTTGCCCTTCTCGCCCGCGCCGGGCTTGAAGGTCATCAGCGGGCGGGCCCACAGCCGGCTGAGGTTGTACATGTACGCGTAGTACGTGTTGCCGGGGTCGAAGGAGTCCGGGACGTCGGAGTACTCGTACGTGACCGTCCCACCCTTCTGGGTGGAGGCGTTGACGACACCCTTGGTCGCTGCGTTGGCCCCAGCCGACTTGTTGTTACCGCCGTTGTCATTACCGTCATCGGCCTTGCTGCAGCCGGTGAGTACCAGGCTGACGGTGCCGATGGCCGCGATCGCGGCCAGCGCTGACCTTCGCATGATGGTCTGCTTCCCCTCCACTGTTGGAAACTTGATGGCCTCTCGGCGCGAGTGCACGTCAGCGGCTGCGCGGGTCGAGAGCGTCACGGAGTCCGTCGCCGAGCAGGTTGAACGCCAGGACGGTGACGAAGATGGCGAGGCCAGGAACGATCATGAACTGCGGATCGACCTGGTAGTAGTTGACCGCTTCCCTGAGCATGCCGCCCCAGGACGCCTGCGGGGGCTGGATGCCGACGCCGAGGAAGCTCAGGCTGGCCTCGAAAAGGATGTTCGTCGGGATGAGCAGCGTCGAGTAGACGATGATCGGGCCGACCAGGTTCGGGAGCAGCTCCCGGAAGAGGATGTACGGCCCCTTGGCACCCATGCCGCGGGAGGCGTCGACGAACTCGCGTTCCCGCAGGGCCAGGGTCTGACCGCGCACGATGCGCCCCAGGTACGGCCAGTTGAAGAAGCCGATGACGAAGATCAGCACGCCGATGTGGAGCGGCAGCCCCTCCAGACCGAACGCGCCGCCCTGCAGCGTCGCCGAGATGGAGATGGCGAACAGCAGCAGCGGGAAGGCGAGGAAGGTGTCCATCATCCGGCTGATGACGGTGTCCACCCGCCCTCCGTAGTAGCCGGCCACCACGCCGAGGATCGTGCCGATCGTGTTGGACAGCAGCGTGGCGCCGAACGCGACGACCAGCGACACCCAGGAGCCCTCCAGGATGCGGGTGGCGATGTCGCGCCCGAACTTGGGGTCGACGCCCAGCGGGTGGTCCGCGCTCATCCCGCCGAAGTCCCCGGCGGGCAGTGAGGTGTTGGGGTCGATCAGGTCCTGGTTGAAGGCGTTGGGGTCCAGGCCCAGCAGGGCCTGCACGGGGCGGGACAGCACCGCGAGGAGCACCAGCAGGATGACGACGACGCCACCGGCGACAGCGACCTTGTCCCTCTTGAACCGGGTCCATGCGATCTGCCCAAGGGACCGGCCCTCGATCTTGGCCTTACCGGCGCCGGAGAGCACGGCTTCCGGCTGTGCCTCGGTCGCCGCTCCCGTGGTCTCAATCGGTGCGGTCACAGTGACCTGACCCCTCTCGCGCCGGTGGTGACCGGCCCTCAACCCTGCCAACCGCCCTGGTCGTGCGCCGATCGGCGCAAGCGCGAAACAGCTGGCCTTTTGTCTGGGAGGCGAGTCTTCAACGCGCTGCTGAGCAGGCGCCAGACCTGCCAGGGAAAGGATGCGCAACTGTGATGCCGACCGGGTGAATCCGTTATCCGGACAGGGGAGACCGTCCTCCGGTCGGACGGCCGGTGGAAGCGGGCGCGGTGGAAGGCACTCGGGGCGCACGTCGCGGGGGCGGCAGTGGATAGCCTTGTCGCCCTGAACCATGATTCACACAGGCGGTAGGAAGATGGACTTCCCGGCACAGGCACACCCCCAACCGCACGGCGGCTGGCCCGGCAACGAGTTGGAAGAGGTGCTCTCGGCCTCCCTCGGCGTCCCCGGCGCCGGCGGCCGGATCGTGGAGGTCCTCGGCCGCAGCTTCGTGTGGGTGCCGCTGCCGGGCGGAGGCGGGCCCGACCGCGTCCCGCTGGACCTGCCCACCCTGGAGATCGAGGGCCAGGCCTACGTTCCCGTCTTCAGCTCGGAGGAGCAGTTCCGCCAGGTCGTCGGCGCCCACATGGCGTACGCCATCGCACCGGCCGTGGAGTTCGCCCGGGGCCTGCCCCCGCAGGTGGGACTGGTCGTCAACCCCGACGGCACGGTCGGCGTCCCGCTGCCCCCGCCCGCGGTGGCCGAACTGTGCCGCGCCGGCCGCACCCCCCTCGACGGTCCGGCGACCGGCGGCCGGGTCCGGCTGTCCGAGCCGGACTGGCAGGACGACCCGGTGGACTTCCTCTCCGCCGCAGCCGCCGAGTTCGACGCCACGGGTACGGTCCGCACTGCCCGCCGCTGTCTGGCCGCCGTGGAGACCGACGACCCGGTCCTGTTCGTCGGCGTGGAACTCGCCCACTGGGAAGGCGACCCCCGAGCCCAGCCCCTCGACGCGCTGGGCCGTGCCCTAGGCCGGGTCCCCGTGCCGTGGCCGGTGAGCCTGATCGTGCTGGACGTGGCGGAGGACCCGGTGGCCGACTGGATGCGGCAGCAGGTGCGGCCCTTCTATACGAGGGGGCACTGACCGTACGGGCGGCCCTGAGCCGCCGTCAGGGCAGCGGGGCGGCATCGATGCGCGGCGGCGCCGTCCCGGGGCCGCCCCGGAGGTAAGGGACGAGCCGGGGTCCGGCCGGTATACGCGACCGGTGTCCGTGAGACGGACACCGGGGGATACCGCCGTGGGCGCTTAAGCTGGACCCAAACGCGGGGCAACTGAAGGGGCGGTAAAACGTGAGCGCGAGCGGCACCGCCGCGACCGGCCAGGTCGAGCACATGCTGCGCCAAGTCACGCCCGGGCGCTACGACGCCTACGAGGCGCTCCTCCGGGCACTCGCCACTCCGTCCACCGGCCAGATCTGGATGCTGCTCTGGCACGGCCAGGCCGGCTCCCCCGACGCCCAGTACGGCAGCATGGAGGTCGACGGCCACGGATACGTACCGTGCGTCACCTCCGCCCAGGAACTCGCCGCCAGCGGCTGGAACCGGTCCTACGAGGTGATCGACGGCCTGGACGCCGCCCGCACCCTCTACCCCGACCACCACGGACTGTGGCTCAACCCGCACGCGCCCGGCGGCGGTGTGGGCATCCCCTGGCTGGATCTGCGCCGGATCGCCACCGGCCTGGAGCACCGGCCGGCCGGCCCGCTGCGGCTGTCCGAACCGGCCATCGAGGTCCCCCAGTTCTACGCGCTGCTCGCGCAGAACGCCCACCGCACCCCGGCGCTGCGTTCGCTGCGCCGCGCGTGGGTGCAGCCGGCGCTCGGCGCGCCGTACCTCGCCCTCGGCCTGGATCTGTACGAGGCATCGCCGGCGGCCGTGGACGCGGTGCGGGCGATGATGCAGCAGTCGATGGGCGCCGTGCCCGACGGGCTGCCGGTGTCGACGGTCGCGATGACCGACGACTACGACCCGGTGGTGATGTGGATGCGGGCCAACGCCCGTCCGTTCTACGACCGCGAGGCCCACGCCCCCGTCCCCGCCGCCGGCTACGGCTATCCGGCGCCGGGTTTGGCCTGACCCCGCGCCGGGCCGCCCCGCCGCCGCGTCACGCGGGCGGCTAGGGCCTGTTGCGAAAGTCCCGTCGTCCGCCCGAAGGGCGGGCTTGGCGTCGTCCGGTGCGTGCGATCGCAAGGCGCCGGAGCGCCCGCGTGGCGGAGTCACGTGGGCGCTCCGGCAACGCGGCGAGCGCGCGTGCCGGGCGTCGCCAAGCAGACGGGACTTTCGCAACAGGCCCTAGGTCCGGGCGGTCCGGGTGCCCGAGCCGGTGAAGCCGATGCGGACGAGCGCGTCGGCCGCGTCGCGGTCCAGGAGGACCGCCGAGCCGCAGCCGGCCGGGAGCCGGCCCTGGTCGATGGCGCGCAGCAGTCGGGCGGCGGCCCGGCGGTGGCGCAGGAAGGCGTAGCGCGAGACGCCCCGGCCGCGGGCGCGCTGGCCCGCGCGGGCGGCGTCCGGGGTGACGTCGAGGACCAGCAGGTGCAGCCGGCCGCCGCGGCGGCGCGCCTCGCGGGCCAGCCAGGCCCGCACCCAGCTCTGGGTGCCGCAGTCGTGCACCACCAGGCCCTCGCCGGTGCGCAGGGCCCGGCGCAGCCCGGCGTAGTGGGCGAGGCGGACCAGGGGGCGGTAGAGGGCGTACGGCAGCAGGCGAGGGGCGCGGGTGTCGAAGCGGTCGCGGGTGTCCTGGGAGTCGATGCGCGGGCCGCGCACCGTGCGGCTCATGAGCGTGGACTTGCCGCTGCCCGGCAGGCCGGTGATCACGACGAGGTCGTGGGGACCGAAGAGCAGGGCGCGGGGGCTGTGGCCGGCCCGGGAGCGCAGGTCGCGGACGACCGCTGGGTTCTCCAGGGCGGGGGCGGTGGACTGCTCGGGCAGTGTGAGGCCCGACGTGGTCGCGTAGGCCGTGGTCCTGTTCACGTCATCGTCCTCCCCTGAGGTCACCTGGTGGCCTCCCCGTCGAGTGTAAAGAGAAGGTAATGCCCGGTGCCTCGCGTTTTCGTACGCGTACCGCCACAGCCCGGTTACAGATGCGGCCCTGCCGCGAGGCGGGGCGGCGTGCAATGATGGGCGCGCCAACTGCATACCGGCCGTTTGAATCCGCGCGGGAGAGTTCCCAGCCTGGCTGGGGCGCCGAAGGAGCAAGTCCCTCCCTTGAATCTCTCAGGCCCCGTTACCGCGCGGGCGAGGCACATCTGAAAAGCGGGTCCCCCACCGTGGGGCCCCCACCCAAGGTGCAAGCCGTGCATCGCCCCCGTGGCGGTTTCGGCGAACCTCTCAGGTTCCGATGACAGATGGGGAGGAATGACCTCACTTGTCATCGCCCTGGGAGACGACCGTCCGATGAGCAGCACTGAATCCCGAGAACCGCGCCGCACCGCGCTGGACGCCCTGCACCGTTCGCTCGGCGCGACGATGACCGACTTCGCCGGCTGGGACATGCCGCTGCGCTACGGGTCCGAGCGCGAGGAGCACCTCGCGGTGCGCACCAGGGCCGGGCTGTTCGACCTCTCCCACATGGGCGAGATCACCGTGACCGGCGCCGAGGCGGCCGCGTTCCTCAACCACGCGCTGGTCGGCAACATCGCCTCCGTGGGCGTGGGCCGCGCCCGCTACACCATGATCTGCCAGGCCGACGGCGGCATCCTGGACGACCTGATCGTCTACCGGCTGGACGAGACCGAGGCCGCTTCACCGACCTACATGGTGGTGGCCAACGCCTCCAACGCGCAGGTGGTTCTGGACGCGCTGACCGAGCGGGTGGCCGGCTTCGACGCCGAGGTGCGCGACGACCGGGACGCCTACGCGCTGCTCGCCGTCCAGGGCCCGGAGTCGCCCGGCATCCTGAAGTCGCTCACCGACGCCGACCTCGACGGCCTGAAGTACTACGCGGGACTGCCCGGCACGGTCGCCGGCGTCCCCGCGCTGATCGCCCGCACCGGCTACACCGGTGAGGACGGCTTCGAGCTGTTCGTGAAGCCGGAGCACGCGGTGGAGCTGTGGCAGGCGCTGACGAAGGCGGGCGAGGGCGCCGGTCTGATCCCGTGCGGTCTGTCCTGCCGCGACACCCTGCGCCTGGAGGCGGGCATGCCGCTGTACGGGCACGAGCTGACGACCTCGCTCACCCCCTTCGACGCCGGGCTCGGCCGGGTGGTGAAGTTCGAGAAGGACGGCGACTTCGTCGGCCGTACGGCGCTGGAGGCCGCCGCCGAGCGGGCCGCCTCCGCCCCGCCACGCGTCCTGGTCGGCCTGGTCGCCGAGGGGCGCCGGGTGCCGCGCGCCGGATACCCGGTGGTCGCCGGCGGCCAGGTGGTCGGCGAGGTCACCTCCGGCGCGCCCTCCCCCACCCTGGGCAAGCCGATCGCGATGGCGTACGTCGACGCCGCGCACGCCGCGCCGGGCACGCCGGGCGTCGGTGTGGACATCCGGGGCAGCCACGAGCCGTACGAGGTCGTGGCGCTGCCCTTCTACAAGCGTCAGAAGTAGCCGCGGGCCCGGGTCCGCGTGACCCTGGGCACATCCGCGCTGCTCGTCCCCGCGTTTCGCGGTCCCCCATTCATCAGCACTCCCTCGCGTACAGGAGAATTCAGGCCATGAGCAACCCCCAGCAGCTGCGCTACAGCAAGGAGCACGAGTGGCTGTCGGCCGCCGAGGACGGCGTGTCGGCGATCGGCATCACGGAGCACGCGGCCAACGCGCTCGGCGATGTCGTCTTCGTCCAGCTCCCCGAGGTCGGTGCCACGGTGACCGCGGGTGAGACCTGCGGCGAACTGGAGTCGACCAAGTCGGTCTCCGACCTGTACTCCCCGGTCAGCGGTGAGGTCACCGAGGTCAACGAGGACGTGGTGAACGACCCGTCGCTGGTGAACTCGGCCCCCTTCGAGGGCGGCTGGCTGTTCAAGGTCCGCGTCACGGACGAGCCGGCCGACCTGCTCTCCGCCGACGAGTACGACGCCCACATCGCCGGCTGAGGAGACGTATGTCCGTCCTGAACACGCCCCTGCACGAGCTCGACCCGGAGGTCGCCGCCGCGGTCGACGCCGAGCTGCGCCGCCAGCAGTCCACGCTGGAGATGATCGCCTCGGAGAACTTCGCCCCGCTGGCGGTCATGGAGGCGCAGGGCTCGGTCCTGACCAACAAGTACGCCGAGGGCTATCCGGGCCGCCGTTACTACGGCGGCTGCGAGCACGTCGACGTCGCCGAGCAGATCGCGATCGACCGGCTCAAGGAGCTGTTCGGCGCCGAGTACGCCAATGTGCAGCCCCACTCCGGTGCCTCCGCCAACCAGGCGGCCCTGTTCGCCCTCGCCCGGCCCGGCGACACCATCCTGGGCCTGGACCTGGCGCACGGCGGTCACCTGACCCACGGCATGCGGCTCAACTTCTCCGGCAAGCAGTTCGACGTGGTCGCCTACCACGTGGACGACGCGGGCCTGGTGGACATGGCCGAGGTGGAGCGCCTCGCCAAGGAGCACCGCCCGAAGGTGATCATCGCCGGCTGGTCGGCGTACCCGCGGCAGCTGGACTTCGCCGAGTTCCGCCGGATCGCGGACGAGGTCGAGGCCTACCTGTGGGTCGACATGGCGCACTTCGCGGGTCTGGTGGCGGCCGGGCTGCACCCGAACCCGGTGGAGTACGCGGACGTGGTGACGTCGACGACCCACAAGACGCTGGGCGGTCCGCGCGGCGGCATCATCCTGGCGAAGAAGGACTTCGCGAAGAAGCTGAACTCGTCCGTGTTCCCGGGCTTCCAGGGCGGTCCCCTGGAGCACGTGATCGCGGCGAAGGCGGTCTCCTTCAAGGTCGCGGCGAGCGAGGAGTTCAAGGAGCGCCAGCGGCGCACGGTGGAGGGTGCGCGCATCCTCGCCGAGCGGCTGACCGCGCCGGACGCCCGCGAGGCCGGGGTGAACGTGCTGTCCGGCGGTACGGACGTGCACCTGATCCTGGTCGACCTGCGCGAGTCGGAGCTGGACGGTCAGCAGGCCGAGGACCGTCTCCACGAGGTCGGCATCACGGTCAACCGCAACGCCGTGCCCAACGACCCGCGTCCGCCGATGGTGACGTCGGGCCTGCGGATCGGCACGCCCGCGCTGGCCACCCGGGGCTTCACGGCCGAGGACTTCGCCGAGGTCGCGGACGTGATCGCCGAGGCCCTGAAGCCGTCCTACGACGTGGAGTCCCTGAAGGCCCGGGTCACCGCCCTGGCCGACAAGCACCCGCTGTACCCCGGCCTGAGCAAGTAGCAGTTCCCCGGTGGGGGCACCCGACGACGTGTGCCCCCACCCTTTTTTAAGGAGTTCCCGTGGCCATCTCGGTCTTCGACCTGTTCTCGATCGGCATCGGCCCGTCGAGCTCCCACACGGTCGGCCCGATGCGTGCGGCCCGCATGTTCGCCCGCCGACTGCGCGGCGAGGGCCTGCTGTCCTGCGTCGCCTCGGTCCGCTCCGAGCTGTACGGCTCGCTGGGCGCGACCGGGCACGGCCACGGCACGCCCAAGGCGGTGCTCCTCGGACTGGAGGGCGACTCGCCGCGCACGGTGGACGTCGAGACGGCCGACGAGCGGGTGGAGGCGATCAGGGCCACGGGGCGGCTGCGCCTGCTGGGCGAGCACGAGATCCCGTTCTCCTACGACGACGACATGGTGCTGCACCGCCGCAAGGCGCTGCCGTACCACGCGAACGGCATGACGCTGTGGGCGTACGACGCCTCCGGCGCCGAGCTGCTGTCGAAGACGTACTACTCGGTCGGCGGCGGGTTCGTCGTGGACGAGGACGCGGTCGGCGCGGACCGCATCAAACTGGACGACACGGTCCTGAAGTACCCCTTCCGCACGGGCGACGAGCTGCTGCGGCTGACGCGGGAGACCGGTCTGTCGATCTCCTCGCTGATGCTGGAGAACGAGCGGGCCTGGCGGACTGAGGAGGAGATCCGCGCGGGTCTGCTCGACATCTGGCAGGTGATGCGGGCGTGCGTGTCGCGCGGCATGACCCGCGAGGGCATCCTGCCGGGCGGTCTGCGGGTGCGCCGCCGGGCGGCGATGACGGCCCGGCAGCTCCGGGCGGAGGGCGATCCGCTGGCGCACGCCATGGAGTGGATCACGCTCTACGCGATGGCCGTGAACGAGGAGAACGCGGCGGGCGGCCGGGTGGTGACCGCCCCGACGAACGGCGCGGCCGGCATCATCCCCGCGGTGCTGCACTACTACATCGACTTCGTGCCGGGTGCCGACGAGGACGGTGTGGTCCGCTTCCTGCTGGCGGCCGGCGCGATCGGCATGCTCTTCAAGGAGAACGCGTCCATCTCCGGCGCCGAGGTCGGCTGCCAGGGCGAGGTCGGCTCCGCGTGCTCGATGGCCGCGGGCGCGCTGGCCGAGGTGCTCGGCGGCTCCCCGGAGCAGGTGGAGAACGCGGCCGAGATCGGCATGGAGCACAACCTCGGCCTCACCTGCGATCCGGTCGGCGGCCTGGTCCAGATCCCGTGCATCGAGCGCAACGGCATGGCCGCCGTGAAGGCCGTGACCGCCGCCCGCATGGCGATGCGCGGCGACGGCTCCCACAAGGTCTCCCTCGACAAGGTCATCAAGACCATGAAGGACACCGGCGCCGACATGTCGGTGAAGTACAAGGAGACGGCGCGGGGCGGTTTGGCGGTCAACATCATCGAGTGCTGAGAGCAGGGGCTCTGGACAGCGCTTCCGTACCGGGGCAGTTACAGGCCTGGGCCGACTGATGGGTTCCCGGCAGACGACCTCACCACCGGGCAGGCGCTCATGCCGTCCCCTTCCGGATGCCCAGGCCCGTGACATAGGCGGCCTGGCCGTCGAGGAACCCGTCGGCGTACAGCTTCCTGGGCGCGAACACCGCGGTCAGGGTCAGACGCCACTGGGATCTCTCCACGTCGTGGTCCACCAGGGAGTGGGTGGCGCCGGGGTAGCGCGTGATCTTCAGGGACGTGGGCGGCAGTGCCTCACGGTAGACGGCCTCGGTCTCGGCGACGTCCACGTTCACGTCATGGCCGGCCAGCACCAGCAGGACGGGCGTGCCTCCCATCGCCCGCAGGTCCGCGGTCGCGTCCGACCTGTAGTTCCTGGTGACGAACGACCAGCGTGCGGGCGTCATCGCGTCCACGTCACCGACCGCTCTCCGGTACTCGGAGTAGGACGCCTCACGCTCCAGCAGGCGCAGGGTGGTCGCCCGGCGGCGCAGTGCCGCTTCCTTCTCCTCGGCAGTGGCGCCGTCGCGGTCCAGCTCGGCGAGCAGGTTGTACCGGCCCTGGCGCAGCCAGTTGACCGCCGGGGAGACGGCGATGACGAACTGCAGGCGGGGGTCGCGCGCGGCGACCTTGGGCAGCACCCAGCCGGCCTGGCTCGCTCCCCACAGACCGATGCGCCGCCCGTCGATGTCCGGGCGGCCACGTGCCCAGGCCACGGCGGCCCGTGTCTCCTCCGCCCGGTCCTCCATGCTCTGGGCCAGCCAGTCGCCCTGCGAACCTCCGATTCCCGGCTTGCTGAACGACAGCGAGGCGTACCCGGCACGGGCGAAGGCCTCCCACATCGGCCGGTAGAACGTCTCATGCGTCGCGTCCACTGGTCCGTCGCCGTGGACGAAGACGACCAGGCCGAACGGCCCGTCACCCCTCTCGGGCAGGGCGAGCACGCCCTGCAGGAGCTTTCCCTCGTGCCACAGCGACACCTTCTCCTCCCGCAGCGCGTAGGTGTTCTGCCACGCCACCACCCCCGCTAGGGCGGCGGTCACCACCAGAGCGCCCACCAGCGTCCACACCATCCGGCGCGCTGCGCGCCGCCTGGGCATCCGAAATCTCACGAACAGACCCCGCCTTCGAATCGGTTGTTTCTTTAACGCTCGTTGCTAGAATGAACGTACTTGATCCGATCAGGCAAGCGGATCGTGCACCGTGATCCGACTGCGGGAGGAGCGGCATGGAGACGCCGAAAGGCAGGCCGACGGCGGAAACCGGCGGGCCGGTGGTGCGCCGGAACGTGCGCAGGGGCGAGGAGGAGCGGGTGTCGGCGCTGTACTGGGAAGCGTTCGGCCGCAAGCTGGCGCCAGCCCTCGACCCGCCTGCGGTGGGGCGCCGGTTCATCGCGAACCACCTGCATCACGACCGGGGCATCGTCGCGCTCGACGGGGAGCGGGTGGTCGGCGTGGCCGGATACCGGCTCAGCGGCCGTGCGTTGACCGGCGGTGGCGTGACGGACGTTCTGTCGACCTACGGACTGTTCCGGGGCCTGCCCCGCCTCGCGGTCCTCACCCTGTTCGAGAGGACGCCTGCCGACGGTGAACTGGTCATGGACGGAATCGCCGTGGACGCGACACACCGTGGGAGGGGTATCGGCAGCCTGCTGCTGAAGGAGATCGCGGCCGTGGCGGCCGACAACGGCTGCCGCCGGGTCCGCCTGGACGTCATCGACGTCAACCCCCGCGCCAGGGCACTGTACGAACGGCATGGCTTCGCCGCCGTCCGCACCGAGAAGACCCCCTACCTGCGGCGCCTGTTGGGCTTCGGTGCGGTCACGACCATGCACCGTGAGATCACATCGGCGGACGCGACGGAAGAAGGACGAGAGCGGTGAACGCGCACACACCCGCGCCCCCGGCCGACGACCCGGCCGGCCCGACGGAGATCCCCACTCGGCTGCTCGTGCACGCCCTCGTCCGCGAGGACGGAACTGTCGACGCCGAACAGCTCTACACCGTCGCCCGTCTGATGGGCATGACCGACCAGCAGGTCAGACTCTGCGTCAGACGCCTCGTCGGCGAAGGACGCTTCACCCAGGAGGGCCGTGGCCGCAAGGCCACACTGCGCGCCGTCGCCGACGTCAGCGGGTCCCTGGCACCGGACGCCGCGTATGTCCGCCACGCCTACCGGCAGGATGCCGGGCTCGCCCCATGGCCCGGCACGTGGCACCTGTTCGCCTTCGCCGTTCCCGAACCCCGTCGCGCCGCCCGCGACGCACTGCGCGAGCACCTCCTCCACCTCGGCGCGGCAGCCGTCCAGAGCGGCCTGTACGTCACCGCCAACCCCGTCGCCGAACTCGTTCGGGCTCACGCCGCCCGCCTCGGCGTCCTCGACACGCTCACCTGCCTGACGACCACCGACCTACGCATCGGCGACACCACCGAACCTCGGGCGCTCGCGGCCGCCCTGTGGCCCCTGGACGAGATCGCCGCCCGGCACACCCACCTCGCGGCCTTCGCCGAAGCCCGCCTCGACCGCCTCACCCGCGGGCCGGAACCCTCGGACGCGGAACGGCTCACCACCACCGTGGAACTCGCCGCCCGCTTCACCTCGGCGATGGCCCCCGATCCCCTCCTGCCTCCCGAACTCCTGCCCCAGCCCTGGCCCGGCAGCCGCGCCCGCCGCCTGACCGCCGACTGCTGGCGCCGTCTCCGCGCCCCCCGGCCGGCCGGCCACACCCCGGACCTGCGCCTGTTCGCGCTGTACTCCGACGCGCTGGGCCCGGCAGACGACGGGTAGAACCCCGGAAGAGGCGAGTAGCGAGCGCAGCCACTGACGCCACAGCCCGCGACATGGCCGGACCGCTGCGGGTGCTGGGCAAGGGCCGGGCCCCCCACTCAGGCGCGGAAGTCCGCCGGGCGTTCCGGGGACGCCTCGGCGAGGGCCGCGGTGACCTCGGCGACGCCGCCGCGCAGGCCGTAGACGGGGGTGCCGGGCTGCTGGCGCCAGGAGTCGTCGAGGCCGCCGGCGTCGACGGTGTCGAAGCCGAGTTCGTCGATGAGGGCGCGCACCGTGGCCTTGGCCTGCTCGTCGTCACCGGCGACGGGGAGCGCCCCGCGGTCGGCGGCGCCCGCGGGGCGGGGGCCGTCCAGGATGTCCTGGGCGTAGGTGCCGTTGAACGCCTTGACGACCGGGTGGCCGATGCGGCGCTCGGTCCAGCGGCTCTCGGTGAGGCCCTCGTCCTCGATCTCGGCGATCCGGCCGTCGCGCTGGCTCGGGTAGTAGTTGCCGGTGTCGATGACCGCGACCCCGTCGGCGGCCTCGGCGAGCAGGTCCTTCGGCAGGTCCGGGACGGCCTTCAGGGGGATCGCGACGACCACGACCTCGGCGCCCCGCGCGACGTCCGCCACGTCGAGGGGGGTGGCCCCGGTCTCCTGCGCCAGATCCTTGAGCGTGTGCGGGCCGCGCGAGTTGGCGACCGAGACGTCGTGCCCGAGCGCGGTGAGCCGCCGGGTCAGGTTGCCGCCGATGTTGCCCGCGCCGATGATGCCGATCTTCATGCCGGTCCCTCCAGGGGTTTCATGCACGCGCATATAATGGACGGTACTCGTCAACCCCAGGGGTACCCGGCGCATTCCCCGTCCGCCACCGACGACGGGGCCGGCCGCCAGAAGGCACCGGAAGGGTCACCCGGCCGGACGTCCACGTCCCGGCCGGGTGCCCCCCCGGCGACCGGTCACTTGCTCAGGTACGCCCAGAACTCGTCGAAGGAGAGGACCTTGTCCCCGTTGAGGTCCCGGGTCTTGATGATGGCCTCGGCGACTTCGTCGGTGACGTTCCAGTCACCGCCCTGGGCCAGGGCGGTCTTGAACTCGGCGGCGGTGATGACCCCGTCGCCGTCCGCGTCGATCCGCTGGAACTGCTTGCGCGCTTCTTCGATGTCCGCCACCGAACCGCCCCTTATATCCCGTAACTGTCATGTGCAGGCATGATTGCCGCAGGTCAGATTAACGGGCCGCGCGGACCCGCCGTACGGCACCCGGTCGAGGAGGGGCGATGGAAACCCTGCGGGGCATTCTGGACGCGGCGGCGCGGGGCGTCTTCCCCGAGCCCGACGGAGGAATCACGGTCGTGCCGCAGCCGTCGGCCCGGGACGCGGGGGTGGTGTCCTTCACCGCGCACTCGGTCGTCTTCACCGACGAGGACCCCCGCTGGGTGCGCCGGGCGCTGGCCGCGAGCGACTGCGATCCGCTCGCCGCGAGCATGAACCCGCGGTTCCTGGCCGCGTTCCTGGAGCGGACGTGCCGGGTCACCGAGTGCGTGGACGCGGTGCTGGTCGGCACCCCGCTGGCGGGTGAGCCGCCGGTGGTGCTGAAGGAGGTCACGGACCCGGGGCACCCGCGGATCGCGTACGCCCTCCGGCGGCGGGACGCAGTGCGCGCCTGGACGGCCGAGGCGGGCGGGGTGCTGGTGATCGGCCGGGGCGTGGCGGGCCGCCTGGAGGTGTCGGTGGAGGTCGGCGCGGACGCACGGCACCGGGGGCTGGGGCGGTCACTGGTGACCGCGGCCCGGCACCTGGTCGCCGAGCCGCTGTGGGCGCAGGTGGCACCGGGGAACGCCCGCAGTCTGCGGGCGTTCCAGGCGGCGGGCTACCGTCCGGTGGGCTCGGAGGCGCTGCTGCGCCCGCGCTGAGCCGGACCGGCCGGACCGGGTCAGCGGAAGATGCCGGTGTGGCCCAGCGAGTAGCGGCCCGGCTGCGGGTAGACCGCGAGGCCGTGCGGGCCGCTGCCGACCTTGATGCGGGCGAGCTGTTCGCCGGTGCGGGTGTCGATGGCGTACACCTCGGCGTCGTAGCGCCCGGACAGCCACAGGACCTTGCCGTCGGCCGAGACGCCGCCCATGTCGGGGCTGCCGCCGTGCGGCAGCCGCCACTTCTTGGTCAGCTTGTTCTGCGTGAAGTCGAAGACGGAGATCGTGCCCTCGCCCCGGTTGGAGACGTACATCTCGCGGGAGTCGCGGCTGACGTAGAGGCCGTGGGCGCCCTTGCCGGTGGGCAGCAGCTCGGGGGTGGCGAAGGTGTCGCCGTCGAGGACCCACATGCCGTCGGCCACCATGTCGGCGATGTAGAACCGCTTGCCGTCGGGCGAGACCTTCACGTCCTGCGGCATGGCCCCCTTGAACGGCAGTTTCTGCTGTCCGACCACCGTCATCTTCTCGGTGTCGACCTTCAGCAGTTCGCCGCTGAACTCGCAGGAGACGATGAAGTAGCGTCCGTCGAGCGAGAAGTCGGCGTGGTTGACGCCGTAGCAGGTGACCGGTTCGGTCTTGACCCGCTTCATGGTGTGCGGGTCGCGGAAGACGAGTTCACGGTCGAGGGAGGCCATCACGACGGCGTACTTGCCGTTGGGCGTGAAGTACAGGTTGTAGGGGTCGTGCACCTTCACCGGGTCGCCCGCCTTGCCCGTGCTGGGGTCGATGGGGGTGAGGGTGTGGCCGCGGTTGTTGTTGACCCACAGGGTCTTCAGGTCCCAGGACGGCACGACGTGCTGGGGCTGGCGGCCGACCGGAATGGTCTCGATGATCTTGTATGTCTTCGGGTCGATGACCGAGACGGTGTCCGACTCGGTGTTGGGGACGTAGACCCGCGAGGGGAAGTCCTTCACCACCGGGGAGAGCCGGTTCGGCCGGTCGGCGGCGTACACGTCCTTCGGGTCGAGGACCGGGGGCATGCCGGGCAGCCCCTGGACGGCCGGCTTCTCGACGGGCGGGGGCACGGCGGCCCTGGTGGCCTCGGCGGTCCGGTGCCGGGTCTCGCTGCCGCAGCCGGCGAGCACGGCGAGGGCGGTGAGCGCGGCCGTGGCGGTCAGGGTCCGGGTGAGGAGGGTGGGACGCATCAGCTGAGCAGCTCCGTGGTGGTCACCGCGCGCAGTCCGCGGCGGTCGAGTTCTTCCAGCAGGTCGGGGAGGGCGGCGACGGTGTCGGCGTACCCGAAGTGCAGGCTCACCACTGATCCGGGGCGGATCTCGGCGAGGACCTTGCGGGTGACGGCGGGGGCGCCGGGCGCGGTGAAGTCGAGGGAGTCGACGTCGTACGAGAGGACGTGCGGATAGCCCGCGGCTTGGGCGAGGCGGGTGACGAGCGGGGAGGCGCGGACGGCGCGCGAGGGCCGGAACCAGGTGCCGATGGATCCGGTGAGGCGGCTCAGCCGCTCGGCGCAGCCGGCGATCTCCGCGCGGGCCTCGGCCTCGCTCATGGCGTTGATGTCGAGGTGGCGGTGGGTGTGGTTGCCGAGGTCGTGACCGCCGTCCAGGACGCGGCGGGCGAGAGCGGGGTGGGCGTCCAGCCAGGTACCGACGGCGAGGACGGTGAGCCGGGCCCCGTGCCGTTCGGCCTCGGCGAGGACGGCCCGGGCGGTTCCCGGATCGCCGCCGCCGTGGAAGGTGAGGGCGACCCGGGGACGGTCGCGCGGGCCGTGGTCGATCTGGCCGGGCTGCCCGGGGAAGCGGCGCGGGGCGAGGGCCGCCGGGGCGCGGGCCGGGGCGGGCGCCCGGGAGGTGGCCGCGGACGCCTCGGAGGGCGCGGCCCGGCGGTCGCCGGCGCTCCCGGCTCGGGAGCACCCGCCGGCGAGAGAGCCGGCGGCGACCAGCCCGGCGCCGGTCCGCAGGGCGGTGCGGCGGTCGGTGGGAGTCACCCGCACCATTTAAGGCGCAAAGCGGTGCAAAACGGGCCATTCACCCACCCGGGGGCAGGGGCGCCGCCGACGCGGCGCCTCAGCCCACGCCCCCGACCGCCGGCCCCGTACTCCCTCAGTCGGCCACCCGCAGCAGCAGCACCGTCCGGGCCGGGACGGTGATCTCGGTACCGCCCCGGTGGGTCACCCCCGCGTCCGCCCCCTGCTCCTCCCCCGACGTGTCGACCAGCACCTCGTACGTCAGGGCCCACGGCGGCCCGGGCAGCACGAAGCTCACCGGCCGCTCCCCGGCGTGCAGCACCGCGAGGAAGCTGTCGTCGCGGATCGGGGCGCCCCGCTCGTCCCGGCCGGGGATGTCGCGGCCGGAGAGGTACATGCCGAGGGTGGCGGCGGGGGCGTACCAGTCGCCCTCGGTCATCTCGGTGCCGCGCGCGGTGAACCAGGCGAGGTCGCGCAGGCCGTCCGCCGAGTGCGCCCGGCCGGAGAAGAACGCCCGGCGGCGCAGCACCGGGTGCCGGTGGCGCAGTGCGATCAGCCGTGAGGTCAGGTCGAACAGGGCCCGCCAGCCGGGCTCCGCCAGCAGACCCCAGTCGATCCAGCTGATCTCGTTGTCCTGGCAGTAGGCGTTGTTGTTGCCGCGCTGGGTGCGGCCCATCTCGTCGCCGGCGACCAGCATCGGCACGCCGGTCGACAGCAGCAGCGTGGTCAGCAGGTTGCGGACCTGCCGGCGGCGCAGGGCGCCGGTCCGGCCGTCGTCGGTCTCGCCCTCGGCGCCGCAGTTCCAGGACCGGTTGTCGTCGGTGCCGTCCCGGTTGCCCTCGCCGTTGGCCTCGTTGTGCTTGCGCTCGTACGACACCAGGTCGCGCAGGGTGAAGCCGTCGTGCGCGGTGACGAAGTTGACGGAGGCGTAGGGCCGGCGGCCGCCCCAGGCGTACAGGTCGCTGGAGCCGGACAGCCGGTAGCCCATCTCGCGCACGTCGGGCAGCGCGTGGCGCCAGAAGTCGCGCACGGCGTTGCGGTAGCGGTCGTTCCATTCGGTCCACAGCGGCGGGAACGCCCCGACCTGGTAGCCGCCGGAACCGACGTCCCAGGGCTCGGCGATCAGCTTCACCCGGCGCAGCACCGGGTCCTGGGCGATCACCGCGAGGAACGGCGAGAGCATGTCGACGTCGTGCATGGAGCGGGCCAGGGCCGCCGCGAGGTCGAAGCGGAAGCCGTCGACGCCCATCTCGGTCACCCAGTAGCGCAGCGAGTCGGTGATGAGCCGCAGCACCTGGGGCCGGACGACGTGCAGCGTGTTGCCGCAGCCGGTGTAGTCGGCGTACCGGCGCGCGTCCGACTGCAGCCGGTAGTAGCCGCGGTTGTCGATGCCCTTCAGCGAGAGCGTGGGGCCGTACTCGCCGGCCTCCGCGGTGTGGTTGTAGACCACGTCGAGGATGACCTCGATGCCGGCCGCGTGCAGGGCGCGCACCATCCGCTTGAACTCGCCGACCTGCTGTCCGGTGGTACCGGAGGCGGCGTAGCCGGCGTGCGGGGCGAAGTAGCCGATGGAGTTGTAGCCCCAGTAGTTGCGCAGGCCCCGGCCGAGCAGGTGGTCCTCGTGGGCGAACTGGTGGACGGGGAGCAGCTCGACGGCCGTGACGCCGAGCTTCGTCAGGTGCTCGATCGCCGCGGGGTGGGCGAGACCGGCGTAGGTGCCGCGCAGGTGCTCGGGGATGTCGGGGTGCAGCTTGGTGAAGCCGCGCACGTGCAGCTCGTAGATCACCGAGTCGGCCCAGGGCGTCTTGGGGCGGCGGTCGTCGGACCAGTCGTCGTCGTCGTGGACCACGACGCCCTTGGGGACGTGCGGCGCGGAGTCCCGGTCGTCGCGCACGGTGTCCGCGATGTGCTGCTGGGGCCAGTCGCGGACATGGCCGTAGACCTCGGGCGGCAGGGTGAACTCTCCGTCCACCGCTCGGGCGTACGGGTCGAGGAGCAGCTTCGCCGGGTTCCAGCGGCCGCCGGTCCAGGGGTCCCACCGGCCGTGCACCCGGTAGCCGTAGCGCTGGCCGGGGAGTACGCCGGGCACGAAGCCGTGCCAGATCTCGTGGGTGAGTTCGGTGAGGGGGGCCCGGGTCTCGCTGCCCTGCTCGTCGAAGAGGCACAGCTCGACCGCCTCCGCGCCGCCCGCCCACAGCGCGAAGTTGGTGCCGGCGACGCCGTCCGGGCCGACCCGGTAGCGGGCGCCGAGCGGCGTGGGCGCGCCGGGCCGCACGGGGACGGCGGGCAGCCGGCGCGGGGCGCCGTTCGGCGCGGCCGCGTCCGGTCCGGTGGGCGCGGGCGGGCCGGCCGACGTGGCGCGGTCGGCCGTGGCATGGTCGGCCGGCGTGGCGGGTCGCCCCGCCACCGCCTCCTGCTCGGCTGCGCTGGACACCTGTCAGCCCCTTTGGTCGGCTCGTGGTGACGCGGGCACGGGGCGGCGGCGTCCCTGCCGCCGGTCCCGGTCGCGGCACCCTCCCCCTGTTCTGCCCATCGCGCGGGTCGCACTCACGTTTCCCCGGAGCACACCCGTCGTTGGTCACCGCGTGAAGTACGTACACGGGCGCGCGCGGCGCGCGGGGGCCGCACTGGCCGCCGTATTGACATGGGCAGGACTGATGTGCGGGGCGGCCGGGTGTTCCGGTGACGCGCCCGGCGGACTGGACGGGATGCTCGGCAAGCACCGGGCGGCCGAGGAGCTCATCCGGGTCACCCCGGACGACGGCGCCCGGGGCGTGCGCGCCGGGCAGCGGCTGCGGGTGCGGGTGCCGGACGGGCGGCTGGAGTCGGTGCGGGTGACGCGCTCCCAGGACGCCCAGGAGACCGAGGTGCCCGGCGCCGTCTCCGCCGACGGGCGGACCTGGCGGCCCGCCGACGACCGGCTGGCGCCGGCCGCCCGCTACTCGGTGGACGCGGTCGCCGTCGACGGCGAGGGCCACCGCTCGGCCCGGCACACCACCTTCACCACCTTCGTCCCCGAGGAACGCTTCGTCGCCTACGTCACCCCCGAGCACCGGGCCACGGTCGGCACCGGGATGATCGTCTCCCTGGAGTTCAACCGGGAGATCGAGAACCAGGTGGCCGTCGAGCGGGCGGTGCGGGTGACAGCGAAGCCGGCCGTGGAGATCCGGCCGCACTGGTTCGGCAGGGACCGCCTCGACTTCCGCCCCCGCTCCTACTGGAAGCCCGGCACCCGGGTCACCGTCGACCTGCGGCTGCGGGACGTGGAGGGGGCGCCGGGGGTGTACGGGCTGCAGCACCGGACGTACTCGTTCACCGTCGGCCGCCACCAGGTGGCCCTGGTGGACGCGGCCCGGCACACCATGGAGGTGCGGCGCGACGGCCATCTGCTGGCCACGGTGCCGGTCACGGCCGGGGCCCCGAAGACGACGACGTACAACGGGAAGATGGTGGTGACCGAGATGCTGGAGGTCACCCGTATGAACAGCCGTACGGTCGGCTTCGGCGGCGAGTACGACATCCCGGACGTGCCGCACGCCATGCGGCTGACCGACTCGGGGACCTTCCTGCACGGCAACTACTGGGCGGCCGACGACACCTTCGGCCGGACCAACGTCAGCCACGGGTGCGTGGGCCTGCGGGACGTCAAGGGCGGCGGGTCGGACACCCCGGCGGGCTGGTTCTTCGACCGCAGCCTCGTCGGGGACGTCGTCGAGGTCGTGCACAGCGAGGACAAGCGGGTGGCTCCGGACAACGGGCTCGGCGGCTGGAACATGTCGTGGCGCGCCTGGGTGGCCGGCGGCGCGGCGAAGTGACCCCTTCGTTACCAAGGTCGATGTTGGGACGGAACGGTGACATTCGCGGCCTCTTCGGGCCCCTGACCTTGTGGTTAATATGCGCCAGTGCGCGTGGGAGACGCGCGGGGGTGCGGGTTCCGGTCAGGGCCCGGCGAGGGGAGAGAACAAGTGAAGGTGCGACCGATATCGGGGGCGTCGGTTGGCGCGCGCCGCACGGCCCGGGGCCGGACGGCACTGCTCGTCGGCGGTCTGCTGCTCGCGGTGACCGCCTGCGGCGGGGGCGGCGGCTCACAGGCGGAAGCCGAGGCGCAGGACGGCAAGGGGCAGGCGTCGGCGCAGCCGGCAGGCGGACAGTCGGAGGCCGTGGTCACCATCGCGCCGGAGAACGGTGCCACGTCGGTCGACACCAGCGGCACGCTGAAGGTCACCGCCGCCAAGGGCAGGCTCACCGAGGTCGTCGTCAAGGACGACGAGGGCACCCGGGTCGACGGCACGATCACTGCCGACGGCAGCGGCTGGACGCCCGCCACGCACCTGGCCGCCGCCACCAAGTACCAGGTGCACGCGGTCGCGAAGGACTCGGCGGGGCGGACCGCCGCCGAGGACTCCGCGTTCACCACGCTGACGCCGGCCAACACGTTCATCGGCACCTTCACCCCGGAGGACGGCTCCACGGTCGGTGTCGGCATGCCGTTCTCGGTGCGCTTCACCCGGGGGATCACCCACCCGGACGCCGTGGAGAAGGCCATCGAGATCAAGACCGAGCCGGCCGTGGACGTCCAGGGCCACTGGTTCGGCAACGACCGGCTCGACTTCCGTCCCGAGCAGTACTGGAAGGCCGGCACCAAGGTCACGGTCAGGCTCAACCTGGACGGGGTCGAGGGCCGCGACGGGGTGTACGGCAAGCAGTCCAAGACGGTGTCCTTCACCATCGGCCGCGACCAGGTCTCGATCGTGGACGCCAAGAAGCTCACCATGCAGGTCACGCAGGAGGGCAAGGTCGTCAAGACGCTCCCGGTGACCACCGGCAAGGCCGGGTACGCCACCTGGAACGGGCAGATGGTCATCAGCGAGAAGTTCGCGGTGACCCGGATGAACGGCGACACGGTCGGCTACGACGGCGAGTACGACATCAAGGACGTCCCGCACGCCATGCGGCTGACCGACTCCGGCACCTTCGTGCACGGCAACTACTGGGGCGGCGACGCCTTCGGCAACTACAACGCCAGCCACGGCTGCGTCGGCCTGCGCGACGTGCGCGGCGGCTACGACAGCGGGGTGCCGGCCGCGTGGTTCTTCAACCACTCGATGGTCGGTGACGTGGTGGTCGTGAAGAACTCCACCGACCCGACGGTCGCCGCGTCCAACGGGCTCAACGGCTGGAACATGCCGTGGGAGGAGTGGACGAAGTAGCCGTCCGCTCCCCCGGGCCCGGTGCTGTGACCCACGGCACCGGGCCCGTTGTCGTTAGTGGCCGTTAACCTGCTGGCATGACCGTGAATCTCGAAGTCGCCGAGGGCGTCGGCACGATCCGCCTCGACCGCCCGCCCATGAACGCGCTGGACGTCGCCACGCAGGACCGGCTGAAGGAGCTCGCCGAGGAGGCCACGCGCCGCGAGGACGTGCGCGCGGTGATCCTCTACGGCGGGGAGAGGGTGTTCGCGGCCGGCGCGGACATCAAGGAGATGCAGGCGATGGACCACACGGCGATGGTCCTGCGCGCCCGCGCGCTGCAGGACTCCTTCACCGCGGTGGCCCGGATTCCCAAGCCGGTGGTCGCGGCGGTGACCGGGTACGCGCTCGGCGGCGGCTGCGAGCTGGCGCTGTGCGCGGACTACCGGATCGCCGGGCAGAACGCCAAGCTGGGCCAGCCGGAGATCCTGCTCGGCCTGATCCCGGGTGCCGGCGGCACCCAGCGGCTGTCCCGGCTGGTCGGGCCCTCCCGGGCGAAGGACCTGATCTTCACGGGTCGGATGGTGACGGCGGACGAGGCGCTCGCGCTGGGTCTGGTGGACCGCGTCGTACCGGCCGAGGAGGTGTACGCCCAGGCGCACGCGTGGGCGGCGAAGCTGGCGCAGGGTCCGGCGCTCGCGCTGCGCGCGGCGAAGGAGGCGGTCGACACGGGTCTGGAGACGGACATCGAGACGGGCCTCGCGGTGGAGCGGAACTGGTTCGCCGGCCTGTTCGCCACCGAGGACCGGGAGCGGGGGATGCGCAGCTTCGTGGAGGAGGGGCCGGGCAAGGCGAAGTTCCTGTGAGACGCGTCTCGCCGCGTTCCCGCCGTCGTCTCCGCCGGAGCCCTTGCAATTGACGGGGCGTCTGGCCCGGGTCCCCCGATGGGGCGGTTTATGGGAGCCTTAAGGCGACCTTAAGCCTGTTGTGTCGGGGGGCTCCGCCCTTGGGCCGGTGAAGCGTCGCCGCCGCAGGTCAGAGGTGTCGGCCGCACCCGCGACATACCTGCGGCACATGCCGCCGACACGATCCGGAATGGTCGCTTCCGGGGGGCGCATTACGGCAGAACGGCCACGGAGCGGTCCTGGGACGGCCATGATGGGGGCATGGCGGGGCTGGAGGGTATCGGACAGCCGCGGGGGCCCGGGCGTGTGGACGCGGCGCGCTGGTCGCCCGCGATCGAGGACGAACGGGCGCTCAAGGCGATCGAGTTGTTCGGCGATCCGACGGAGGCGGAGGTTCCGCTCCCCTCCCGCCCGGAATCGGCGGCCACCGCCCGCCGCCTCACCCAGGTGGTGGTGCTGCGCCACTGGGGGCTGTCGCCCAAGCTGACCGAGGACGCGGTCCTGCTCGTCTCCGAACTCGTCGGCAACGCCGTACGGCACACCGGCGCCCGGGTGTTCGGGCTGCGGATGCGCCGCCCCCGGGGCCGCATCCGCGTCGAGGTCCGCGACCCCTCGCGGGGACTGCCCTGTCTGTTACCCGTGCAGGAGCTGGACGTCAGCGGGCGCGGCCTCTTCCTCGTCGACAAGCTCTCCGACCGGTGGGGCGTGGATCTGCTGCCGCGCGGCAAGACGACCTGGTTCGAGATGCGGGTCGGCGACCGCTGACGGGCCGAGCGGTGCCCCGGACGCGGGACGTAGGTCCAGCGGAGGAGGGTGAACCGGGCGAAACTCGGTGGGCCGGGCCGGTGCGCTGTCCGTAGGCTCGGATCCGATGTCTGCGACCAGTGCAACCAGCGAGGACCGGTCCGTCGTACGGACGTTGCTGCGGCTGTGGCCCTATGTGCGGCCGGTGCGGGCGCGGCTGTTCACCGCCGCCTTCGTCGCCGTGGTCGCCTCCTGCACGGGGCTGGTGATCCCCCTCGTGCTGAAGTGGCTCGTGGACGGGCCGGTCGCCGACCGTGACCCCGGCGGGGTGTGGCTCGGCGCGCTGTTCCTGCTGCTGCTCGGGCTCGGCGAGGCGCTGCTGTTCGGGCTGCGGCGGTGGCTGGTGGCGCGGCCGCTGTCGCACGTCGAGGCGGAGATGCGGGCGGATCTGTACCGGCGTCTGCAGCGGCTGCCGGTCGCCTTCCACGATCGGTGGGCCTCCGGTCAGCTGCTGTCCCGGGGCACCACCGATCTGATGCTGCTGCGCATGTTCCTCGCGTTCCCGTTGACGTTCCTGCTGGTCAACGGGGTGACCATCCTGGTCGGCGTGGTCATCATGCTGCTGCAGGACTGGACGCTCGGGCTGGTGATCCTCGGGCCGGCCGTGCCCGTGATGGTGACCTGCGTGGTCTTCGAGAAGCGGTACTCCGCGGTGGCCCGGCGGGCGCAGGACCAGGTGGGCGATCTGACGACGGTCGTCGAGGAGAGCGTCCTCGGGATCCGCATCATCAAGGGGTTCGGGCGCCACCGCAGCCAGGCGCGCGCGTTCCGGGAGCTGTCGGGGACGCTGCGGGGCACCGAGCTGCGCAAGGCCCGGCTGCTGGCGGTGATCTGGGGGGTCATCGTCACCCTGCCGGAGGCCGCGATCGGGGCGGCCCTGGTGGTGGGGGTGGTGCAGGTCGCGGACGGGGCGCTGTCCGCGGGGACGCTGGTCGCCTTTCTGTCGACCGCGCTCGCCCTGCGGTGGCCCGTGGAGTCGATCGGGTTCCTGCTGGCGATGAGCCAGGAGGCGGCGACGGCCACCGAGCGGTACTTCGAGGTGATGGACGTGGAGCCGGAGGGCGGGGGGCCGGCGGCGAGCGGGGCGCGCGGCCCGGCGCCGCGGGGCGCGGCCCGGCCCGACGGCATCCGGTTCGAGGGCGTCGGTTTCCGCTACCCGGACGCGGCGCCCGACTCGCCCCCCGTGCTCGACCGGATCGATCTGCACATCCGGCCCGGGGAGTCGATGGCGCTGGTGGGTGCCACGGGCAGCGGGAAGACGACGCTCACCGCGCTGGTGCCGCGGCTGCACGAGGTGAGCGCCGGGCGGATCACACTCGACGGGCGGGACATCGCCGGGATGCCGCGGCAGGAGCTGCGCTCCCTGGTCTCCGTGGCGTTCGAGGAGCCGACGCTGTTCTCCGCGAGCGTCGGGGACAACGTACTGATGGGGACCGGCGGTGGGGCGGGCGCCGCCGAGCTGGAGCGGGCGCTCGCCGTCGCGCAGGCGGACTTCGTGGCCGGGCTGCCGCAGGGCCCGGACACCCAGGTCGGCGAGCAGGGGCTCAGCCTGTCCGGTGGTCAGCGGCAGCGGCTGGCGCTGGCCCGGGCGGTCGTGGGCAGGCCCCGCTTCCTGGTGCTGGACGACCCGCTGTCCGCACTCGACGTGCACACCGAGGCCGCCGTGGAGGCCGCGCTGCGCCAGGTGCTGGCCGAGACCACGGCCCTGATCGTGGCGCACCGGCCGTCCACCGTGCTGCTCGCCGACCGGGTGGCCCTGCTGTCCGGCGGCCGGATCACCGCCGTGGGCACCCACCAGGAACTGCTGCGCGGCAACGCCGAGTACGCCCGTCTGATGTCCGGGGCCGGGGACGCCGCCGGGTACGAGGAGGTCCACCGCCGATGACCGCGCCGACGACACCCGCCCCGGCCGCGCCGGACGAGGAGGACCGCAGCCCCGCGGGCACGAGCGCCGGCGACCCGTTCGACCGGGACGTCCTGCCGACCCCGCCGGGAGCCACCGCCGCCCTGCTGCGCTCGCTGCTCGCCCCGATGCGGGCCCGGGTCGCGGTGACCACGCTCCTGCTGCTGCTCCAGCAGGCGGCGGTGCAGGCGGGTCCGCTGCTGGTGGCGTACGCCATCGACCGTGCCGTGCCGGCGCTGCGCGAGCGCGACGACGCGGGGCCGCTGGTGGCGGTGGCGGCCGGGTACCTGTTGTGCGCGCTGACCTCCGGGGTGCTCCAGTACGCGTTCGTCGTCGCGTCCGCGCGGGTCAACCAGGACGTGCTGCTGGACCTGCGCGGCCGGATCTTCCGGCACGCGCAGGCGCTGAGCGTCGACTTCCACGAGCGGTACACCTCGGGCCGGCTGATCTCCCGCTCGACGACGGACGTGGAGTCGCTGCGGGAGCTGCTGAACGAGGGCCTGCAGGAGCTGGTCACCGTCGTGCTGTCCTTCGTGTACATCTCGGCGATGCTGCTCTGGCTGGACCTGGGGCTCGGCGGCGTGGCGGTGGCCTCGTTCGTGCCGCTGTACCTGCTGGTGCGGGGGTACCGGCGGCGGGCCGGGCGGGTGTACCGGGCGCGGTCGACGGCGATCGCGGCGGTGATCGTGAAGTTCGTGGAGACGATGAACGGCATCCGGCCGGTGCGCGCGTTCCGCCGGGAGGCCGTCAACGACGCGGAGTTCGCCGAGCTGAACCGGCGGCACGAGCGGACCAACGGGGACGCCCTGCTGGAGATGGCCCGCTACGTGGTCACCTCGCGGGTGGTCGCCAACACGGCGGTGGCGCTGATCGTGCTGTGGGGCGCCTACCGGGTGGCGGACGGCACGCTGGCGCTCGGCGTGCTGGCCGCCGCGGTGCTGTACCTGCGCCGCCTGTACGACCCGATCGACCGGCTCGGCATGTTCCTGAACTCCTACCAGTCGGCGGCCGCCTCGCTGGAGAAGATCGCGGGGCTGCTGGCGCAGACCCCGTCGGTCCCGGAGCCGTCGGTGGCGCGGGAACTGCCGCCGCGCCGGGGGGAGTTCCCGGGCCGGGAGGTCGTCTTCGACTCGGTGGCCTTCGGCTACCGGACCGGCGGCGAGGTGCTGCCCCGGTTCGATCTGACCCTGCCGGCCGGGCAGACGGTCGCGGTGGTCGGCTCGACCGGCGCGGGCAAGTCCACCCTGGCCAAGCTGCTGGCCCGGTTCTACGACCCGACCGAGGGGCGGGTGCTGCTGGACGGCGTCGACCTGCGGGAGCTGCCTGTGCCGGAGCTGCGGCGCGGGGTGGTGATGGTCACGCAGGAGGCGTTCCTGTTCTCCGGGACGGTCGCCGACAACATCGCCCTCGGGCGGCCGGACGCCGGCCGGGCGGAGATCGAGCGGGCCGCCAAGGCGATCGGGGCGCACGAGTTCATCAGCGCGCTGCCCGAGGGCTACGACACGGACGTGCGCAAGCGGGGCGGCCGGATCTCCGCCGGCCAGCGTCAGCTCGTGGCGTTCGCGCGGGCGCTGCTCGCCGACCCGGCGGTGCTGATCCTGGACGAGGCGACCAGCTCGCTGGACATCCCCGGTGAGCGGGCCGTGCAGCGGGCCATGGCGACGGTGCTGCGGGGCCGTACGGCCGTGGTGATCGCCCACCGGCTGTCCACTGTCGAGATCGCGGACCGGGTGCTGGTGATGGAGCGCGGCCGCATCGTCGAGGACGGCACCCCTGCCGAACTGATCGCGGGCACCGGCCGCTTCGCGGACCTGCACCGGGCGTGGCGGGACAGCCTGGCCTGAACCGCACGCCCGCCGGCCCCTCGGCCGGCCCACCTGCTGACATAGCGTCAGCAGGTGAACTTCGCCCCAACTGTCCGCATACCGGATGCCATCTCCCGGACAACGGACTGTTTCCGGCCAAGTTTCTGACGCGCTCCTGACAGAAACCGCGGTCTCCTGCCACGCTTCCCAGTGCCGGTCCACAGCAACCCCACTTGCCCCACCCCGGACCCGGCCACCCCGCACGCACTCCGTACACCCCGTTCTGCCCGGTCGGCCCACCCGTCGGCCGGTCTCCCCATGGCCGTGCGACCCGCGGCCCGCAGAAGGAGTCAGTGTTGAGCAGCAGTCCCTCTCGCAGACGCACCTCCCACCCCGCGTACCGCAGGACCACGGCCGTCGCCCTGGTGGGCGTGGCCGCACTGGTCGCCGCCGCCGTGCAGTCCGGTGCGGCGACCGCCGCCCCGCAGAGCGCTCCCGCGGCGGCCGGTGCCGCGGTTCCCGGCGCCGACGCCGTCCAGCTCTCGCCGTCGCAGCGCGCCGAGCTGATCGGGCAGGCGAACGCCGACCGGACCGACACCGCCAGGTCGCTGGGCCTGGGCGCCCAGGAGAAGCTGGTCGTCCGGGACGTCGTCAAGGACAGCGACGGCACGGTCCACACGCGCTACGAGCGCACCTACGCCGGGCTGCCGGTCCTCGGCGGCGACCTCGTGGTGACGACCACCAAGGCCGGCGCGACGCGCGGCGTCGTGAAGGCCACCCGCGCCGCCATCAAGCCGGCCACCACCGCGACCGCCGTGTCCACCGCCAAGGCGGAGCGGCAGGCGCTGTCCGCCGCGAAGGCCGAGGACGCCAAGAGCCCGGACGTCAACGGGGCCCCGCGCAAGGTGATATGGGCCGCGAGCGGCACTCCGACCGTGGCGTGGGAGACGGTCGTCGGAGGCTTCCAGCACGACGGCACCCCGCAGGAACTGCACGTCATCACCGACGCCACCACCGGCGCGCAGCTGTACCAGTGGGAGGCCATCGAGACCGGCACCGGCAACACGGTGTACTCGGGCACGGTGAACCTGACCACCACCCAGTCGGGTTCGTCGTACAACCTCACCGACGGCGCGCGCGGCGGGCACAAGACGTACAACCTGAACCACGGCTCCTCCGGCACCGGCACGCTCTTCTCCGGCTCCGACGACGTCTGGGGCAACGGCAGCCCGTCCAACGCGGAGTCCGCGGCCGCCGACGCCCACTACGGGGCCGCGCTGACCTGGGACTACTACAAGAACACGCACGGCCGCAGCGGCATCCGCGGTGACGGCGCGGCCGCCTACTCGCGCGTCCACTACGGCAACAGCTACGTGAACGCGTTCTGGTCCGACAGCTGCTTCTGCATGACGTACGGCGACGGCTCGGGCAACAGCAACCCGCTCGTCTCCATCGACGTCGCGGGTCACGAGATGACCCACGGCGTCACCTCCAACACGGCCGGCCTCAACTACAGCGGTGAGTCCGGCGGCCTGAACGAGGCGACCTCCGACATCTTCGGCACGGCCGTCGAGTTCTACGCCAACAACTCCTCCGACGTCGGTGACTACCTCATCGGCGAGGAGATCGACATCAACGGCGACGGCACCCCGTTGCGCTACATGGACAAGCCGAGCAGGGACGGCGCGTCGAAGGACTACTGGTACTCCGGTATCGGGTCGGTCGACGTGCACTACTCCTCGGGCCCGGCCAACCACTTCTTCTACCTGCTCAGCGAGGGCAGCGGCACCAAGACCATCAACGGTGTCACCTACAACTCGCCGACGTCGGACGGCCTCCCGGTGACCGGGATCGGCCGCGCCAAGGCGGAGAAGATCTGGTTCCGCGCGCTGACCACGAAGTTCACCTCGACCACCAACTACGCGGGCGCCCGCACCGGCACCCTCGCGGCGGCCGGTGAGCTGTACGGCACGACGTCCGCCGAGTACAAGGCGGTGCAGGACGCCTGGGCCGGCGTCTCGGTCGGCTCCCGCTCCGGCGGCGGCGGTGGCGGCGGCACCACCTTCGAGAACGGCGCCGACGTGTCGATCCCGGACAACGGCGCGGCCGTGACCTCCTCGATCACCGTCTCCGGCCGGTCCGGCAACGCGCCCTCCAACCTCCAGGTCGCGGTCGACATCGTGCACACCTACATCGGTGACCTCCGGGTGCAGCTCGTCGCCCCCGACGGCACGACGTACCTGCTGAAGGACTACGGCACCGGTGGCAGCTCGGACAACATCAACACCACCTACACGGTGAACGCCTCCTCCGAGACCGCCAACGGCACCTGGAAGCTGCGCGTGCAGGACAACTACTCGTGGGACACCGGCTACATCAACAGCTGGAGCCTGACCTTCCCGTAGTCCGCCGGTAGCAGCGACGGACACGGCACGAGTCGCCGAGCAGGGCGCCGTCCCGGTGGGTTCGAATCCCGCCGGAACGGCGCCCGTCCGCGTTCGCGGCCACCCCGGACAGGGCGCCTCCGGGGGCCGCCGTACGCTTGGGCCCCATGTCCTTCACGTACGACGACGTCGGCGCGACCCGCGAGCCGGGCTTCTGCCCGCCCGGCTTCCACCCGATGCTGGTACGCACCCGCATCGGCGAGGGTGAGGACGTCTTCCGCAGAGCCGCCGACGCCGTCCAGACCTGGGAGATGCACCGCGCCCTGGGTGTCGGGGTCGAGGCCACGGCGGACCGGGCCGCGGAGGGCGTCGAGGTCACGGTCGTCCTCGGCGGCGTCATCAAGGCGCCCTGCCGCGTGGTGTGGACGGTGGCGGAGCACCGGCGCGCGGGCTGGGCGTACGGCACGCTCCCCGGTCACCCCGAGTGCGGTGAGGAGGCGTTCGTCGTGCAGCGCACCGGCGACGGGACGGTCTGGCTGACGGTGTCGGCCTTCAGCCGCCCGGCCAAGTGGTACGCGAAGGCGGGCGGCCCGGCGACCCGGGGACTCCAGCACGCCTACGCCCGCCGGTGCGGCGCGGTGCTGCGCCGGCTGTGCGCGCCGGCCGACGCCGGCTGACCGCACGCCGTACCCGGGGTCCGGCTCCCCGCGGCGGCGTGCGGCGGCGCGGGGAGCCGGAGCGGGCTCAGAGGGTGCCGGCCAGGGACACCGGGCCGAGGGTGCCCGTCACGCCCCGGACGGTGACCGTCTCGGCCGGGGACCAGGTCCTGTCCGTGTGGCGGACGATGTGCAGGATCCGGCCGTCGGCGGTGGTCACGGCGAGCTGGAGTTCCCCGTCGACGGTGCCCGCGCCGACGGACGTGGCCGTCACGGCGCCGAGGTAGCCCTTCAGGTCGCCGAACTGCGCCCAGGTGCCGTTGCCGTACCGCATGGCGTGGTACTGGCGGCTGCCGCCGTCGGTGGCGATGACGAGGTGGGCGTCGCTGCCCGCGCCCGCCATGGTGACGGCGGTGACCGGACCGGTGGCGCCGGCCGCCCGGGCCACGTCGCCCCAGACCGTCCAGACCCCGGAGGTCCGGCGGACGGTGTGGTACGCCTTGCCGCCGCTGACGGCGACCAACTGGAGCTCACCGCCGGCGGAAGCGGTGGCGACGGCGGTGACGGTGCCGATCGGGCCGCCGGTGGCGACGGCGACGTCACCGAACCGGGTCCACCTGCCGTCGGCCCCGCGGACCGTGTGGTACACCTTGCCGCCGGCGACCGCCACGACGTGCAGGCTGGTGCCGATGGACACGGCCGACACCCGGGTGACGTCGTTCAGCGCGCCGGCCTGGGAGTTGACGTCGCCGAAGGTGCCCCAGGTGCCGTCCGCCGACCGTACGACGTGCCGCAGGTGTCCGTCGCCGCCGAGCGCCACCACGTGGGTGTCGCCGTTGATGCCGGCGACGGCGGCCGCCCGCACGCCGCCGATGTCACCGGCCTCCGACTGGACGTCGGTGAACGCGGTCCACGACCCGTCGGCCAGCCGGATCCCCTGGTAGAGGCCGGTGCCGGCCTGGACGACGGTCTCGGCCTTCCAGCCGGGGGTCAGGGCCCGCACGTCCTGGACCCAGTCGGCCAGGTCGTCGATCCGGGCCGACACGGCTCCGGTCCGGGTCTCCGTCGCATCCGTGCCGAGACAACCACCCTGCCAGGAGCGGCTGTTGACACCCACCAGCTCACCCTGGGCGTTGAGCAGGGGGCCGCCGGTGTCGCCCTTGCAGATCGCGTCGGTGCCCTTGCCGGTGATGGACAGCGTGGTCGCGTCGGCGGAGTCGAGGGTGAACGCGCCGGTGTGCGGCCGGTCGGGGACCCACACCGTGCCGGTCCGGCCGAAACCGGCCGCCGTCAGCTCGCTCCCGGTCTGGGGGCTCGCGGTGGCGCGGCGCACCCCCGCCAAGCCGGTGGCGGGGGCGGCGAGGCGGGCGAGGACCAGGTCGCGGTCGGTGCGCGGCCGGAGGTCGACGACCGCCGCGGCCGTCCCGTCGCTCAGGGTGGCGGTGGTCGGCAGGGCCGGCTTCCCCGCGGGCACCAGGTGCTCACCGGGCGTCTGGGCGAAGCAGCTGGCGGCGGTGGCCAGCCACCACTGGTCGATCAGGGTCGCGGTGCAGCCGCGGGCGTCGGCCTCGTCGCCGATGGTGAGCCGCACGACGGACGCCGGCTGCCCGTCGGCGGCCTGCGGACCCGTCACCGCCCCGGCGGGCGCGGGCGCCAGCAGTCCGGCCGACGCGGCGGCGGCGGCGGTCATCAGCAGGGCCGTGGTCCGCGCCGGGCGCGGACGGGATGCGAGCATGTCTCTTCCTTCGGTCGGCTTGCGGATGTGCGGCGGAGTCACGCGCTGGTCCGGATCTCGACGAGCATGAACTCGCGGCCCTGCTCGTCCGCGCTCTCGCCGACCGGGGTCCAGCTGTTCTTCGCGACGTCGAAGCTCTTCTCCTCGGTGCCGGTGGTCATGTCGACCTGGGTGGCGTAGTCGTTGCCGCGCACGCCGTACACCGAGGGGA
Source organism: Streptomyces sp. bgisy159 (assembly GCF_057707805.1). Classification (NCBI taxonomy): domain Bacteria; kingdom Bacillati; phylum Actinomycetota; class Actinomycetes; order Kitasatosporales; family Streptomycetaceae; genus Streptomyces; species Streptomyces sp. bgisy159. The sequence continues at coordinate 11,591 of NZ_JBYIQX010000026.1, read as the reverse complement.
TCTCCAGGGTCAGCCAGCCCGAGGTGCCGGTGACGTCGAAGCAGACCTTGTCCTTGCTGCGGGCCCAGACCTCCAGCTGGCCGGTCCCCGTCACGCAGTCGGCGAGCGTGATGTGGCCGTCGCCGCGCTTGAGAGTGATGCCCTTCTCCGCGAGGATCTGGTCCGCGCCCGGGTAGTTGAAGTCCTCCACGGCGTAGCCGGGGGCCTCGTCGGCCACGGCCTGCACGGGCGTGCCACCGGCGGGGGCCTGAGCGCCCGGCGTACCGCCCGCTGTCGCGAGCCACGCCAAGGCGCCCGCCCCCACGGCCGCGCCAACAGTTCGCACAATCAGCTTTCGTGTCTTCACCTGGGCGACCTTAACAGGCTGTTTCACTTTAGTGAAAGCATTTGATCACCGAGGCTCATGCGATGCAGCCGTTCACATGCAAGAATCCCTGCTTCGACGTGCTACCTCGACGCGTCCGACACACCTATATGTGCAGTCGCATGCGACAGGCGTGATAATGCTCGGACCGCCGGATGCAGCGAGAGGTGAGCAAGCGTGAGTGAGCCCGAGGGAGAGCGACTGGCGGCCCGTCTCGAGTACCTCTTCGAGCATGTGCAGCCGCTGGGCAGACGCCACACCCTTCAGGAGGTGGTCGACGGCATCAAGGCGGTCGACGAGCCCGGAGGCGTCTCGCTCTCGGTGGGCCGTCTGTCGATGCTGCTCAACGGCAAGGCACCCAATCCCACCGTCGGGACGCTGCGCGCGCTCGCCGACTTCTTCGGTGTGCCGGTCGGCTACTTCGTCGACGACGCCGTCGCCGACCGGACCATGGCCCAGCTCGCCCTCCTCAAGGCCATGCGCGACCACGACGTGAAGGCGGTCGCCCTGCGCGCGGCGGCGGTGGCCACCCTCTCCGCCCACGGCCTGGACGTGGTGCGCGGCCTCGTCGAGCAGTCCGCCGACCGGCCGCGGGAACCCGGCCGCCCGAACTAGCGTCTCCCCTCCCGTGACATGACCGGGCGGCACGCCGCCGATCGGGCCGGGGGGAAGGGAACGGGGTGCTTCACGGCATCGGGGCACGGGCGGGGTCGTGGTCCGACTTCCGGGACCGGTGCGACGCCATCCTGGACGACCTGCCGCTGCCCCGGGCGCGGCCCCTGACGATCGACGCGCTGTGCGCCGCGATCGAGCGCCGGCACGGCAGACCGCTGACCCTGTCGCCGCTGCCGGAAGACGCGGGGGCCACCGCCCATCTGTGCGGACTGTGGATCAGTCTCGGCCACGCCGACCACATCTTCTACGAGACGTCCACCAGCGACCTGCACCAGCGGCACATCATCCTGCACGAGCTCTCCCACCTCCTGCTCGACCACACCACCCCCGGTCATGAGGACGACGGCGACGGCGGCGGGGGCGGCGTCGGGCACCTGCCCGGCATGGAGTCGCTCTTCCCCGACCTCGACCCCGCCATGGTGCGGCGGCTGCTCGCCCGGGGCCGCACCGACTACACCGAACTGCAGGAGCAGCAGGCCGAGCTGATGGCCACGCTGATCCACCAGCGGTCGGCCGGTCACGGACCGGACGGCCTGCCGCCGGCCGCCGACGGGTCCGAGGTCCTCGGCCGGCTGGCCCGCGCCCTCGGAGCGGAGCGCCCCCGATGACGGCGATCCGACCCTTCGAGGCCGTCCTGCTGGTGCCGATGTGGTCGCTCACCGCGTACACCGCCCGCCGCTGCCTGCGCGGCGGCGCCGGACCGGAGTCACGGCCGTCCCGGACGCTGGCCGCGGTGGTCGCCCTCGTCACCCTGTCGGTCACCGTGGGGGTGCCGGCGGTGCGCCGGGTGATCGACGGCGCCACCGGTGTGCAGAGCGTCACCAACCTCGTCGGCCATCTGCTCGGCATGTCCGCGATCACCTGCCTGACCGCCTTCGTGCGCCAGATGTCCGCCCCCGCCGACGTCGTCACGACGCGTGGCCGCCGCCCCGGCGAGTGGCTGCCGCTCCCCGTGGCCGCCGCCGCGCTCGGCACGGCGTTCTTCCTGGCCCCCCGGCCGGCCGGTGAGCAGCACCTGCTGACCGCCGCCTCTTCGCCCGCCCACGTCGCCTACTGGAGCGTGTTCCTCGGCTACGTGACCTGGGGCGTGAACGCGATCGGCGTGATGTGCCTGCGGCACCGCCGGCAGGCGCCGCCCGGCCCCCTGCGCACCTCGCTCACCCTGATCGGCGCGGGCGCCGCGACCGCCGCCGGCTACGCGCTGCACCGCTGGGCCTACCTGGCGCTGCGCGGCTTCGGCGGGCCGTTGTTCGACGACGCCGTCGTCGTGCCCACCACCCAGGTCCTGCTGACGGTCACCCTGCTGCTGTCCGGGACCGGATTCGCCTGGCCGGCCCTCGCCGAGCGACGGCGCTCCCGCGCCGACCGCCGCGCGCTGCGCCGCCTCGAACCCCTGTGGCGGCTGCTGACCGGCGCCGTGCCCGAGGTCGTCCTCCCGCTGCCGGCCCCGCTGCGCGCCGAGCCCGCCCTTCTGCTGTACCGGTACACCATCGAGATCAGCGACGCGCTGCTCGCCCTCGACCGGTTCCGCGACCCCGGCATCGAGGCGACGGCCCGGGAGCGGCTGGCCGCGCTCGGGTTCACCGGTGCCCGGCTGGCGGCGGCCACCGAGGCCGTCGCCCTGCGCCACGCGGTCGGCCGGGCCCGCGCCGCACAGCCCGCCGCACCCCCGGCCGACGCCCGCCCCCGGCCTCCGCGCGACACCGCCGGCCCCGGGGGCGATCCGTCCGCGTGGCTGGGACGGGTGGCCGTCCACTGCGGCCACCCCGTGGTCCGCGACCTCGCGGCCTCCCTGCCCGTGCCGGCCGGCACCGCCCGTGAGCGGGACATCCCGGACCCGCCGCCGAGCCCGCTCCGGCACCGCGGCACCACCGCACCGCAGCGGACGGCCGAACCGCAGCGGACCGCGGCGGACCGCAACGGGCCCTAAGGCGGTCCCGGACGGGCCCAAGGCCCCCGCGGTGGTGGACCGCAGGGCCGTTCCTCGGCGCCGGCGGGCTCCGTAGCGTCGGGCGCATGGAGAGCAAGCCCCCGCGTCACCCCGCCATCCGCCGTCGCGCCCTCGTCCTGGGCAGCGCGGCCACCGCTCTGGGCCTGGCCGCCGGCATCGGCATCGGGTTCGGCCTGGACGACGGTTCCCCGGGCACCGCCGCCACCCCGGACGTCCCGGCCGCCGCACCCGCCGCACTGGTCGTCCCCGCGCACACCACCGGCAAGGACGGCACCGTCATCCCGTACGGCAGGGCCGGCGCCCCCGTCACCCTGCACGTCTACGAGGATCTGCGCTGCCCGTACTGCGGCCTCTTCGAGCAGGAGCTCGGCGGGACCGTGGACTCCCTCGTCGCCTCCGGCAGGGCGAAGGTGGAGTTCCACCTGGCCGCCTTCCTCGACAAGCGGCTCGGCGGCAAGGGGTCCCGGACCGCGCTCGGAGCGCTCGGGGCCGCCCTGAACGAGAGCCCCGCCCTGTTCAAGGCCTACCACTCCGCCCTCTACGCGGCCCAGCCCGAGGACGAGACCACCGACACCTTCGGCTCCACCGGCAAGCTGCTGGAGATCGCCGGGAAGGTGCCGGGGCTGCGCACACCCGCCTTCAACAAGGCCGTGAAGGAGGGGACGTACCTCGCCTGGGCCGACAAGGTCGCCGACGCCTTCTACACCAGCGACGTCACCGGCACGCCGACCGTCAAGGTCGGCGACACCCCCGTCGCGGTGATCGACGACAGCGGCAAGGCGGTCGGCGCCGACCGGTTCACCCGCCAGGTCGACGCCGCCGCGGCCGGGCGGTGAGCCGCTGACTACCGCAGGAGCACCCCCGACTGCTCCGCCAGGTCCTCCGCGGGCACCGACAGCAGGCCTAGTTCCGCGCCGGACGCCAGCAGGTGGTGGGCGGGCAGGATGCGGACCGTGTAGCCGAAGGGCCCGGTGCGGTCGAGGGAGAGGGGGCCCTCGTACAGCCAGCGGCCCTCGGTGTCCGGCCCCGCGGTGGGTTTCAGGGCGACCGTCGTGGCGTCGGCGAGCCGGTCCTCGGAGTCGACCCGTCCGGACAGGGACTGCACCTCCACGTCGTCGGGGCGCAGGTCGCCGAGGCGGACCCGGACCCGCAGCGCGAGGGTGGTGCCCAGTTCGGCGGTCGCGGTGCTCGTCGAGGTCTCGACGTGGTCCACGGCGACCCGCGGCCAGGCCGAGCGGACCCGCGCCTTCCAGTCGGCCAGCTCCCGCGCCGCGTCCGGACGCATCGAACGGTGGGCCAGCGCGGCGGGGGTGTACAGCCGCTCCACGTACTCGCGGACCATGCGGCCGGCCAGCACCTTCGGCCCGAGCAGGGTGAGGGTCTGGCGGACCATCTGGATCCAGCGGTCCGGCAGCCCCTGCCGTCCGCGCTCGTAGAAGCGCGGGGTGACACGCTGCTCCAGGAGGTCGTAGAGCGCCGCCGCCTCTATGTCGTCACGCCGGTCCGCGTCCGTGGCCGCGCCGTCCGCGGTGGGGATCGCCCAGCCGAAGTCCGGCTGGAACCACTCGTCCCACCAGCCGTCCAGGACCGACAGGTTGAGGCAGCCGTTGAGGGCGGCCTTCATCCCGGAGGTGCCGCACGCCTCCAGCGGGCGCAGCGGGTTGTTCAGCCAGATGTCGCAGCCCGGGTACAGCTTCTGCGCCATGCCCATGCCGTAGTCGGGCAGGAAGACGATGCGGTGGCGCACCCGCGGGTCGTCCGCGAACCGCACCAGCTCCTGGACCAGGCGCTTGCCGCTGTCGTCCGCCGGGTGCGCCTTGCCCGCCACGACGATCTGCACCGGCCGCTCCGGATGCAGCAGCAGTTCCATGAGCCGGTCCCGGTCGCGCAGCATCAGCGTCAGCCGCTTGTACGAGGGCACGCGGCGCGCGAAGCCGATGGTGAGGACGTCCGGGTCGAGCACCCCGTCGATCCAGCCCAGCTCGGCCGTGCCGGCGCCGCGCTGCCGCCAGGACGCCCGCAGCCGCCGCCGCACCTCCTGCACCAGCTGTTCGCGCAGGTCGCGCCGCAGATCCCAGATCTCCTGGTCGGGGATCTCGGCGACGGAGTCCCAGCGGTCGGAGCCACCGACGCTCAGGGCGTCCTCGGCGCGCTGGGCGCCGATCTGCCGGGCGCCGAGGCGGAACACCTCCGGGGCGACCCAGGTCGGGGCGTGCACCCCGTTGGTGACGGAGGTGATGGGTACCTCCTCGGGGTCGAAGCCCGGCCAGAGCCCGGCGAACATCTGCCGGCTGACCCGCCCGTGCAGCAGCGAGACGCCGTTGGCGCGCTGAGCGAGCCGCAGCCCCATCACCGCCATGTTGAACAGGTTGGGCTCGCCGCCGGGGTAGGTCTCCATGCCGAGGCCGAGGACGCGGCCGACGTCGATGCCCGGGAGTTCGGCGTCCGGCCCGAAGTGGCGGGCGACCAGTTCGCGGTCGAAGCGGTCGATGCCGGCCGGGACGGGGGTGTGCGTGGTGAAGACCGTGCCGGCCCGTACGGCCTCCAGCGCGGAGTCGAAGTCCAGCCCGCCGTCGGTGCCCTTGTCGCCCCTGCCGTCGCACAGCTCGGCGATCCGCTCCAGGCCGAGGAAGCCGGCGTGGCCCTCGTTGGTGTGGAACACCTCCGGCTGCGGATGCCCCGTCAGGCGGCAGTACGTCCGTACCGCCCGAACCCCTCCTATTCCCAGCAGCATCTCCTGCAACAGGCGGTGCTCGCTGCCACCGCCGTACAACCGGTCGGTCACCCCGCGCTCGCCGAACTCGTTCTCCTCGACGTCCGAGTCGAGCAGCAGCAGCGGCACCCGGCCGACCTGGGCCAGCCAGATCCGGGCGCGCAGGGTCCGGCCGGCGGGGAGGGCCAGCTCGACCTGGGCCGGGGTGCCGTCCCCCTCCTTCAGCAGGACCAGGGGCAGCTCGTTGGGGTCGAGCACCGGATAGTGCTCCTGCTGCCAGCCGTCCCGGGACAGGGTCTGCCGGAAGTAGCCGTGCCGGTAGAGCAGCCCCACGCCGATCAGCGGGACGCCCAGGTCGCTGGCCGCCTTCAGATGGTCGCCGGCGAGGATGCCGAGACCTCCGGAGTACTGCGGCAGCGCCGCCGTGATGCCGAACTCCGGCGAGAAGTAGGCGATCGCCGCGGGCGGCTCACCGCCCTGCGCCTGGTACCAGCGGTCGCCGGTCACATAGTCGTGCAGGTCACCGGCGGCGGCGGCCAGCCGACGCAGGAACCGGCGGTCCTCGGCCAGCTCGGCGAGCCGCTCGGGGCGCACGCTGCCGAGGAGCCGTACCGGATCACCGTCGGAGATCGCCCAGCGCTCGGGATCGACGGACTGGAAGAGCTCACGCGTCTCCGCGTGCCAGGACCAGCGCAGATTACGGGCCAGATCGCTCAGGGGCCTCAAGGGGTCGGGGAGAACGGGCCGGACGGTGAATCGACGGATCGCCTTCACATTCCACCTCGTCGCGCGTGCGGAGGGGGACGCACCGCGGTGTGCGTCCCGTCGTCAGTGTCGACGGTAGCCGTTACTTGGGGGTTGATGTGGGTGTGTCCGGGTGAGTGGCGTCGACGAAGTCGATGTCCGGGGGGAGAGTGTGGCCCAGTTGTTCGAGACGGCGGGCTACGGCGGGGCCCGGGGCCGGCCCCAGGGTATCGGGTCGCTCCACCCCTCGGTCGGGCCGACTCCGTGCGCGGAGGTCAGGCCGCCTTGGCGGCGGCCACTTGCCGTGCCCGTTCCTCCAGGTACCGCGCCGCCGCCACCCCGCGGTACGGCGGGAGCGCCTTGAGCATCGCCTTCAGGTGCTCATCGCCGCGGGCCGACGAGATCGCCATGTGCTCGTCGAGGAAAGCGTTCCAGCTCCGGCAGGCGGCCTCCACGTGCCCGGTGCGGAACTGGCGCTCGGCGATCACGCCGAGGCAGTGCAGCCTCCCTTGACGCTCCAGCGGGCTGCGGGCCGCGTTGGACCGACGCAGGGCCTTGATCGATCCCTCGGGGTCCTTGAGGTGCCAGCGCACGTGTGCCTCGTGGAAGAAGTAGGCGGCCTGGTCGTAGCCGCCCACGGCGTCGCGTCGGTCCTCGGCCCGGGAAAGCGCGGTCTCGGTCTCCCGCAGCCGGGTGAGGGCGGTGTGCCGGTCGCCGGTCATCGCCGCCGAGGCGGCCTGCTGCCCGCGCAGGAACGCCACGAGACGCGGCCCCGAGGCCGGCGCCGCCTCGGCCGCCGAGTCCGCGAGGTCGAGTGCCTTCTTGCCGTGGCCCAGGTGGCCGGCCTGGAGACTCATGCCGCGCAGGGTCCGGCAGTAGGTGACGTGGTCCCCGGCTTCGCCGGCGAGGTCGAGGGCCCGTAGGTAGTACTTCTGTCCCAGGCCCTGCTGGTTCTCGTACATGGCCATCCAGCCCGTCAGGTACACCAGGTCGGCGGCGGCGGCTTTCATGTCCGCCTGGACCCGCTCGGTGCCGGAGGCTCGCAGGTAGGGACCCACGCTGTTGACCAGGAACGCGGCGGCCATCGGGCGGGCGTGGCCGGCGCCCACCTGGTCCAGGATGTCGGCGATCTTGTCCGTCATCGTGCGCACGGTCTCCACGTCACCGGAGCCGAGGCGTACCGTGCGCCCGGCCGCCGCGGCCCGGGTACGGTCCGGGCGGTCGGTGACGTCGTCGAATCTCGGCACGGCCAGCGCTGCGGCGTACATACCGCCCTTGAGCACTCCGCGCCGGGAGGGGTCCATGTCCGCCCGGCTCAGGTCGATCACTCCGGAGACGGTGTCGCCGGGATCGGTCGCCGGGCTCTCCCAGCCGATCTCGGCGCACGTCACGGGCCGGGCCAGGAACCGCGAGAGCGCCTCGGCGACGGCGGGCCGCGCCTCCGACTTCGGCACACTGCCGCCGAGCCAGTGCGACACGCTCGTCTTGTCGTACCGCAAGGTCACTCCGAGCTCCCGCCCGACGGCGTTCACCCTCCTGGCCAACTGCGCGTTCTGGATGCCTCCCGCCGTCATCAGGGCCGCGAGAGCGGTGTTCGGGGTTCGGTCACGTCGCGCCATGGAGAACTCCCGGATCGGTTCAACCAGTTCAACCCTCCTCCAACTGTCCCCCGTTCCGGCCGGTCACGTAAGGCGGTTGGCTGATTACCGGCCGTTCGCGCACCGAGATGACCACGAAGGCACGCCCATGACGAGACTCCGCACCTTGATCCCGACCACCTCAGCCAACTGCCCCGCCTACAGCCAGACCCTTCCGTGCGCTCCGGAGACGGCTCGGACAGGCCGTGCGTTCGTTCGTGCCGTGCTTGCCGCCTGGCAGTTGAGCGGCCACGCCGACCGCGCCGCGCTGATCACGTCGGAGCTGGTCGGGAACGCCTCGAAGCACACGTCCTGCCGCCTGATCCGGCTGACGGTCAGACGCCCGAGCCCGGCGTGGGTGCGCGTAGGCGTGGTGGACCGGGCACCGTGGGTCGTGCCGGAACTCCACCCCGCCGGTGACGACGAGGAGTCGGGCCGTGGCCTGCTCCTGATCGACGCCATCGCCGACCGCTGGGGCTACGACCTCAAAGGATCGGGGAGACGCCCCTGGGGCAAGGAAGTCTGGGCGGAACTCCGTGTCGAGGGCGGCCGATGAGCAGTGAACCCGTCGAGTCCGCTCCCCTGCCGCCGGGGTCCATCCATCAGCGGCCCCGCCGCGTCCACGCGCCGCGACGGCGACCAGCCACGCCCCCACGACGAGAAGGAAGCCGCCACCTACGCCGACACCGAGCGGAGCACCACCCTTTCTCCGGCGCTGCTCGACGAGTGGACCCCCGCGTTCCTCGCCCAACTCTGCGCGCCCGGGGCCCAGTTCCTACAAGCCGTCGGTGACGACGGCCGCGAGACGGTCTACCTGTTCGACACCGGTCGTGAGTCCTTCGCGGCTCTCAGGGAGCACAACGGCCAGTGGACGGTGCGCCAGGGCGGGCCGGTCGCGGTCTGGGACGCGGTCGAAGGGGCCGTCGCGGCGTGGCGGGAGGCCGGCGCCCCCGGCATCGACGCGGTGCGTGTGGAGGTCAACCAGAGGTCACATACCTACTGGGTCGACGGCGTTCCAGCCCTCCGATGGGAACACCGGATCGACTGATCCCCCGTCAAGTAGGCCTGTCGGCCAATGCGGCCGGTTTCGCCCCCATGGGCCGTCTTGTGCCGCTTCGCGTCACGCGACAGGCTGCACCCTGACGCCCCCGGGCACGCACCCGGGACGCGTCGAGTCGAGGAGGGGAACTCGAACCATGGCACGGACGCGAACCCGGCGGCTGCGCGCGGTGGCGGGCCTGATCGCGGCGGCCACGGCCGTGACGCTGTCGGCGGCCACCCTGCCCGCGCACGCCGCACCGGAGGGCACCGTCGTCGGCGCCGGGGCGGCCGGCTCCGTCGTCGGGAGCTATCTGGTGACGTTGCGGGAGGAGGTGTCGGCCCCGTCGGCGCGGGGCCGGCGGCTGATCGCCCGGTACGGGGCGACAATCGGCCACACCTACGGCTCGGTCCTCAACGGCTACGCGGTCACGGCCGACCCGAGACAGGCCCGGCGGCTCGCCGCGGACCCGGCGGTCGCCTCGGTCGTCCAGGACACCCGGGTGATCGTCGGCGGAGCGCCGGCGGTCCCGGCCGGCCCGGTGCACGCCCGGCCCGCCGGGGCCGCGGGCGCCACCCCGGTCACCCGGCGCACACCGCCGTCGTGGGGGCCGGACCGGCTCGACCAGCCCCGGCTGCCCCTGGACGGCCGCTACTCCGCTCCGTCCTCCGCCGGTGCCGGGGTGACCGTGTACGTGATCGACACCGGTATCCGGATCACGCACAAGGAGTTCGGGGAGCGGGCGAGCCACGGCTGGGACTTCGTGGGCGGCGACCGCGACGCGTCCGACGGCAACGGTCACGGCACGCATGTCGCGGCCACCGTGGCGGGGGCCTCGGTGGGTGTGGCGAGGCGCGCCCGGGTGGTCTCGGTCCGTGTTCTCGACGACGCGGGCGCGGGCACCACCACCCGGGCCATCGCGGGCATCGACTGGGTCACCCGCAACGCCCGGCAGCCGGCCGTCGCCAACCTCAGCCTGGGCGGTCCGTACAACGCGCAGCTCGACGCCGCCGTACGCGCCTCGATCCGGGCGGGTGTCACGTACACGATCGCGGCGGGCAACGACGGCGACGCGGCCGCCCTGCACTCCCCCGCGGACGTCCGGGAGGCGGTCACCGTCGGGGCGACCGACTCCCGGGACGCGCGCCTGCCCTACTCGAACCACGGATCGGCGCTCGACCTGTTCGCCCCGGGCGGGGCGATCACCTCGGCGTCGCACACGAGCGACACCGGCCGGGCCGTCTACTCGGGTACGTCGATGGCGGCGCCGCACGCGGCGGGCGCGGCGGCGCTCTTTCTCGCCGGCCACCGGACCGCCACTCCGGCGCAGGTGCAGAAGGCGCTGGTCTCCGGGGCGGTTCGCGGGAAGGTCTCCGGCGCCGGGAAGGGTTCGCCGAACAAGCTTCTGCAGGTGCCGTAGGCGTGGCGGCACGGTGGGAGCGTCCCGCTCCGTTCGTCCGGGACGGAGCGGGGCAGGTGTGAAGACATACGCGCGAGTAGTTAACAAGGTGCCGGATTGCCCACCCGAATAGGGTGGGAAGACACCACCGCAGGACCAATCTCCCACTTCCATCCGCCCACCCTCGTTGCTGCGGACAGGAGCGGTCATGCCCGCCAAGCACCACCCTTCGTCAGCACCCCCGACGCGCCGTACCGAGGCGCCCGACACCCGCCCCGCCGGGCCGGTGACGGCCGTCGGCCGGATTCCGGTTCTCGATGTCCGTCCCGTGGTCCAGCACGGGCGGCGGCCCGCCAAGGCAGTCGTCGGAGAGTCGTTCGAGATCTCGGCGACCGTGTTCCGCGAGGGGCACGACGCAGTCGCCGCCAATGTGGTCCTCACCGGGCCGGACGGCCGCCCGGGTCCGTGGACCCCGATGCGCGAGCTGGCTCCCGGCACCGACCGCTGGGGCGCCACCGTCACCCCGGACGCGCCGGGGCGGTGGTCGTACGCCGTGGAGGCCTGGGGCGATCCGATCGCCACCTGGCGGCACCATGCCGAGATCAAGATCCCGGCCGGCATGGACACGGAGCTGGTGCTGGAGGAGGGGGCGCGGCTGCACGAGCGCGCCGCCGCCGACCTGCCCGAAGCGGAGCGCGACGTGCTGGTGGCCGCCGTCGAGGCGCTGCGGGACGAGTCCCGGCCGGCCGCCGCCCGGCTCGCGGCGGCGCTGGCACCGGAGGTGGACGGGGTGCTGGCCCGGCACCCGCTGCGGGATCCGGTCTCCGCGTCGGATCCGCTGCCGCTGCTGGTGGAGCGGGAGCGGGCGCTGTTCGGTTCCTGGTACGAGTTCTTCCCGCGTTCGGAGGGCACGCCCGAGCGCCCGCACGGCACGTTCCGCACGGCCGCCCGGCGGCTGGAGCCGATCGCCGCCATGGGCTTCGACGTGGTGTATCTGCCGCCCGTCCACCCGATCGGAACGACGTTCCGCAAGGGCCGCAACAACACGCTGTCGCCGGGGCCGGAGGAC
>NZ_JBYIQX010000025.1:0-114788 GCF_057707805.1 Streptomyces sp. bgisy159 | reverse complement strand
CAACTCCCCATAACTCAACGACTCCCCCTCCGCGATCACCGCCACCCGATCCGGATCACACCGCACCCGCGCCTCGAACACCCCCGGCAACGTCCCCTCCTCCACCACCACCGCCGTGTCGTTCACCCCCCGCACCAACCACTCACGCTCCTCCACCGACAACACCTCCACCCCGCTGACCGGCAGCGTCGGATCGTCGTGCAGCTGGTCGAGGATCCGGACCAGCCGGGCGGCGATCACCTCGGCGTCCGCGCGGTCGTAGAGGTCGTGCCGGTAGTCGAGGGAGAGCCGCAGGTAGGGGTCGGACGCGTTGAGGGTGAGCGGGTAGTGGGAGCCCGCGAAGGGGCGGATGGCGTCGATCGCGAAGCCGGCCGCGAGGTTGGCGTCGACGATGCCCTCACGGTCGACGGGGTAGTTCTCGAAGACGACGATCGTGTCGAACAGGGCGGGCAGTCCGGTGCCGCGCTGGATGTCGGCGAGGCCGAGGTGGTGGTGGTCGAGCAGCGCGGTCTGCCGGTGCTGGAGGTCGGTGACGAGGTCGCTCACGCTGCGGTCCGGCCGGATGGTCAGCCGGGTCGGCAGGGTGTTGATGAACAGGCCGACCATGCCGTCGGAGCCCGGCACCTCCGCCGGGCGGCCGTTGACGGCGGCGCCGAACACCACGTCCTGCTGCCCGGTGAGCGTGGACAGCAGGAGCCCCCAGGCGGTCTGGAGGAGGGTGTTGAGGGTGACCCCGAGTTCCGCGGCGCGCCGGGCGAGAGCGCGGCCCTTGTCGATCGAGAGCGGTACCTCGATCCGGCCGAGGGCGGACACGTCCTGCTGGAGCGGGGCGTGGGGGGCGACGAGGGTGGGCTGCTCGAAGCCGGCGAGCGCGGTGGCCCACTCGGCGGCCGCCGCCTCCCGGTCGCGGGTGGACAGCCAGGACAGGTAGTCGCCGTAGGTGCGGGCCGGGGCGAGTTCCCCGGTCCCGGCGTACAGCCGGACCAGGTCCGTGATCACCACGGGGGAGGACCAGCCGTCGAACAGGGTGTGGTGGGCGGTGATGATCAGTTTGGCCTGCCGCGGCCCGTAGGTGAGCAGGGCGAGGCGGAACAGCGGGGGCCGGGCGGGGTCGAGCCGGTCGGCCCGGTCCTCGGCCAGGGCGGTGTCGAGCGCCGCATCGGTCTCGGCCGGGTCCCGGCCCGTCAGGTCGATGTGCCGCCAGGGCAGCCGGACGTGTTCCGGCACGACCTGGACGGGGTCGCCTCCGGCCGCGGTGAGGAACGCCGGGCGCAGGTTCGGGTACCGGTCGAGGAGGGCCTGTCCGGCGGCGCGCATGCGCTCGGGGGCGACGTGGCCGGAGAGGTGCAGCACGAACTGCATGTGGTAGACGTCGAAGGCGCCGTCGGCGAGCGCGGCCTGGAACTGGATGCCGGACTGCCCCGGGGCCTGCGGCCACACCTCGGCGAGACGGCCGTAGCGGGCTTCCCAGCCCTCGATCTCGGTCTGCCCCACGGCGACCAGCGGTGCGTCGGCGGGGGTCAGGCCGCCGGCCTCGGGGCGGGCGGCGTGCCCGGCCATGCCGTGCAGCGCCTCGACCCAGAGCCGGGCCAGCTCGGCGGCCCGCTCCCGGGGCAGCACGCCCGTGGGGAACATGAAGGCCGCCTGCAGCCGGGTGCCGTCCTCGGTGTCCGTGGCGACCGAGTTGACCTCCAGCACGGACAGTGCGGGCAGGTCCGGGTCGGGTGCCGGGATCAGCTCGGTGGACCAGGACGACGGTCCCCAGCCGTCGGCGCGCAGGTGCTCGGGTACGTCGGAGCCGGAGATCCGTCCGAGGTAGTTGAACCCGATCTGCGGTGCCGGGTGGCCGGCGAGCTGCCCGGCGGTGTCCGCGTTGAGGTGGCGCAGCAGCCCGTACCCCATGCCCTTGTCGGGGACGGCGCGCAGCTGCTCCTTGACGCGTTTGATCGCGGTTCCGGCCGCGGGGCCTCCGGCCAGCACGTCGGCCCAGTCCACGCCCCGGACGTCGATCCGGGCGGGGTGCATGGCGGTGAACCATCCGACGGTCCGCGAGAGATCGGCTCCCGGGACCAGTTCCGCCTCGCGGCCGTGTCCCTCCAGCCGGACCAGCGTGGAGCGGTCCGCGGCGCGCCAGCGGTCGACCGCCAGGGCCAGCGCGGCGAGCAGCACATCGGTGGCCGTGCCCCGGTATGCGGCGGGCAGCGTGGTCAGGACCGCCTCGGTGACGTCGGCGGGCAGTTCCACCCGCAGGTGGTCGACGGTGGCCATCACGTCCACCGCCGGGTCGAAGGGCCGGGTGCCGAGCGGTGGGTCGGGTGCCTCCAGCAGGTCCAGCCAGTAGGCGAGTTCGGCCTCCCGCCGCTCGGAGTGGGCCTCCTCCCGCAGCGCCGACAACCAGCGGCGGGCGGACGTGCCGACCGTCGGCAGGTCGGGGGTGCGGCCGGTCCGGACCCGCTGCCACGCCTCGGCGAGGTCCGACATGAGGATGCGCCAGGAGACGCCGTCCACCGCCAGGTGGTGCACGACGAGCAGCAGCCGGCCCGCTCCCGACGGGGCGGCGAACCAGACGGCGTCGACCAGGTGCCCGGTCTCCGGGTCGAGGCGTCCGGCCGCGGCGTCCAGCTCGGCCCGGGCCGACCGGAGCGAGGCCGGCTCGTCCCAGCGGCCGTCGCAGGGCACGCGGTGGATCAGGTCCGCCGCCCGTACGGTGCCCCTGGGCCGCACCAGCAGGGTGGTCTCGGGGCCGCGCACCAGCCGCGCGCGCAGCAGGTCGTGCCGGTCGAGCACGGCGTCGAGGGTCGCGGCGAGCCCGCGCTCGTCGATGCCGTCGGGCAGCTCGAGCGTCATCGCCATGGCGAACCGGTCGATGCCACCGCCGTGTTCGAAGACGTGCCGGGCCACCGGCGGCAGGGGCATCGGCCCGATGCCGCCGTCCTCGTCCTCGGCGAGGGCGCCGGTGCGCTCCCGGCGGGCGGAGGTGACCTCGGCGAGGCGGGCCGCCGTGCGGCACTCGAAGATCTCCCGCGTGGTGAGGTCCAGGCCGCGGGCCCGGGCCCGCGCCACCACCTGGATGGACCGCAGGCTGTCCCCGCCCACCGCGAAGAAGTCGTCGTCGGCACCGACCCGCTCCACCCCGAGCACGTCGGCGTACGCGGCGGTGATGACGGCCTCGGCCTCGGTGCGCGGTTCCCGGTAGGTCTCCCCCGTGAACTCCGGCTCGGGCAGCGCGGAGCGGTCCAGCTTGCCGGTCGGCCCGAGCGGCATCCGGCCGAGCGCCACGAAGGCCGACGGGACCATGTAGTCGGGCAGCCGTGCCGCGACGAACCGGCGCAGTTCGGCGGGCGAGGCGCCGGCCATCACGTCGACGTCGCCGATGCCGCCGGCTCCGTCGTCGCCGACGGCTCCCTCGCCGGTGTGCACCACGTACGCGACGAGCCGCCGCCCGCCCGAAGGTGCCTCCCTGCTGATCACCACGGCCTGGCTGATGCCCGGGTGCTGCAGGCAGGCCGCCTCGACCTCGGCGGTCTCGATGCGGAAGCCGCGCACCTTCACCTGGCCGTCGGCCCGGCCCAGGCACTCCAGCTCTCCCCGGGCGTTCCAGCGGGCCAGGTCGCCGGTGCGGTACATCCGCTCGCCGGGCGGGCCGAACGGGCTTGCCACGTAGCGCTCGGCCGTGATGCCCGGGCGGCCGTGGTAGCCGCGGCCGAGGCAGGTTCCCGCCACGTACAGCTCACCGGTCACGCCCTGGGGCACCGGGGCGAGTCCGGGGCCGAGGACGTAGGCCCGCATGTTCTCCAGCGGGGTGCCGATGGGGGCGACGTCGCCCGCCGGTGCCTCCTCGGACGCGGGGAGGGAGTAGGTCGTGGCGTAGAAGCTCTCGCTCTGGCCGTAGGAGTTCACCACCTGCACGCCGGGCAGGGCGTCGCGCATCTGGCCGACCAGGGCGGCGGGCAGGACGTCGCCGGCGAGGACGACGGTGCGCACGCCGCCGGTCCGCTTCAGGTGGCCGACCAGTTCCGCGAGGACCGAGGGCACGGCGCTGATGACCTGGCCGTCCCAGCCGTCGCGTTCGCCGAGGGCCAGCACGTCCGGCACGATCTCGGCCGTGCCGCCGGTGGACAGGGTGGACAGCAGCTCGAAGACCG
The DNA here is from genome assembly GCF_057707805.1 of Streptomyces sp. bgisy159. Lineage (NCBI taxonomy): Bacteria > Bacillati > Actinomycetota > Actinomycetes > Kitasatosporales > Streptomycetaceae > Streptomyces > Streptomyces sp. bgisy159. The sequence goes on along the minus strand of NZ_JBYIQX010000025.1, from coordinate 110,643 downwards.
AGACGTCGAAGTTCACCGAGGTGCCGGCCAGCATCCGGAACCCGGGCCGCGCGTCGAGCACGCGGGCCAGGGCCCGCACGCCGTTGACGACGTTGCGGTGGGTGATGGCCGCGCCCTTCGGCGTACCCGTGGAGCCGGAGGTGTACATGACGTACGCCAGGTTGTCCGGGTGCGGCGGGCGGGCCGGGTCTGACGCCGGCCCGGACGGGTCCCACTGCGCGCGGCGGTCGAGGTCGACGACGGCCATGGTGTGTTCCGGCAGGGCGTGCGCCGTCGCGGTGTCCGTGACGACGAACCGGGGGCGCGCCTCGGCCAGTACGGTCGCGGCCCGCCCGCCGAGGTGCCGGGGGTCCATCGGGAGGTATCCGGCACCGGACTTGAGGATGCCGAGCAGGCCGGCGACCAGGTTCTCGGTGCGGGGCAGGGCGAGGACCACCAGGTCCTCCGGCCCGGCCCCGCGTCGGGTCAGCTCGCGGGCGATGCCGTCGGCCCGCTCGTCGAGCTCCCGGTAGGTCAGCGTCCGGTCGTCGCAGACGACGGCCGGGGCGTCCGGCGTCCTGGCCGCCTGGCGCTCGAACAGGCCCGGGACGGTCAGTTCCGGCACCGCGGTCGCCGTGTCGTTGAACCGGACCAGCAGCCGGTCCCGTTCGGCCGGGTCGAGCACGTCGACCGCGCCGACGCGCCGGGCCGGGTCGGCCACGAGACGGTGCAGGACCCGGACGAAGCGGTGCGCGAGGGACTCGGCCGTGGTGCGCTCGAACAGGTCGGTGGCGTACTCCAGACGGCACCCCGCCCCGCCGGTGCCGTCCGGCAGCATGTCGAAGAAGAGGTCGAACTTGGCGGTGGCGGTCTCCAGCCGCTCGGCGCGGACGCCGAGGCCGGGGAGTTCCAGGTCCGGCACGGCCGGCTGCCAGGAGAGCATGACCTGGAAGAACGGGTTGTAGGCGCTGGAGCGTTCGGGGTTGAGCAGTTCCACGAGCCGCTCGAACGGCATGTCCTGGTGGTCGTAGGCGGCCAGGGAGGTGTCCCGTACGCGCTCCAGCAGGTCGTGGAAGGCCGGGTCGCCGGACAGGTCGACGCGCAGCACCCAGGTGTTGACGAAGAAGCCGACGAGGTCGCGCAGTTCCTCGTCGGTGCGGCCGGCGATGGGCGCGCCGATGGGGATGTCGTCGCCGCAGCCGAGGTGGTGCAGGAGGACCGCGAGCGCCGCGTGCATGACCATCGACACCGTGGTGCCGCGCTGCGCGGCCAGTTGCTCGACGGAGCGGATCAGCCCGGGTTCGAGGGTGAACCGGACCACGTCGCCGCACGGGCCGACGGCCTTGGGGCGGGGCCGGTCGGCGGGCAGCGGCAGCGGCTGCCGCAGATCGGCCAGTGCCTGGCGCCAGTAGGCGAGTTGGCGGGCGGCGAGGCTGTCGGGATCCGACTCGTCGCCGAGCACGTCCCGCTGCCACAGGGTGTAGTCGGCGTACTGCACGGCGAGCGGCTCCCACGCCGGGGCCCGGCCCTCGCGGCGGGCGCCGTAGGCCAGGGCGAGGTCGCGGAACAGGGGGCCGAACGACTCCCCGTCCACCGCGATGTGGTGGACGACGAGCACCAGGGTGTGCTCGCGCGGGCCGGAGCGGAGCAGCCGGGCGCGCAGCGGGACGTCGGCGGCCAGGTCGAAGGGGGCGGTGGCCGCGTCGTGCACGGCCGCCGCCCGCTCGTCCTCCCGTGCGACGTCGACGACCGGCAGCGCGAAGGGTTCCCGGGCCGGCGGCAGCACCCGCTGGTGCGGGACGCCCTCGTCGTCCTCGGCGATCACCGTGCGCAGGACCTCGTGGCGGTCGACGACGTCGCGGAGCGCCGACTCCAGGGCGTCCACGCTCAGGTCACCGGTCAGCCGCAGGGCGAAGGCGCCGTTGTACGTCGACGACGGACCCTCGAACTGGTGCACGAACCACAGCCGACGCTGCGCGAACGACAAGGGGATCATTGTCTCTCCAAGATCGGCGGGGCCACCACGGAGCGAGCCGTCGCTCAGCTCTGGTCGAGCAGCGTCAGGAGGCCGGTGTTGTAGAAGTCGTCTAGGGAACAGGCCCCGGACAGGGTCGAGAAGTACCGGTCGATCAGGTCCTGGTGACCGACCAGCTTGCGGAGCATGTCGGTACGCCCCTCGGGCTTGAGCTCGGCCACGTTGAGGGCCGCCTGGTAGAAGCTGGTGTGGTTCTCCTCCAGGTCCTCCTCGTACCGCTCCAGCGCGGCCTCCAGTGCCACGGGGTCGTGCAGCCGGTCCCCGATGTGCTCGGTGAGGGTCCGCGCCTGCTCGAAGGCCTCGGTGATACCGCGGGCGGTGATGGAGTCCTTGTGGTTCACGGCGTCGCCGACCAGTGCCCAGCCGGGGCCGTAGGCCTTGCGGAAGAAGTTCTCCTGGTGCCCCGTGCCGTACAGCTGCTCGACCCGCTCGCCCGCCCGCATCCGCTCGTACAGCTCGGGCGCGGTGGTGCGGAAGGCGTCGAGGTAGGCGGGTTCCACCGCCTTGCGCACCCCGGAGAACTCGTCCTGCGGGAAGTAGGCCATGAGCAGCGTGAGGTCGTCGTTGGTCGGGATGACCCCGATCCAGCGCCCGGGCCGCGCGTAGGACTCGAAGTGGGCGGGCACCCCGGCCCAGTAGCTGTAGTAGGTGCACGTCTGCCGCGGGTGCTCGACGACGTTGGGCGCGCCGGTCTTGCGGGCCACCAGCGACCGCATGCCGTCCGCGCCGACGACGAGCACGGCCCGCTCGGTGGCCGCGGCGCCGCCGGGCGTGGTGTACCGCACGCCGGCCACCCGGTCGCCCTCGAAGACCAGGTCGGTGACGGCGCAGCCGTCGCGGAACTCCGCACCGGCCGCCACGGCGCCGCGCGCGAGGATCGGGTCGAGGACGTACCGCCGGGGGGCGTACGTGGTCCGCCGGCCGTCGACGGGCAGGGAGAAGCCGTCGAGGCGGACACCGGGTGCCTGGTAGCTCTGGTGGTCGATCGGGCGGCAGCCCGCCGCGAGCAGTTCGTCGAGCAGTCCCCACCGGGCGAGCAGGGCCACCCCCGGCTGGTGGATGTAGTGCGAGGACAGGGTGTCCTGAGGGAAGCGCGCTTTCTCCAGGAGCAGGACGCGGTAGCCCTGCCGCGCGAAGAGCATGGCCGTCGGCGATCCCGCACAACGGGCACCTATGACAATCACGTCGTACATGGCGCCTCTCTTGCCAGGCGGTCGGTTTTCCTCGGTGGCGCGGGAACCCCTCACGTCCGGTGCGCAGGGGGCACCGGGTCCAGGGTTTCGATGTAGGCGGAGATCGAGGCGATCGTCGGGTTGAGGAACAGCCGGTCCATCGGGACCTCGACGCCCAGTTCGTCGGCGAGCGCGCCCTGGATCCGGGCCATGATCACGGACTGGCCGCCCAGGGCGAAGAAGTTCTGGTCGTCCGCTATGTGTTCGCGCCGCAGTTCCCGGCACCAGATGGCCCGCACGTCGTCGGTGATCATCGCGTTCCCCTCGTCGTCGTCGCGGTCCGCCGGCCGGCCGCCGTGCCGCTGCCGGCCGGGCGGTCGTGGAACGCGTCGAGCAGCGCCGCGCGGTCGACCTTGCCGTGCGGGCTCAGCGGAAGGTGTGTGACGCCGATGAACCGGGCCGGGACCATGGTCCGCGGCAGCGTGCGCAGGAGACGCTCGCGCACCTCGTCCTCGGCCAGGGCGTCCCCCTCCGGCACGACGAACGCGGTCAGTTCGGCCTCGCCCGTCTCGGCCGGGGTGACCACCACCGCCGCCTCCCGCACCCCGTCCAGCCGGCCGAGTGCCCGTTCGACGTCGACGGGGTCGATGCGCATGCCCCGGACCTTCACCTGCGCGTCGATCCTGCCCAGGACCACCAGGTCCCCGTCCGGCGTCGCGTAGCCGAGGTCGCCCGTGCGGTACAGCCGTTGCGGCACGCCGTCGACCTCGATGGTCGTGAACCGCTCGGACTCGGGGCCCGAGCCGTTGAGATAGCCGGCGCCGACACCCGCGCCGGCGATGCAGATCTCGCCCCGCTCCCCCGGCGCGACACCGTGCAGCCGCGCGTCGAGGAGGTGGATGTCGGTGTTGTGGGCGGGCCGGCCCACCGGCGCCGGGTGCCCGTCGCCGGGCCGGTACCCGGCGAGGTCGTAGGAGGTGGCGACGTCCGTGCACTCGGCGACGCCGTACTGGTGCAGGAGGGTGCAGGTGGTGTCCTCGCGCGCCGCCCAGTGCGCGATCCGTTCGGTCTTCAGCGGCTCGCCGCCGAACAGCACGTGGTCCAGCCCGGCGAGCGCTTTGCCGCCCCGCGCGGTCTCCCGGTCCACCAGGAGGTACAGCGTGCTGGAGGCGCAGTGCACGACGCGGATGTCGTGCTCGGTCAGCGTGCGGTAGGCCATCATCGCGTCGACGTTCCGGCTCGGCATCAGGTGCTGGGTGGCCCCGCAGAACAGCGGGGCCATCAGGCTGCGCTGGGAGAGGTCGAACCCGAAGGCGCTGACGACCAGGTGGTGTGAGCCGCGGTGCAGTCCGTACTCGTCCGTCAGCCAGTTCAGCAGGTTGAACCAGCCCTCGTGCCGTATCGCGGTGAGCTTCGGCGTCCCGGTGGAGCCGGAGGTGAAGACGGCGTAGCAGAGGTCGTCCCCGGTGACCTGGACGTCGGGAGCGGTCGCGGGGTGCTCCGCCGACGGGCCGGACAGCCGTCGCGGGTCGACGACCTCGGCGGAGGACGACGCGACGAGCGGGGCCGTCTCCGCGGACGCCACGATCACGGCGAGATCCGGGATCTGGCCGAGCAGCAGCCGCAGCCTCGCCGCCGGGTAGGCCGGGTCGAGCGGCACGTAGGCCGCCCCGGCCTTCAGCGTGCCGAGGACGGCGACGAGCATGTCGGTCGAGTAGTCGAGGCAGATCCCGACCTTCGCGCCCCGCCCGTGTCCGCGGGCCGCGAGGGCGTGCGCGAACCGGTTCGCCGCCGCGTCCAGCTCCGCGTACGTCAGCCTGCGCCCGGCGCAGCGGACGGCGACGGCGTCGGGGGTGGCCTCGGCGTGCGCCTCGAACCGCCGGTGGACGACGGGCTCCGGGGGCAGGTCGACCCGCTTGCCGTGAAGGATCATCAACTGCCTCCGATGTGAGGGGGGTGAGGGTGGTCCGGCCGGCCGCACACCGCCGGGGACGGCGCCCGGGCCGGTGCCACTAGGCGGTCCGCCGGTCGGCGGCGTCGAGCATCCGGGTCACCCACTGCTCCACGGGCAGCCCCTGCGCGGCGGCCACCCGCGCGTAGTGGTCCAGCCGGCCGGCGGACAGTTCGATGGTGAGCGTGGCGACCTCTGCGCGCGGGCCGCCGGGGTCCGCCGGGCCGTCCGCCCGGGGCGCCGCCGCTCCGGCCGGCGGGAGAGCGCCGGCCGCGGTGGCGGCCACCGGCAGGGTGCCGTCCGGGCACGAGCCGGCCGCGGATGCGCCGGGGAGGGAGGTCCCGGCCGTGTCACGCCGCTCAGCCTGACCTGCGCGGACCGCCCTGCGCAGCTCGTTGCGCGACCACTTGAGCCGGTCCGCCTCGCCCAGCCAGTGGTCCTGCTCCGCCGGTGGCAGGCCGGCCACCTCGGCGTGGTGGGCGAAGCTGAGGCTGTCGCGTCTGCGGTGGTGCTCGAAACGGCGGGCCACCCAGGCGTAGTTGCGCAGCGTCTGGTAGTCCAGGCCGGTCCGCTCGACGGCCTCACGGTAGCGCCGCGTCCCGTAGCTGGTCTGTCCGTGGACCAGCCAGTCGCCGAGCCACCACGCCGAGGAGTTCGTGAGTTCGCGCAGACCGGTGCCGATCCGCTCCCAGGACCGCTCCGACAGGCCCTGCGGGAAGGTCATCCCCGAGGTGCCCACCGTGGCCTGTCCGCCGGCGAAGGGCAGCGCCGCCGCCGGCCGCGCGCCTCCACCGCCGGCTCCCGCCGTGTACCGGCCGGCCGTCGTCACAGGACGTCCCTCCCCGCCTTCGTCTCGCCGCCGTCGTCCGTGGGCCCGGGTTCAGCCGTCCGCCATCGCCTCGCGCAGGCTCCGCGGCCGCAGGTCGGTCCAGTTCCGCTCGACGTACTCCAGGCACTCGGCCCGCGACGCCTCGCCGAATACCGTCCGCCAGCCCGCGGGCGTCTCGACGAACACCGGCCACAGGGAGTGCTGGTCCTCGTCGTTGACCAGCACGTAGAAGCGGCCGTCCTCGTCATCGAAAGGGTTCGTGCTCATGCCACCGTCCTCGAACGTCGCGGGGGACTCGGCAGGGATAAACGCCGGGCCGAGTTCTGGAAAAGGGGCCGGGGGCGGGTTCACCGACGGGCGTCGTCCCGTCGACGGGACATCCCGGCATCCGCGGCGCCCCTGGAATGCCGACGCCAACTTAGGTCTCGGCCGCCGCCCCCACAAGGGCGGCAGAACACCGGCCTCCCGGTCGTCCCCCGCAATCTGTATCCGCCGGGGTTCTTGTGCCACCATGACCGATCAGCGGCCCGGGGCAGGCGCACTCGCATGCGGGCCGGCCCCCTCGGGTCCGCAAGGACGGGCAGGCGAACACATTCCGTTCCTGCGGTCCCTTCGGATTCCTCTGGATTCTCCTGCAATTCCGCACCGGCCGGCTACCGGGGCGGATGGCACCGACGTACGCCCCACCTGCGCGCGAGCACCGCCTTCCCTTTTCACTGGTATTCCGCCTCCGACCCGCGCCGCGCGTTTCCCTTTCGCCGGGAGACCCTCCGGCGTGTTCCGCACGTATGACGGCAGAAAGCCCTTCGACGGACCTACGACTGGTGATCGGACTTGACGTCAGAATCCGAGTACACGACAGATCCAGACGACGACACTCGGCGGTCGCTGCTACGCCACATGCTGGTGGCGCGGGGCGTCGACGAGGAGGCCCGGCAACTGCAGAAGCAGGGGGCCCTGGACCTCTGGCTGTCCTGCCAGGGACAGGAGGCCGCGCAGGTGGGCTCCGCCCTCGCCGTCGGCCCGGCCCCGACGGTCTTCCCCAGCTACCGCGAGCACGCGGTCGCCCTCCTGCGCGGTGTGACGCCGGCCGAACTGGTCGCGCAGTGGGGCGGCCGGACGTTCTGCGGCTGGGAGCCGCGCAGGCTCCGCTTCTTCCCCTACACCCTGGTGCTGGCCGCGCAGACGCTGCACGGCGTCGGCTACGCGATCGGACAGCGGCTGCAGGGCCGGGAGGACTTCGTCGTCGTCTACATCGGCGACGGCGCCACCAGTGAGGGCGACATGTCGGAGGCGATGAACCTCGCCGCCGTCGAGTCGGCTTCCGTGCTGTTCGTCTGCCAGAACAACGGCTGGGCCATCTCCAAGCCGGCCCGGGAGCAGATGCGCACCTCGCTGGCGGAGCGCGCCCGGGGCTTCGGGATCGAGGCCGTGCGGATCGCGGGCCAGGACCCGGAGAGCGTCTTCGCCGCCTGTTCACGGGCCGCCGCCCAGGTCCGCGCGGAACGCTCGCCCCGGCTGGTGGAGATCGAGGTGGCGCGCGTGCACGGCCACTCCAGCTCCGACGCCCAGGAGATCTACCGGGCCCGCGAGGACATCGACCGGGCCAGGGCGGCGGACCCGGTGACCGCCTACGCGGCGCGGCTGACCGGTGCGGGCCTGGTGGACGCCGCGTGGTTCGACGGCGTGGCGGCGGAAGTGCGCGACCTGCGCGAGCAGTTGATGAAGGAGTACGCGTGACGAGTACCGCGACCGTGCCCCTGGCGGAGGCGATCAACACGACGCTCGCCGACCTGCTCGACGCGGACCCGGCGCTGCTGCTGCTGGGCGAGGACATCGGCCGGCTCGGGGGCGTCTTCCGGGTGACCCGGGGACTGCGGGACCGCTTCGGCGCGGACCGGGTGCGCGACTCGCTCCTCGCCGAGTCCACGATCGTCGGCCAGGCGGTCGGCCTGGCCATGAGCGGACTGGTCCCTGTCTGCGAGATCCAGTTCGACGGGTTCACCTATCCGGCGGTGAACCAGCTGGTGACGCAGGCGGCCCGGATCGGCGAGCGCTGGAACGGGCAGGTCAGCCCGAGCCTGGTGGTGCGTGTTCCGAGCGGCGGCGGCGTCCGCGGGGTCGAGCACCACAGCGAGTCCAACGAGGCGCTGTTCGCCCGCGTCCCGGGGCTCTCGGTGGCGTGCCCCTCCACGGGCGAGGACGCCGACCAGATCCTGCGGTACGCCGTGCGGCTCGGCTCACCCGTGGTGGTGTACGAGCCGATCCGCCTGTACTGGCGGCGGAACGCGCCCGTCCGGGACGCCCGGCCCGCGCCGTCGCCGACGGCGGCCCGGGTGGTGCGGCGCGGCACGGACCTGACGATCGCCACCTACGGCGCGGTCACCCACGAGGTGCTGCAGGCGGCGCACGCCCTCGGCCCCGCCGTGGACGTCGAGGTGGTGGACCTGCGCTGGGTGGCCCCGCTCGACCTGGACACGGTGATGGAGTCCGTCGCCCGCACCGGGCGGCTGCTGATCGTGCACGAGGGGTCCAGGGACGTCGGCATCGGCGCCGAGGTCGCCGCGCACGTCGCCGAGCACGGCTTCGGCTCGCTGCGCGGTCCGGTCCGGCGGCTGGCACCCGCCCGTCGCGCCTATCCCCCGGCGGACTTCGAGAAGGACTACCTGATCGGTGTGCAGCAGATCACGGACGAGGTGCTGGTGATGACGAAGTGACCGATTCCTCGGTGGAGATGCGCGTTCCCCGCTTCGGCCACGGCCTCGGCGAGGCCCTGCTCGTCGAGTGGGCCGCCGCCGTCGGTGACCTGGTCGAGCGGGGGGACGTCATCGCGGTCGTGGAGACCGACAAGGCCAGCACGGAGATCGTGGCGGAGCGCGCGGGACGGGTCACGGACCACTGCGCGACGGCCGGCACGGTCCTGAAGTCCGGTGATCCGCTCTACCGGCTCCAGGCCGGCCCGCCCGGCGCCGCGGAGATGCCCCCGACACCCGAGCCCCCTGGAATTTCCCCCCGGAACGGAGAAGAAGCATGAGTGACATCGAGAGCCGGATCACCGAGACGATGCTGGCCAAGCTGCGCGAGCGCGACCCGTCGATGGGACCCGACGACCTCGGCCGGCCGGTCGCCGACCTCGATCTCGACTCCCTCGACCTGGTCGAGCTGCACCAGCAACTGGAGCGCGAGCTCCAGGTCAAGGGCGACCTCCAGGAGACGGCGTCCTTCGCCTTCCTGGACGACTTCAGCGGCTACTTCCTGAAGCTGGCGAACGGGCGGTGAGCGCGGGCATCGTCGAGGTCGCGACGGCGAAGCCCGGCCGGACGGTCACCAACGACGACTTCGCGTCGATCGGCCTCACCGACGAGTGGATCCGGCGCCGCAGCGGCATCGCGTCCCGCTCGTGGCTGCCGGACGGCACGCCGCTGGCGGACGTCGCGGCGGAGGCGTGCGCGCCGATCGTGACCCGCGTGTCCGACCCCTCGACGATCGGCGCCCTCGTCGTCATCAGCACGTCGGTGCGGCAGCGCGTCCCCGGCATCGCGCAGCGCGTGGCGCGCCGGGCCGGCCTGGGCTCCGCCGTGCTGGCCTTCGACATGAACGCGGCCTGCTGCGGGTTCGTCTACGGACTGGTCGCCGGCCTCTCGCTGTGCGAGTCCGGACGGGCGCGGTCGGTTCTGGTGTGCTCGGTGGAGGCCATGTCCCGGCTGGTGGACCGCACGGACCGGCAGACGGCGTGCATCTTCGCCGACGGAGCCGCGGCCGTCCTGCTGGAGGACCGCGCGTCCTTCGCGCCCTTCCGGCAGCTCGCCGGCTGCGACGGCTCGCAGGAGGCCCTCATGCGGGAGACCGGGGAGGGCGGCATCCACCTCGACGGCATGCAGGTGTACGACCGTGCGGTGCGCCGCATGTCGGAGTCGGCGCAGTACCTCTTCGACCACGGCCCGGCGCCGACCGTCCTGGTCGGCCACCAGGCCAACGGCCGCATCCTGGAGCAGGTGCGCGGCCTCACCGCCCCGCTCGGTGTGCCCTTCGTGAACCGGATCGCGCACTCCGGCAACACGTCCTCCGCCTCCATCCCGCTGGCCTTCGCGGAGGAGCTGGACTCCGGCTCCCTGCCCGCCGAGGGCCGGCTCGGCGCCGTCGCCTACGGCGCCGGTGAGGCGTGGGGCGGGGTCGCGGTGGACTACCGGGTGCCGGACCCCGCGGTCCGCTGACCGCTCCGGCCCCGGACACGTACTAGAAATCAGGAGGTTGTCATCTACTCGCCCGATGCCTGGGTCCTGCGCTCCGGCGCGGTGACCGGCCCTCACGACGGCAGTCCCGGCAACGCGCTGCGGCGCGACGTGTTCACCTTCGGCCCGCTGGAGGAGGGCGAGGCCCTGGTGGAGCCGATCCTGGGCTCCTGGGAGGCCAACGTCGACCACGCGCTGGCCCGTTCACCGATCGACGTGTGCAGCAGCCGCGGTGAGGACGCGGTGGTCGTCGGCAACATGGGAGTGGTCCGGGTGCTGCGGGTGAACGCGGGTGGCCGGGACGTCCGGGTCCGCGAGGGCGACCTGTGCATGCTGATGCCGTTCGGCAAGACCGACCGCTTCGGCTACGCCGAACTCGCCTACGCCTACGACGCCCCCCACACCATCGGCCTGCTGGCCAAGCGGTCGAAGATGGACGTGCGGGTGCTGCTGCCCATCCCCGACGGCACGGCCTACTCGCTGGCGCAGTGGGCCACCTACGGGCGCTTCTTCACCGCCTGGGACAACTGGCACAAGGCGTACGGCTGCTGGCGCACCCAGGTGGCCGACGACGACCCGGCGAACCACCTGGTGTTCGGCTGGGGCGGCGGGGTCGCCTTCGCCGAGCTGCTGCTGGCCAAGCGGGCCGGCTTCCGGGTGGCGATGACGGCGGGCTCGGACGAGCGCGTCGCGTTCCTGCGGGAGAACGGCATCACCCCGGTGGACCGCCGTCAGTTCCCCGACCTCTCCCTGCCGACCCGGGAGCAGCGCACGGACCGGGAACGCCACCAGCGGCGCCGTGACTCGGTGAAGAGGTTCCGCGGCCTGGTCGACGAGCTGAGCGACGGCCACGGGGTAGCGGTCTTCGTGGACAACATCGGCGAGCCCCTGTACGACATCACCCTGGCCGCGCTGGCCCGCGCGGGGGTCGTCACCACCTGCGGGTGGAAGGCGGGCATGCGCCTGACCCATCTGCGAGGCGCCGAGTCCATCAGCCGCCACATCCTGGTGAACACACATGTGTGGCAGTTGCAGGAGTCGCCCGCCATCCGCGACTTCCAGGAGGCCGAGGGCTGGATCGCGCCCAAGGGCTCGGAGGTCGTCTACGACTTCGACCGGGTGCCGGAACTGGCCGACGACTACGCCCACGGCAGGATCGCCTCGTACTTCCCGATGTACCACGTGAACCCGGTCTGACCGGCCCGAAGGAGAAGGTGCCATGACAGCGGAACTGCTCGCCCGGGTCCGGGACTTCGCCGCGACCGAGCTGGCCGGGAAGGACGAGCACTTCGACGGTCTGCCGGAGCAGCCCACCGTCGAGGCGTCCCGGCTGCACGATCTCGGCCTGGCCAACTGGTGGGTGCCACGGGAGTACGGAGGGGTGGGTCTGTCCGTGACGGACAGCGTCGACGTCGTGTCCGAACTCGCCTACGCAGACGCCGGGTTCGCCTTCGGCGCCTTCCTGCCGGTGCTGGGCGGCGTCATGCTGCAGCACTTCGGCGGCGAGGAGCTGGCCCGCCCCGCCCTGGAGGCCCTGGTGGCCGAGGGCGGCCGGATCGCCGTCCTCGGCAGTGAGGAAGAGGCCGGCAGCGAGCTGGTGAGGATCACCACCACCTTCCGCACGGAGGGCGACCGGCTGGTGCTCAGCGGCGACAAGTACTTCTCCACCAACACCGACACGGCCGGCCTGCTGCTGGTCCTCGCCCGGTCCGCCGACGACGCCGCGGACTTCGCGGTCGTCGCGGTACCGCGCGACACCCCCGGGGTCGAGATCGTCAAGCGCTGGGACCTGCTCGGCGTCCGGGGCGCCGGCACCTACCGGGTGCGCCTGGAGGACTGCTCCGTGCCCACCGCCCACCGCCTGCACGGCAGCGGGCTGCGCATCCTGGAGGCGAGCCTGAACGCGAGCCGCATCCTGATCGCGGCCTGCGCGGTGGGCATCGCCCGGCGCGTCAGGGACCTGGCGATGGACTACGCGGCGGCGAAGCGGCTCAGGGGCGCCCCGCTCACCGAGAACGCGGTGTTCGCGGGGAAGCTCGGGCAGGTGGAGACGCTGATCGACGTCATGCGCAACCAGTGCCGGGCCGCCGCGGCGGAGTTCGACGAGCTGCTGGTCGCGGCCGCGAGCGGGGGAACCGGTCTGCTCCGGGCCGGCACGCTCCGCTCCGCGCTGGCCGCCAAGCTCTTCTGCGGCCAGGCGGGCTGGGAGGTGGTGTCGACCGGCTCGGAACTGTTCGGCGGACTCGGCTACACGCAGGACCATCCGATCGGCAAACTCGTCCGCGACATGCGGTACGTGGCCATCGTCGAGGGCGGCGAGGACATCATGCGGGACCTGGTCTACGCCCGCTACGTGGTCCCCGCCCGCAAGCGCCGGTGAGCGGCGGGACTCCACGCCACCGGTGACGGCCGGGGCTCTCCCCGCCGCGCGCCCGTCGCCCGGAGGGCGGCCCGGACCGGTGCGACCGCGCAGACCCGCGGTCGCACCGGTCCGCCGCGTCCGCCGCGTGCTGTGCGCGGCCGGCTCGGTCGGCCACGACGGGGCCTCGGCCGGCCGCGATGACATACGTCCGGCCCATGGCCGCACCGGCCGACCGCCATGGCGTTCACCGGCCCCCGGCCGCCCGAGCGTGCCGCGCACCGCCCCCCTCCGGGGCAGCGGCGGCCCTGCCACCGCTGCCCGCACCGACGGACGGGCATCTCCGATGGCGTCTGCCACGCACTGCTCTGACATCACCAGGTGACACCGGCGGCATCATGCGGCGCCATCCGACGCCACTCGGAGCCACCAGAGGCCACCCGAACGGCCCGTCGGCGCCACGGCGCCCGGAGTGGTCGGTGACACCGTCCCTGCCGCTCACCTCGCCCTTTATCCCTGGGCAGAGCAGCCGCTCCGAGGCCTGTCCGCCCCGTAGTGCCGTTCTGTCTTGCGCGCGGCATCAAAGTGGTGCCATGATGACGGCATGGACCTCAGCCCGTATGTCGACACACTCCGCCGAGAACTCGCGGTGGCCGCCGAAGCCGGAGGGGAGGAAGCTCGCGAGCTCGCCGACCGGCTCACCGCACCGCTGGAGTCGGCGACCCGCCTGACCCTGCTCAACGTCCTGTCCGCCGCGATGGACGAGATCACGCGCGAGCTCGCCCCCGGCTCGGTCGACGTGCGGCTGCGCGGGCTGGAGCCCGACTTCGTCGTGACGCCCCCGCCCGCCCACGACGTCCCGGCAGAGCCGGTCAGGACCGTCGAACCACCCGTGGCACAGGCACCGGCCGACGCCGAGGGCGGCGGCCCCGCCCGTATCAACCTGCGCCTGCCTGCCCACCTCAAGGCCCGTGCCGAAGAGGCCGCGAACCGCGAGGGCCTGTCGGTCAACGCCTGGCTGGTCCGGGCGGTGGCGAGCGCCGTCGAGGGCGGCGCCCCGGCGCGCACGACGGAGAAGACCCGGACGGTCGGACAGAGTCTCACGGGCTGGGTGCGATAACCCCACCCGCGTCCGCACCGCACCACCCACACCACGTCCCGCCAGGAGGGACGGCCCGACGACCCACGAGGACAGTACCGCCATGCCTTCTTTCGACACGCCCGAACCCATCTCGGTCACCGCACACGTCTACTCCGGGTCGATCCGGTTCACCGCCGGCGACCGCACCGACACCGTGGTCGCGGTGGAACCCCGCGACCCCAAGCGCGACCAGGACGCGCGGGCGGCCGAGCAGACCGAGATCTCCTGCGCGAACGGCACCCTGACCATCAGGACGCCCAAAGCCAACCTCATCGGCCGCTCCGGCACCGTCGACGTGACCGTGGAGCTGCCGACGGGCTCGCACGTCGACGTCTCCGGCGCCGGTGTGGGACTGCTCGGCGAGGGCCGGCTCGGCGAGGTCCGCCTCAAGAGCTCGGCCGGCGACGTCCGGCTCGACACCACCGGGCCGCTCCACCTGACCGCCTCGCACGGCTCGGTCACCGTGGAACGGGTCGAGGGCATGGCCGAGATCACGACCAGCTCCGGCAGCCTGCGGGTGGGAGTCGTGGACGGCCCCGCCGTGCTGAAGAACTCCCACGGCCCCACCACCGTCGACGCCGTGACCGGCGAGCTGCGGGTGAACGGCGTCAACGGCGGCGTCGACATCGCGCGCGTCGAGTCGTCGGTCACCGGCACCACCACCAACGGCCACCTCCGGGTCGGCGACGTCGCCCGCGGCACCGTTCACCTGGAGACCGCCAACGGCCCGATCGAGGTCGGCATCCGCGAGGGCACCGCCGCCTGGCTCGACGTCAGCTCCAAGCGCGGCCAGGTACGCAACACGCTCGCCACCTCCGACGCGCCGCAGGAGACCGAGGAGACCGTCCGGGTCCACGCACGCTCCAACTGGGGCAACATCGACATCCGCCGCGCCCGGAGCTGAGCACCACCGCCCGCCGCTCATCCCCGTCACGACAGCCTCCGAAAGGGAGTGCTTCATGCCTTCTTCTGTCATGCCCGCGTCCAGGAAGGGTGAGAGCGTGCCGCCTCCGGCCGCCATCTCGGCCGTCGGGCTGCGCAAGTCCTTCGGTGACAAGACCGTTCTCGACGGCATCGACCTGCACATCCCGACCGGGTCCGTGTTCGCCCTGCTCGGGCCGAACGGCGCGGGCAAGACCACCGCTGTCAAGATCCTCTCCACGCTCATCACCGCCGACGCCGGTGAACTGCGCGTCGGCGGCCACGACGTCGGCACCGAGGCGCAGGCCGTACGCGCCGCGATCGGCGTCACCGGGCAGTTCTCCGCGGTCGACGGTCTGATCACCGGCGAGGAGAACATGCTTCTCATGGCCGACCTGCAGCACCTGCCCAAGCAGGAGGGCCGGCGGGTCGCCGCCGAACTGCTGGAGCGCTTCGACCTCACCGACTCGGCGAAGAAGCCCGCCTCGACGTACTCCGGCGGCATGAAGCGCCGTCTCGACCTGGCGATGACCCTGGTCGGCAACCCGCGGATCATCTTCCTCGACGAGCCCACCACCGGTCTCGACCCGCGCTCCCGGCACAGCATGTGGCAGATCATCCGCGAGCTGCTCGCCGACGGCGTCACGGTCTTCCTCACCACCCAGTACCTGGAGGAGGCCGACGAACTCGCCGACCGCATCGCGGTCCTGAACAACGGCAAGATCGCGGCCGAGGGAAGCGCCGAGGAACTCAAGCGGCTCATCCCCGGCGGGCACATCCGGCTCCGCTTCACCGACCCGGCGACCTACCAGACCGCCGTGGCCACCCTGACCGAGGCGGCCCGGGACGACGACGCGCTGGCCCTGCGCATCCCCAGCGACGGCAGCCAGCGCGAACTGCGCTCCATCCTCGACTGGCTGGACTCGGCCGGCATCGAGGCGGACGAGCTGTCCGTGCACACCCCCGACCTCGACGACGTCTTCTTCGCCCTGACCGGCGGCACCGACCAGCACAAGGAGGCTGCCCGATGAGCGCTCTGACCCTTGTCGTCCGCGACTCGAACACGATGCTGCGCCGCAACCTGCTGCACGCCCGGCGCTATCCGTCCCTCACCCTGAACCTGCTGCTCACGCCGGTCATGATGCTCCTGCTCTTCGTGTACATCTTCGGCGACGTGATGAGCGCGGGCATCGGCGGCGGTGGCGCGGACCGCTCCGAGTACATCGCCTACATCGTCCCCGGCATCCTGCTGATGACGATCGGCAGCACCGTGATCGGCGCCGCCGTGTCCGTCTCCACCGACATGTCCGAGGGCATCATCGCCCGCTTCCGGACGATGGCGATCCACCGCGGCTCGGTCCTCATCGGGCACGTGGTCGGCAGCGTCCTGCAGGTGCTCGCCAGTCTGGTCCTCGTCGGCGCGGTCGCCGCGGCCATCGGCTTCCGGTCCACCGACGCCACGGCGCTGGAGTGGCTGGCGGCGTTCGGACTGCTCGCGCTGTTCGCCCTGGCGCTCACCTGGATCGCCGTCGGCATGGGGCTGGCCAGCCCGAACGCCGAGGCGGCCAGCAACATGGCCATGCCGCTGATCCTGCTGCCGCTCATCTCCAGCGCCTTCATCCCGGCCGACACGATGCCGGGCTGGTTCCAGCCGATCGCCGAGTACCAGCCCTTCACGCCGGCCATCGAGACCCTGCGCGGCCTGCTCCTCGGCACCGAGATCGGCCACAACGGGTGGCTCGCCATCGCCTGGTGCGTGGGCCTGTCCGCCCTCGGCTACTTCTGGTCGAGGTCGCTCTTCGACCGCGACCCGCGGTAACCGGGCCGCCTCCGCGGACGAGCACACCCCGCTCCCGGGCGGCGCACACCGAGCCCACCTCGGCGCGCGCCGCCCTTCCGGCGTTCCGCCCGCCCGCCGGTGACGGCGCCCGGTCCGCCGGCAGCGGCCCTCTGCCGGGACACCTCTGGACCGCGAGGCGTTCGGACGGCGCATCGGATACTCGGCGGCGTCCACGGTCGCGTCGTACGAGCAGGGTCGGCGGATCCCCTCACCCGGGACCACGGTTCCAGCACGCTCCAGACCGACCCTCGGCCAGCGGCGCTCGCCGCCGCCCGTTAGGGGATCATCCGATCGCAGGCACGCCGCACCACGCCCTCACGTCCCGTTCATGATCGCGTCGCCACTGCTTCGCGAACCCTCCGTAGCGTTCACGGGGTCCACACCTCTACCGAGGAGTAACGTGAGCGTCTTCGCTCTCAGCAGCCTGACCGCACTCGCCACCGCGTTCACCCTGACCGCCGGCCCGGCGGCCCCGGTGCCCGTCACGGCCGCCGTGGAGACCCCCGCGGTCTACGACGACGAGGCGGGCGGCAACGCCGACGCCGACGACCCGGCCGTGTGGGTCGACCCGGAGAACCCCGGCCGCAGCATCGTCATCGGCACGCTGAAGGAGGCCGGCCTCGACGTCTACGGACTCGACGGCCGCCGCCTGCAGCACGTGGCCGCGCCCCAGGCCCCGGACGAGAACGCCAAGCCCGGCCGGTTCAACAACGTCGACATCGTCTACGGCTTCGAACTGGACGGCGAGGAGACGGACCTGGCCCTCGTCAGCGACCGGGGCCGCGACCGCATCCGCGCGTACGCCATCGACCCGGCCGCCGTCGCGGCCGGCAAGCCGCCGCTGAAGGACGTCACCGCCGCCGACGCCGCACCGGTCTTCGCCGCCGACGAGACGGAGGTCGACGACCAGCGCACCTCCTACGGCCTGACGGCCTTCAGCGATGACGACGACGCCTACGTGGTCGTCTCCCGGCGCGAGGAGACCCGCCTGCGCCTGCTCCGGCTGAAGGACGACGACGGGCGCGTCGCCTTCAGGACGGAGGACACCCTCGACCTGCCGGACACCTTCACCCTGCCCGACGGCACCGACTGGCGCCCGTGCGCGGACCCCGGTGAGAACCCCCAGGTCGAGGGCATGGCCGTCGACCTGGAGGAGCACGTTCTGTACGCCGCCCAGGAGACCGTGGGCCTGTGGCGGATCGAGCTCGACGACGAGGAGTTCGAGGACCCCGAGCTGATCGACCGCGTCCGCGAGTACGGCACGCCGTGGACGTACGACGCCGAGCAGGAGGAGTGCGTCCTCGACACGGACGACGACCCCGGCTTCGGCGGTGAGCACCTGAGTGCCGACGCGGAGGGCGTCGCCGTCTACCACGCCGAGGACGGCGCCGGTTACGTCCTCGCGTCCAGCCAGGGCGACAACACCTTCGCCGTGTACGAGCGCGACGGCGACAACGACTACCTCGGCTCGTTCGCCGTCACCGACGGCGCCACCGACGGCGTGCAGCACTCCGACGGCTCCACCGTCGTCAACGTCCCCCTGGGCCGGTCCTTCCCCAAGGGCCTGCTGGTCACCCACGACGGCGAGGCGACCCCGGCCGACGGCGACCGTGAGGGCACGAACTTCAAGTTCACCCGCTGGGACGCCGTGGCCGGCGCCTTCCCCGAGCAGCTCACGGTCGACACCGACTCCTTCGACCCCCGCGACGCGGACTGACCTCACCCGCCGGCTCACGCCGTCCGGCTCCGCGTCGCCCCGAACCGCCGCGCCGCGTGGTCCACCAGGGGGCGCCTGGGCAGCGGCACGGCCCGCGCCCCGCCCTCCGAGCCGGTACGGCACAGTCCGGCCCGTGCGGCGAACGCCTCCCCCACCGCGGGGAAGTCGTCGTCGCCGACGGCCGGTTCGTCGAAACTCGACCCGGCGGCGCGCCCCGTCCACCAGGAGGGGCGCGCCGTTGGCGACCCGCTCGACGGGCAGTCCGGCCCGGGGCTCGGCGAGGTGGGGCCGACAGCCCGCACGGCCGCCGCCCGCAGGCGACGCCCGGTCCGGACGTCACACATCCGGGTGGACGGGCGCCCGTGGACCAGACGGCCGGTGGTCTTGAGGCACCCGACCGTGCCCATGACATCGCACCTCAGTCGGCGTCGGCTGCTCGGCGCCGCCGCGGCGGCCGGCGTCGGTTTCCTGGCCACCGCCCCTCGGCACGAGCCGCGGAACTGGCCGAACGGGCCCGGACCGGATCGAGTTACGACAGCCTCGGTCTGGTGCTCCACGCGCGCTACGGGAACTCGCGTCGTCCGATGTTCAGTCGGGCCGGGCGGGGGCTCGTAGCTCGATCTTGTAACCGCCTTCCGGGGTGGGTCCGACGAGGAGGGTGCCGTCGAGGAGTTCGGCGCGTTCTTTCAGGCCGATGAGGCCGTGACGGGCGCTGGGGAGGGCGACGGTCGGGCGGGTGGGGGCGGTGTTGGTGACGGTGACGCCGAAGTGGTGTGCGTCGTGCCACAGGTGGACGTCGGTGCGGGCTCCGGGTGCGTGTTTGCGCACGTTGGTGAGGGCTTCCTGGATCGTGCGGTAGACGGTGCGCTGGGCTGTGGTGCTGATGTCGGCCGGGAGCTGTCCGGTCAGGGTGGTCTCGATGCCGCTGTTGGCGATGAGCTGCCGGAGGTCGGCGAGGGTGGGCTGGGGGGTGAGCTCGGTCGCCTTGCCGCCGGAGGCGCGGAGCAGGGTGACCATGTGGCGGAGTTCGTCGAGGGTGTTCGCGCTCAGGGTGCGGATGGTGCGGGCGGCGTCGCGGACGTCGGGGTCCTTGGCGGCCATCTGCAGGGCCCCGGCCTGGACGGCGATGAGGCTGACCTGGTGGGAGACGACGTCGTGCATCTCGCGGGCCAGCTGGGCGCGTTCGCGGGCGAGGACGGTCTGGGCGTAGAGGGCGCGCTCGTGTTCCCGGGCCTCCCTGACCTCGCCGAGTTGGCGGGCCACGTCGTGCCTGGCCTGCACGAGCTGGCCGAACAGGACGGGGGCGAAGGCCGTGGCCAGCGTGTAGACGAACTGGACGAGCGTCCAGGTCCGGTCCCCGTCGAACGCGTCGGACAACGGCCAGGCGAGCGTGCCCGCAGCGGCGTTCAGCAGCGCGCAGCCGACGAGCAGCGGGCGGTTGCGGGTGGACGCGGCCAGTGTGTACAGGGCGGCGATCGGGGCGACCGCGACGTCCATGAACAGGGTCATGGGCAGGGTCAGCAGGAAGACGGTCAGCGGGAAGCGCCTGCGCAGGAACAGTCCGGCGGAGCCCACGGCGGCGCAGGCCCACATCACAGGGGTGCCCTCGCCCAGGAGGTTGATCCAGGCGTCGAGCGCGGCCGGCATCACGAGCCCCGTGTCGACGGCCCAGGGCGGTACACGCCGCCACCACGCCCGGCCCGTGTTCATCGTCCGTTGTCCCGTGCCGTGTTGTCGTCGTTGTGGGTGAGCAGTCCTGCGCGCTCGGCGAGCAGTGCCGCCTGGACGCGGCTGGAGACCCTCAGCTTGGTCAGGATCGAGCTGACGTGGTCCTTGACGGTGCCCGCGCTCAGATGGATGCGGGTGCCGATGTCGGCGTTGGACAGTCCTTCGGCGACCAGGACGAGGACGTCGCGTTCCCGGTCGCTGAGCAGGCCGACGCGTGCGACGTCCGCGTCCTGGGGTGCTCCGCCCCCCGGGTGGTTGCGGAGCAGCGCGCGTGATGCCTTCGGCGACATGACGACGCCGCCCGCGGCCAGGGTGCGGACCAGCTGGGCGAGTTGTTCGGGCTCGGTGTCCTTGAGCAGGAAGCCGGCGGCTCCCGAGCGCAGGGCGGTGAGGATGTACTCGTCGGTGTCGAAGGTGGTCAGCATGGCCACGTGCGGTGGTTCGGGCAGCGTTTGGACCTGCCGCAGCACCGTCAGGCCGTCCACGTCCGGCATGCGGATGTCGAGGAGCACGACGTCCGGCCGCTCGCGCCGGATCACGTCGGCCGCCCGGGCTCCTTCGGCGGTCGCCACGACCTCGATGCCGTCGGACGCGTTGAGGATCATCTGGAAACCGGACCGCACCAGGGCCTCGTCGTCGACCACCACTACCCGGATCACCGGCGTCCCGCCTCACACTCTCGTCTGCGCTGTCCCGCTGCTCGGCGCCCCGTGCATCCGGGGGTCCCGCATGCGCGTACGGGTCCGCCCGACGTCGACCGTACGCCGGGCAGGGTACGTGGTGGAGTGATCACCCACGGACTGTGGACACCCGGCGGGTCGGCTCCGGCCGTTCGGGGGGTGCGCTCCGGCCGGTCGGCGGGGCGGCGGGCGAGGCTCGGCGGATGGCGCCCGCCTGAGCGGCGGCCCGGTGCGGGCGAGGACGGTACGCCGTCCTCGCCGGGCGAGCCTCGGCCGGAGCACTCGCGGGGACCAGGGGATGTGAGGGGGCGGCCCGTGAGCGAGGCGCCGCACATCAGGCGGCGCGCGATCGCCGCCGGAAGAGGGCGGGCAGTCCCGGCGTCATGACGAAGCCCTCCGCGCGGGCGGCGGCCAGCGCGATCCGCGGCAGTTCGCCGCTCTTCTGGAAGAGGACGAAGCGGGGTTCCCAGACCGGCCGGTACTTGGCGTTCGCCCGGTACAGCGATTCGATCTGCCACCAGCGGGAGCAGAACCCCAGGGTGGTTCGCCACAGCCGCAGGACGGGTCCGGCGCCCAGGCGGTCTCCGCGCTCGAAGACCGACCGGAACATCGCGAAGTTCAGCGAGACCCGGGCCAGTCCCACGTCGTCCGCCTGCCGTAGCAGTTCGATCACCATGAACTCCACCAGGCCGTTGTCGCTGGCGCGGTCCCGGCGCATCAGGTCGAGCGAGAGCCCCTTGCTTCCCCAGGGAACGAAGCTGAGCAGCGCGCGCAGTTGGCCGTGGGCGTCGTGGCACTCGACCATCACGCAGCGTCCGTCGTCCGGCGATCCGAGCCTGCCGAGCGCCATCGAGAAGCCGCGTTCGGTCGCCCCGTCGCGCCAGCGGTCGGCATCGGCCACCAGACGGGCCATCTCCGGCTCGGGTATGTCCTCGTGGCGGCGCACCCGCACGCTGTGGCCGGCGCGCCGGACCCGGTTGTGCGCCTGACGGACCCCGCGCATCGCGCGTCCTTCCAGGGTGAAGTCCGCGACCTCCACGACGGCCTCGTCGCCCAGTTCGAGGGCGCTCAGACCGTGGCGTCCGTAGATCACTCCCGCTTCCTCGGACGCCCCCATCACGGCCGGGACCCAGGCGTGCGCCCGTGCGTCGGCAAGCCAGGCGTCGATGGCGCCGGGCCATGCCTCGGGGTCTCCGACGGGGTCGCCGGAGGCCAGGGAGACGCCGTTGACCACGCGGTAGGTCACGGCCGCCTTGCCGCTCGGGGAGAAGACGGCCGCCTTGTCGCGGCGCAGGGCGAAGTAGCCCAGGGAGTCCCGCTCACCGTGCCGGTCGAGAAGGGTGCGCAGCCGGGCCTCGTCGTCCTCGGTCAGCATCACCCGGCCCCGGGGGCTGCGGAACGCCACGTACAGCACGCTCAGGAACACGAGCGCCGCCGTCACGTTGAGCGTCCCGTCGACCCAGCCGGGCACCTGGATGAGGCGGGCGGCCTTCTCGGACGGGTCCAGCGTGACGAAGCGGGACAGGACGTAGCCGAGGCGATCGGACAGATCGGCTCCCACCCCGGTGCCGGTCGCCTGCACCAGCGCCACCCCCAGCGCGCTGCCGAGCGCCACACCGCCGGCCAGGGTCGCGAGCGCGGTCCGCGGGTTGGAACGGTCGCCCTTCGACGTGAACTCCGTACGCCCCACGAGCAGCGACAGCAGGAAGAGGGCGGTCAGCGCGGCGGACGCCCAGTTGACCCAGTGGTGGCGGAAGCCGAGGTCCTCACCGGGCAGGAGCATCCAGAGGACCATGACCGACAGGGTCAGTGCCGAGAGGACCGTGTTGAAGATCCAGGCCGCGCGCTTGCGCCTGCGCATGGCGACGGCCAGGTACAGGGCGAGGATCGCGGACACCAGACCGGCGGTGAGCAGGTACGGGGTGAAGTACTCGCCCTCGTTGTGTTCCCGCACCCCGTCGCGCAGGGGAACGGACAGCACCGCCGGCACATTGAGCAGAGCCATGAAACGCAGGTACCAGACGCTCGCTGTGGCCGCCGCGCGCCGGCACCGTGGTGTCATCACGGTCGGGTGAGGCTTCACGGCGGCGGTCGGCGGAGTCGTGGATGGAGTCACGTCCACGACACTCGTGAGGATCCTGAGGACTCACCACCCGGCAACCGGCCACACGTACCCCGCCGGGTGGCGGGGGTGCCGCGGCGGAGACGTTCCCGGTCTGTGACCGCCACCGAGCGGCGGGTGGTCCTCCCGCCGCATGGCGGGGGGCGACCGGTCACCCGTCGGATGCCGCCGGGCCGAAGCGTCGACGAGGTTGGGGATACGCAAGCCGGGGCGCCGTGAGCGTCGGCCCTGTCCGACGGACGGATGATCCCGTGTCCGCTCGCCGTGGCCGTGCGCCGGCCAGGAGCAGAGGCAAGGAGCACCCCATGTCGGCCACCAGCCGGACCTGAGGCGGTGCCTCCGGCCTCGCCGGTACCGCCCAGGACTTCGGCGTCGGCCTCTGGCTCCAGGACACCGGTCCCGCCCCCTCCCCGCCGCCCTCGCGTGGACATCCCCTCCGCGCGCGGGCGGCGGTTCCTGTCTGCCGGCCGTCCCGTTCGGGCCCGGCCACGTCCTTCGCCTCGACCCACACCGGGAGTGCTTCATGTCCGTCAATCTCACCAAGGGCCAATGGATCAGCCTGACCAAGCTCGACACGACCCCCCTCAGCCACGTGCGGATGGGGCTGGGCTGGCAGGCGAGGACGCGTACGGGCTTCCTCGGCAGACTGATGGGCGCCACGGCGATCGACCTCGACGCTTCCGCGGTCCTGTACGCGGGCCGGCGAGTCGTGGAGGTCGTCTACTTCCAGCACCTGACCGGCATCTTCGGTGCCGTGAAGCACTCCGGCGACAACCGCACCGGCGGCGACGGTCCGGGGGACGACGAGGCCATCACGGTCGACTTCACGCGGATGCTGTCGGAAGTGGACCAGATCGTCTTCACCGTGAACTCCTTCACCGGCGCGACCTTCGACGAGGTCGAGAACGCCTACTGCCGCCTGGTGGACGAATCGACGGGGGCCGAACTCGCCCGCTACACCCTGTCCGGCGGCGGCTCCCACACCGCCCGGATCATGGCCAAGATCTCCCGCGTCAGCGGAGCGTGGCAGCTGACCGCCATCGGCGAACCCGCCTCCGGGGCCACCTTCCAGGACCTCCTGCCCGCCATCGACCGCCACCTCTGATCCGTCCGTCCCGGCCCGCCGGTCGGCGGGGGTGGTCCCGGCCGGTCGGCGGGGATGCCACCGAAGCCTGCCGGATGGTCACCGTCCGTACCGCATCGGGAGATTCCTCGTATGACACAGATGCAGCCGTCGCAGGCGATGCCGACTCCGCAGGGAACCTCGCCACCAGGACTCCGCACCTCGCCCGAGTCCGCCGGGAAGCCTTCGACGGGTCGCCTGGTCGGCGTGGACCTGGCCCGCGCGCTCGCGGTGTTCGGTATGTACGTCGTGCACATCGGCCCGCCGCTCGAGGCCACGGCCGGGGTCGGCACCTGGGTGCGGTTCCTGGCCGACGGGCACTCGTCGGTCCTGTTCGCCACCCTCGCCGGGTTCTCGCTGATGCTGATCGCCGGCCGCCGCGAGCCGAAGACCGGCCTGGCCGGCCGGCAGGCGAAGGCCCGGGTCGCGATCCGCGCCGTGGTCCTGCTGGCCCTGGGCAGCGTGCTGGCGATCGAATACGGGGACGTCATCATTCTCGGCTTCTACGGCGTGTACTTCCTCCTCGCCCTGCCCCTGCTGCGGCTGTCCGCGAGGACACTGGCGCTCACCGCGGCCGGGCTCGCGCTCGTCACACCCCAGCTGGCGTTCGTGCTGCGCACGTGGCTGGGCGAATCGGTCCAGCAGAGCGTCAACGCCTACGACCCGCTCGAGAAGCTCAACGGCGTGGGAGTGATCGATCTGCTGCTCACGGGCCTCTATCCGACGATCACGTGGATGCCGTTCGTGATCGCCGGTATGGCGCTGGCCCGCCTCGACCTGTCGGCCGTCCCCGTCCGGCGTCGCCTGGCCGCCCTCGGCGCCGCCCTCACCGTGGCCGCGTACGGTCTGTCGTTGCTGCTGGCGGGCAAGGACGCGGTGTTCGCGGGAACCGGTGGGTCGTCCGCCGGCTCCGGGTCCTGGTCCGGCGGCTCCGGGGCCGCTTTCAGCGGTTCCGGATCGGGGCCCGGCGGCAGCGGCTCCAGCGATCAGCTCCTGTCGTCCGCCTCGGACCTCCTGGGTGCCGGCCCGCACACCGGCACCACGTTCGACATCATCGGCAGCGTGGGCGTCGCGATCCTCGTGATCGTGGGCGCGACGGTGCTGATGGACCGCGTGGCGCGTCTGCGCCGTCTGGCGAAGCCGGTCATCGCCGTGGGCACCATGTCCCTGACGGCGTACGTCGGTCACTTCCTCGCACAGTCCGCGTGGCCCGCTTCCGGCTCCGGCACGACGACGTCGTGGGTCCCCGTGCTCACATACATCCTGTGCGCGATCGTGTTCGCCGCGGTCTGGTCCCGGTTCTTCCGCCGCGGACCGCTGGAGGCGCTGCTCAACGCCGCCACCAAGCCGGCGAAGTACGTGCGTTGACGCCGGCCGGGGCGGGCGGTCTTCGATGGCCCGCCCCGGCTCCGACGGCCCTCGCCGCCGCTCACATCGACCGTCCGGCCTCTGGCACCCGCCGGACGGCTGAAACAGGCCCGGAGCGGCTCGGACGGGAGCGCGCGCCGCCGCCGTCCACGGACGGCGGATCTCAGGGTCGGATACGGCGGCGCTCCGGCCGGGCTCACGAAGCCCCGTCGAGCGTGCTTCCCGCCCGGCAGGGCCCGGCCCGCGCAGGCACCTGGCAGCGCCGTGCCCTTCGGCGTGAAGGCACTGGCGGTGGACGTGGCCCTCGGTTCCCCGCTCGCATGGCTGATGATCACGGCCGATCGCAGGCAGTGGATGACCGGACAGTCCGGGGACGCGGAACACACCGCCGGCCGATGCCCTTCCGCATCGGGCTGAGCGGGCGGCCGTCCGCCCTGTTCCGCGGGACCACCGCCTGGTGACGCGCGGCACTGTCCTCAGCCTCACGCGCCGCCGGTGCGCCGGGTATCCGACGGCTGTCCGGCGCCACTCAGCCACTCAGCCGCTCAGCAGGGCTGCCCCCGCCATGCGGCGGGGGCAGCCTGTGGTGCACTCGGCTCACCCGCCGGGACGCCCGGTGGGGAGCAGGAGCTGGGTCGCGGCGAGCTGGGCGTACAGTTCGTCCTCGGCCACCAGCTCCTCGTGGGTGCCGATCGCCCGGACCGCGCCGGCGTCCATGACGACGATGCGGTCCGCGTCCGTCACCGTGGACAGGCGGTGCGCCACCACCAGGACGGTGGTCTCGCGTGCCGTCTCCGCGATGACGTCCCGCAGCGCCAGCTCGTTGACCGCGTCGAGCTGTGAGGTCGCCTCGTCCAGGAGCAGCAGCCGGGGCCTGCGCAGCAGGGCGCGGGCGATCGCGACGCGCTGGCGTTCGCCGCCGGACAGCTTCGAACCGCGGTGCCCCACCAGGGTGTCCAGGCCGTGCGGGAGACGGTCGACGAGGGTGTCGAGCCTGGTCCGGACGAGGACGGCGCGGATGTCGTCGTCCGTCGCGCCGGGCGCGCTGAAGACCAGGTTCTCCCGCAGCGTGCCGGCCAGAACCGGTGCGTCCTGCTCGACGTACCCGATGACGGACCGCAGCTCGGACAGCGGCCACTGGCGTATGTCCTGGCCGTCGACCAGGATGCGCCCGCCGGTCGTCTCGTAGAACCGCTCGATGAGCGAGAAGACCGTCGACTTACCCGCACCCGAGGGCCCGACGAAGGCCGTCATCCCGGCGCCCGGCACCTCGAAGTCCACCCGGCGGTGGATGTCGGGCAGCCCGGGCCCGTAGCGGAAGGACACGTCCTCGAAGCGGACCGACGCCGGACGCCCCTCGGTCCGCACCGGCTTGTACGTGGCCGGCGGCTCGGCCGCCAGACGGTCGACTTCCTCGATCCGGGAGATCGCGGCCGCGCCCTCCTGGTACGCGGAGGCGGCCTCGACCAGCTTGTACACCGGCTCCATCAGGTAGAACAGGTACAGCAGGAAGGCGATCAGCGTGGAGACGGGGATCTCCCCGGACGCCACCCGTGCCCCGCCGACCGCGAGCACCGCGAGGAACGCCAGCTCGACGGCGAGGTTGTCCGCGGTACCCAGCAGGGCCTCCCACTTCGCGCCCCGCACGCCGTGGCGCCACGCACGCCGGGCCGACGCCTCGACGCGGGCGGTCTCCCGCGCCTCGGCGCCGGATGCCTTCACCGTGCGGAACGCGCCGAAGACCCGCTCAAGGCCGGTGGACATCTCCCCGACCGCGGCCTGGGAGCGCTCGGCGGCCTGCCCGATCTTCGGCATCACCAGGGCGGCGCACGCCCCGACGACCGCGACCACGAGGAGGGTGACGCCGAGCAGGACGGCGTCCAGGAACGCCATCACCACGACCGCCGCGATCAGCGTCAGCGCCCCGGTCGCGGCGTTGACCACCGCCTGGGTGCTGACGGCCCGCAGCAGCGTGGTGTCGGACGTCACCCGCGACATCAGATCGCCCGGCTGCATCCGGTCCACAGCGGAGAGCCGCAGCCGCAGCAGCCGGCCGATCAGGCTGCGGCGAGCGGCCAGCACGACCGACTCGGCCGTCCGCTCCAGCACATAGGCGCCGAACGCCTCGGCCACCGTGCTCAGCAGCACCAGCACGGTCAGCGCCAGCAGTACGGTCGCGAGCGTGCCGCCGGACGAGAGCCGGTCGACCAGCGTCTTCGTGGCCAGCGGCTGGAGCAGTCCGCCGACTGCCCCCGCCAGCGCCAGCAGCAGACCGAGTACGACGGTCCAGCGGTGCGGGCGGACATAGCCGTACAGCGCCCGGAGCGTCGCACGGACGCGCAGGGACTCGCCATCCGTCGCCTCCGGGGCGGATGCGGTGCTCACAGAGTTCCCTTTCTACGTGGCCTGCCCCGCACACGGTCAGCGATGGGACGGCATCGGCCCGCTGAGTACGACGGGTCATGCCCAGCCTGGAACCTCGGTCGCTCCGTCGGCCATCCGGCGATCGACGGGTGGACCCCCGCCAAGTGGCTGGAACAGCCGGCCCATGGTGTGACCAGAGGACCCCAGCGCTGGCCCGACGTGGTGGAGCGGTCTCCGTCAGCCGGCCTGCTGCACCATGATCGCCCCGCTCACCCGGACCGTCCCGGCTTCAAGACCGTCCAGGTGGATGGACACCTGGGCACGAGAGCCGCCCCCAGGCCGAACCCGGAGACGCGGTGCCCGCGGGCGACCGCGCGCATGACGCCGGGATCCGCCCGGGAGTGTATGGACGGTCGAAGCACGCGTCAGCTGACCGGAAGACCGACCGCCAGCGTCAGTTCAAGGACCCGGTGTGGCGATGCGAGATCCGGAAACAGCTCCCGCAGCTGCGACATCCGGTACCGGACTGTCTGGGGATGGACGAACAACGCCGCCGCCACCTCGTCCCGCTTGCCCTGGTGCAGCAACCACTCCCGCAACGTCTCCTCCAGCCGCCGTGCGGTCGCGACGGGCAAGGTCCGCAACGGTGCGAGGGCTCGGGCCCGCAGGTCCGCGAACGCGTCCATGTCGGCGCTCAGCACCAGCTCAGGCAGGTGGTCCTCCGTGTCGCGAATATCGACGGAGAGGGAGCGCGCGCGTACGGCTCGTGCGTACGAGGCGGACGCCCGAGTCCAAGGCCGGGCCGGGCCGACCACGGCGGTGCGGTCGGTCAGCTGCCGCAGGAGATGTGATCGGTCGGCATCGGGTACGAGCAGCACACCGGTGGCGTCCGGCAGATCGTCGAGGACGAGGGTTCCCGGGTCGAGCGCGCGGTAGGCAGGCCGGGCCTGGGCGGCGGGCAGCAGGACCGCGGTCAGCGAAACCGGAGGCTGCCACCCGGCCCGTTGGGCAGAGGCCAGCAGCACATCCGGGCTCGCGCCGCCGAGAAGGTCGCGGGCCAGGTGTTCCAGGTGGAGCTCGTGGGCCCTGCCCCGGGCAGCCAGTTCGTCGGCGTGGCCCGCGGCGCTCGCGGCGGAGAGCTCGTCGATGTAGGCGAAGGTCAGCTCGGCGAACTTGGCGACCTCGGCGGCGGGCAGACCTGCGGGTACGGCACCCGCTGCCAGGCATCGCCAGGCCACGCGGGCGCCGACGCGGTAGGCGCTGAGCAGGGCGTCCATCGAACGGCCGTCGCGCACCTCACCGCGGCCCAGCTCGTAGGCCGCGTCACCGGCGTCGCCGCCCGTGGCGTTCCCGCTCGCGAGGTCCAGGTAGTGCCCCAGGGCGGTGCGCACGGCTCGGCGGATGGTGGCGCCCATGTGACCCGACAGGGCGTTGGCGTAGGGAGGGACCTCGTCGATGATGGCCTGGACGACCTCGTCAGCGGTGGTCTTCAGCGCGGCCCGAAGTGCTGTGACCGTCGTCTCGTCCAAGGCCAGTTCGCTGGCCCTCCGGATTGCTTGGCTCACGTCTTTGTTCCTTGCGAACAATTCATCCGACCAGATTCACGTCCTGCGGTCAGGACTTTACGCCTCGCGGCACAGCAAGCTGGAGCCATGACGAGCGCAGCCCTCCGCAGCGGGGCGTGGAAACTGCTGGAGATGGTCACGACGCCGCTGCTGCCGTCGGACTACCTCGACCTGGTCAGCCCACTGCGTGCGGGCGCTGACCTGCGGGGACGTATCGAGGCGGTGCACCCCGAGACGGGTGACGCCGCGACCGTCGTGATCAGGCCGGGCCGGGGCTGGCGCGGCCACACAGCCGGTCAGTACGTGCGGATCGGGGTCGACGTCGACGGCGTACGCCTGTGGCGTGCCTACTCCCTCACATCGCCGACAAACCGCCCGGACGGCCGCGTCACGATCACCGTGAAGGCGATCCCGGACGGCAAGGTCAGCAACCACCTGGTCCGCAGGGTGAAACCGGGCACGTTGATCCAGCTCGACCAGGCGACCGGAGACTTCGTACTGCCGCGGGCCAAGCCCGCCAAGGTGCTCTACCTGACGGCCGGCAGCGGCATCACGCCCGTGATGGGCATGCTGCGCGACACCGAGTTCGACGACGTCGTCATGGTCCACTGCGCGCCACAGCCGCAAGACGTGATCTTCCGCGACGAACTGCACGACCTGGTCGCGGACAAGAAGCTGCGGCTCACCGAGGTGCACACCGACACAGACGGCATGCTCGACATCGCCCGTCTCGACGAACTCGTGCCCGACTGGGCCGAGCGCGAGACCTGGGCTTGCGGGCCCGCGGGCCTGCTCGACGCCGCCGAAGAGCACTGGAGAGAGCACGGCGTCCAAGAGCGCCTGCACACCGAACGCTTCCGCCCCGGCATCGTCGTCGCCGGCGACGGCGGCGAGGTCACGTTCAGCGCCACCGGCAAGACCGTCGACGCGGACGGCGCCACGCCGTTGCTGGACGTCGGCGAGGAGGCCGGCGTGCTCATGCCCTCCGGGTGCCGCATGGGCATCTGCTTCGGCTGCGTCACGCCGCTCAAGGCGGGTGCCGTCCGCGACCTGCGCACCGGCGAGATCACCGAGGCCGAGCCGGGTGTCCTCATCCAGACCTGTGTGTCCGCCGCCGCGGGCCCCTGCGACATCGAACGGTAGGAACACCTTGACCGCTATCGACCCCACCGCCCACCTGACCGCGGAGCAGATCGAGGAGCTCGGCCGCGAGCTGGACGCGATCCGCGACGAGGTGATCGCCGGCCGCGGCGAGAAAGACGCCGCCTACATCCGTAAGGTCATCTCGGCGCAGCGCAAGCTCGAACTGGTCAGCAGGGGTGTGCTCCTGTTCTCGATCTTCCCGCCCGCGTGGCTGATCGGCACCGCCGGCCTGTCCGTGGCGAAGATCATGGACAACATGGAGATCGGCCACAACATCCTGCACGGCCAGTGGGACTGGATGCGGGACCCGAAGATCCACTCCACCACCTGGGACTGGGATCACGTCTCGCCGGCCGACCAGTGGAAGCACTCGCACAACGAGCTGCACCACACGTACACCAACGTGATCGGCAAGGACAACGACCTCGGCTACGGCATCATGCGCGTCGACGAGGACCAGAAGTGGCACCCGTTCCACCTCGGCCAGCCGCTGTGGAACTTCATCAACGCCTGCTTCTTCGAGTACGGCATCGCGGCGTACGACCTGGAGCTCGGCAAGAACCTCAACAAGCGCCGCCGCAAGAACCCGGAGTTCCGCGCGCGGGCCAGGGCCGTGGGCCGCAAGATCCGCAAGCAGGTACTCAAGGACTACGTGATCCACCCGCTGCTGTCGGGCCCGTCGTTCCTCCCCACGCTCGCCGCCACGTTCACCGCGAACCTGGTCCGCAACCTCTGGTCCCACTCGGTGATCATGTGCGGGCACTTCCCCGAGGGCGTGAAGGTCTTCGAGCGCCGGTCGATCAAGGGCGAGACGCGCGGCCAGTGGTACCTGCGCCAGATGATGGGCTCGGCGAACATCAGCGGCAGCAAGGCCATGCACTTCATGACCGGCAACCTGTCGCACCAGATCGAGCACCACCTGTTCCCGGACCTGCCGAGCAACCGGTACGCCGAGGTCGCGGTGAAGGTGCGCGCGCTGTTCGAGAAGTACGAGCTGGAGTACGTCACCGGGCCACTGCCCAAGCAGGTGTTCTCCGCGTGGCACAAGGTCTTCCGGCTCTCGCTGCCGAACAAGAAGACCAAGGCCGAAACGCCGGACCACGAGCAGGAGCTCGTCGCCGCCTGATTCCCTGTACTGGTTCAGATCTTCCGGCCGTACCGGCGCCACCGCCGGGTACGGCGAGATCCGCCGGGGAAGCCGTGTGCAGGCCGAGCGGCTTGTCGGGGTGGTCCGCGACGCCGAGTTCGTCACATGAAAAGCGAGACGAGTAATCGCAGGTCAGCGTGTGTCCGCCGCCGCTCCGAACGGCCACTCGTCCACCTGGAGCGTCAAAGAGGCGTCACGACCAGTCAGGCCGACGCCTCTGCTGAGCCGCACCAGCGAGATCTTTCAACAACACCTCCGCCACCAGCTCCTCGACCACGGCGACGCCGTGCTCCGCCATGTCATCGGCCAGGTCGAGATCCCAGGGCGCTTGGGTGATGCGTCCCGGCTGAGGACCGCCTGGGTTGAGGGCGACCGCGGCACGATAGTCCGCTGCCGTCATGCGCCAGGGACGCGCCGGCGTCTTGTCCAGGACGTAGGCGGCGATGCGGACGCCTTCTCCGTCGAAGTCGCCGTGGTAGCGAAGAGCCGCTCCGTGGTCCGCGAGCATGCGCAGGAGCTGGATCGCGGCGCTGTTGGGCCAGCCGGACGTACAGACGAGCGGCGGGCAGCAGGGCCCGAAGCGGCGTAGGGCCAGTGCCAGGACGCTGGGGTTCTCCACGACGTGGACGACGGGTACAGGGGCCGCGGAAAGGATGAACTCGCCCGGGTACCGGACGTGGGCGAGGGTCAGGCAGGCGGCCTGGCCGGCCTCCGCGCACGCCGTGGCCACCTGGGCGAGCAGTCCGTCGCCGGCCGGGCGAAGACCGCCGACGAGAACGGTGGCGGACAGCTCGTCGTCGGCGACTCCCGCGCGGGCCCACAGGGCGCGCCGCTGCGCGGCGGACTGCGGCGGGACGGTGTCGTACAGGGTCGCCAGGGCGCGCAGGACGAGTGCGGACAGGGGTGTGCCGTCGTCGAGTGCGTGCGTCCGGCCGCTGAGGACCCGGGCGGCGAAGACGGGCAGGGGTTCTGCCTGGCCGGGCAGTTCGGCGAGCACCTTGAGCGCGTCCGTGAGCAGCGTACGGGTCTGCTCCACCGAGCCGCCGACCACGCCGGCTGCCCGGCAGCCGGCGGCCCAGTCGGAGAGCGCCGGCTGGGCCCTCACCGTCTCGTGCCCGGCCAGCCAGGTCCACAGCTCGGCCCGCTCGTCCTGCCGGCGGCGCCGCTCGCCGGCTCTGTCGCCGAGGGGGCCGACCAGTTCGCTGACGATGTCTCGTACGGTGCGGCCGGAGAGTTCGGTGACGGCCTCCTCCAGGCGGGTCAGGGGGACAAAGGGACGTGCGTCCGGCAGACGGTCGAGGCCCAGGAGGTCGGCGAGCGCCTCGCGCTGGGTGTCGTCGAGCGGTCCGAGGCGCACCCGTGTGACGGGGCGGCCGGAGGAGAGGCGGCTGTGGAGCGTGTCCCAGAGGGGGCGGAGTTCGGGGCGGCGCAGGGTGGCCTCGCCCGGGGCCGGTTCCGTGGGCATCCTCGCGTCGGCGCTGGTCATTCCACCTCCAGGTCGACGCCGTTCCAGACGAAGCGGGCGCTGGTGACCGCGTCGTCGTCCCCGCCGGTGAGGAGTTGGTGGACGGCGATGCCGGGCAGTTCGCCGTAGGTGCACCATTCGTGGTCGGAGGTGACCATGAGGTCCAGGTCGAGGGCGGTGAGCAGCGCGAAGACCTGTCCGCGGTTGACCGTGTCGACTCCGACGAAGACCTCGTCCAGCAGGATCGGCCGGGGTGCCAGGGGCACGGCCTCGTAGTGGGCGGCGACGGCGGCGAAGAGGGGCAGGTGCAGTGCGATGGCCTTCTCTCCGCCGGAGAGCGCGCCGTGCAGCTTCTTGGTCAGCGGCTGCCATCCGGTCCCGTTCGCCCGGTCGAGGCGGACGGTGAAGCGGTGCCAGGCGGTGTAGTCGAGCACCTCGCCGAGCTGTTCCTCCCAGCTCGCGGCCGTCTCACTGCCCTTGGCCTCCTCGATGCGGGCACGGAAGAAGACGTGCAGCGCCTCCCGGTCGCTCTCGGTGACCCGGCCGGGGTCCTTGAGCAGCAGCTGACGGGCGGTGCGGGTGCTGTCCGGAAGGTCCGGGCGGACGTCCCAGACGAGTTGGACGGCGACGTCGGAGGCGGTGCGGACCCGCTCCAGGTGCCCGTTCATGCGGTCGACGAGTTCACCGGCCTGGCGGATGCGGGCCGCGAGGTGGCGGCGGATGTCGCCCGTGAGGATCTGGTCGAACAGGCGCCGCTCGGCGGCCGTGATGTCGTCCCGGCTGCGGTCGCGCTCCTGGGTGAGCGTGCTGAGCAGGCCCGTCGCCCCCACCCGTACGCCGTCCAGGGTGGCGGTGAAGAGCTGGATGTCGTCGTCGGGTTCCAGGTCCAGATCGGCACGGGTGCCGAGGCGCCGGCGGGCCTCGTGGACCGCTTCGGACAGGCGGGTCGCGGCGTCGCCCAGGTTGCGTGGGGCGTGCGGGAGGTCCGGCCACTTCGCCGCCGTGGCGCGGGCGGCCTCCAGGGTGGCCTTGGTGCCGTCCCCGGCGTCGAGTGCCGGTGTGATGCCGGCGTCCTCGGCCAGCCCGGCCAGACACAGGTGCCGGAACCGGCGCGCCGCTGCGTCCCTGGTCGCGACGGCCTGTTCCCGTCGTTCGGCGTCCTGGCCGCTGGTGGCCCGCAGTTCTCCGACCTGTCCTTCCAGACGCAGCAGGAGTTCGGCGGCCCGGCCGGCCTCCTCACGGCAGCTGCGCAGCTCGGCGCGCGCCTCGGCGAGGCGTGCGACGATCTGCCGGTAGTCCGCGCCGACGGTGGCTTCCACTGCCTCCAGGCGCGCTTTCAGCCCCGTTGCCTCCGCTTCGGTGGCGGCCGCGTCCTCGGCGCGTTCCTCTGCGGTCCGGCGCGATCGGGCCGCCTGGGCGGCCCGCTGGCGGGACTGGTCGGTGGCGGCGGTCGCGGCGAGCCGGGCGTCCACCCAACCGTCGGCGGTGTTCCGGAACCTGTCGATGGCGTCGGAGAGCGTACGCAACCGGGCGCGATCGGTGGGCAGTCCGTGTTCGGCGGCTCGTCGGTCGAGCGTGCGCAGAGCGGCCGCCACCTCCCTCTCGCACCGCGCCAGTCGTCCGGCGACGTCACGCACGGCGTCGTCCCGGGCCGCCACGGTGTCCTCCGCGCGGTCCCGGTCACGCCGCCGGGCGTCGAGTTCCCGGTGGTCGGGTCGGGCGGCGCGGTCGGCGTCCAGCCGGGCGCGGCGAGCGGCGAGGCCACGCAGCCGGTCGTCGAGTGCGGCGAGGGAGGCGTTCGTCTCGCCGATACGGTCGGTCAGTTCGCCGATCATGCGCTGCCGGGCACGCTGACGTGCCAGGGCGCCGATGTGAGCCGGCTCCGGTTTGCTCCAGGTGCCGGTGGCGAGCGCGAGACGCCAGGCGCCGTCGGCGGAGACGGCCGCGGGGTGCCCGCCCGGCAGAGTGGGGCCGTAGGCGATGCCCGCGAGGATGCGGGTCACGGTGTCGGCCGGGACGGGGATGCCCTCCTCGGGCCGCAGCACCTCCAGCAGGCTTGGCCCCGGGGCGGTCGCGGCCAGGGCGGCTTCGGCGCGCGTGTCGTGACCCGGCAGTGTGATTCCGTCGTAGGGACCGACCCAGGCGTCCAGGAGACCCGACGCCTCCAGTGCGGCCTCCACCGCGGACTGGACGGGCAGCGGGACGCCTTCACGGAAGGCGACCACGCGCCACAGGGGTGCTCCCGCCGTCTCCGTACGGACGGCGGTGCGGGTGGGCGGGGGCCCGGGCGGCAGGTCGGTTTCACCGCTCAGCCGTCGTAGCTGCTCCTCCAGTCGGCTCCGCTCGTCCCGCAGGCCCTGGCGTGCGGCCCGGGTGGTGGCCTCCGCCTCGGCGATCTCCTGTTCCGGCGGGCGCGCGGCGGCTTCGGTCAGGGCTGTCACCTCGGCCTCCGCCGCTGCTGTGGCAGCGAGTGCGTCGAGGTCGGTGATGCGCAGTTCCGTGCAGTCCTCGGCCCAGGCGAGCAGGCGTTCCGCCTGTGCGGCGAGGGCATCGTCCCAGGCGGCGGACGCCTCGTCCCGCCGGGCGATCGCCTCCGCGAGACGGGTGCGGGCCTGGTCCAGCAGTTCCTCGGCGGCGCCCCGGTCGCGTACGGCGCGATCGTGCTCGTCGATCGCCTCGGTGACGAGGGTGACCTGCTGCCGTCGGGCGGTGTCCGCGCCGCGCACCAGTCGACGGGCCTGTCGCGCCGCGTCCCCGGCCGCCGTGCGCGGGACGCCGCCCTGGTCTCGTCCCGGGGTTGGCGGGAGGGCCACCGCGGGCTCCGCCGCGTCGAGGACCGTCCTCACCTCGTGGTGGATGGACTCCAGCCCTGCTGCCCGAGCCGCCCGGTGTGCTTCCCCGGCGGCCTCGCGCGCGTGCTCGCCCAGTGTGCGGGCGTGGTGCGCCGCCTCCTCGGCGTGCCGCTGGTCCTCCTCCGACCGGACCTGAGCGGCCTGAGCGGCGGATCGCTGCCTCCCGGCGGCGGCTGCCACGTCTTCGGTACGGCGGCGGAGCCGGTCGAGTTCCTCGCCCTGCCGGTACGCGTCACTCTCGCGCAGGCCCTCGACGATCTCGTCCAGCGCGTGCGAGCGCGACTCCAGTTCCTCGCGCCGGTCCTGGGTCGACCGCCGTTCCGCCAGCGCCTGTTCGAGTTCGTCGGCGCTCCGGCGGGCGACGCGGGTGAGGTTGTCCAGCTCGGTCGTGGCCGAGATGAGCGCGGCGGAACCCGCGCGCAGGACCCGCCGCGCGTAGGCACGCTGCCGGGACGCGACGGTCTCGGCGGCCGTCACCTCGTCGTCCAGCCGCTTGAGGTGTTCGCGCTGCCGGTCGAGCCGCTCGAAGCCCTCGGCGAGTTCGGCGATCTCCGCCTCGCCCAGCGGGGGCAGGGCACGGGACAGCAGGGTGGAGAGCAGCGACGGGTCGAGCCGCTCCGACAGTTTGGGCTGACGCAGCTGGAGCAGCGCGGACAGCAGCGACTCGTACCGCTGCTCCCCCATCCCCGCGAAGAGTTCACGCCGTACGGCCGTGCGGTAGTCGGTGGCCGAGGCGTGGACGTCGCCGCGGTCGCGCAGGGCTTCGGCGAGGGCGGCCCGGGTCAGTGGCTGTCCCGCGTCGTTGACGAGGAGCACACCGCCGGGGTGGGCGATTCTGGAGCCGGTGGTGAAGTAGTCGGCGTGCACCGTGCTGGTGTGCACGCTGGCCTGAAGGCGCGCCCCGCAGCCGAACCACCGCTCGGTGCCGTCGTCGCCGACGCGGCGGAACTCCATCCACACGTAGCCGACGCGGGTCTTGCCGGAGGCGCCCTCGCCCAGCAGGTTCCAGTGCATGGTGCGTTCCGAACCACCGAACGTGGACAGGCGGTTGGGGCGCAGGCTGGCGTCGAAGAGGAACGGCAGCAGCAGTTCCAGGGCCTTGGACTTGCCCGAGCCGTTCTGGCCGCGGAGCAGCAGGCGGCCCTGGTGGAAGGTGAACGTCTCGTCGTAGTAGCGCCAGACGTTGAGGATGCCGGCGCGGTGGGGCTGCCAACGGCTGCCGGCGGCGTCCGCCGCTCGGGCGGCCCCTGCCGGAGCCGGTTCGGTGGGCTCCGGCCGCCGGGGGAGGGGAAGCTCGGTCACGCTCACTGCTGGTCTCCTTCTGCGGCGACGCCCTCGGCAGCCGTGCCGACCGCCGCCCGGGGGGCGGCGGCGTCCGCTGCCGGTCCGGGCTCGTCGTCCCGGTCCCCACTCGTCGTCCGTGTCAGGCGGTAGCGGTGGGCGGCCGGGCACGCCACGACCCGCCCCCCGGTCCGGCGGGCCAGGCCGACGTCCTGCAGGACGCCTACGGCGTCGTCGGACAGCCGGGCCGCGCCGTCCTCGGACTGGTACGCCCTGGCCCACCGCGGGAAGCGCCGCAGCAGGTCCGCTCCGGCCTCGGCGAGCTGCTCGGGCAGCAGCCCGGCGGGCGCGGCGCACAGCGGCTCCAGGAGGAGCAGCGCGGCGACCCGGGCGGTGGACGTGTCGTCGGGGAAGCGGACGTCGGTGGCGAGCCCGTCCGGGTCCACGAGCAGGAAGCCCTCGGCTCGTTCCTCCAGCAGGAAACCGGCCTGCTCGACCGAGCGGCGCAGGATCTGGCGTCCTGTGAGGGAGGTGACGTACGCCAGCTCGTCGTCGGTGAGGTCCGTCCGGTACAGCACGGGGTCGTCGAAGAGGCGGCGCAGCACCGAGTGGCGCAGCCTCAGGTTGCGTTGCGCGTCCGTGGCGGCCCGCTCGCCGTGCGCCTCGTCCGCCGTGCCGTCGGCGACCGCGCCGCCGTAACGGCGCTCCCGCACCAGACCGGTGAGGAGTTCCCCGAACCGCGCGGGCACCTCGTCCGGGGGTACGGCGAGCCGGGAGGCGCCGACGGGCGCGGCGGGCAGCCGCATCAGCAGCGTGGTGTCCACCCGGTAGAGGACCTTCGCCTCGGCCGACTCGACGTACGCCTCGGTGGTCCCGTCGACCGCGCGCAGCACGTCGTACGACTCCAGCAGTTTCAGGACGTCGACGAACGCCATCCGCTCCGGCTTGTGCACCGGGTCGAACGCGGTCAGCGCCGGGTCGGCCGCCGTGGCCTGCACGACACGGTCGGCGAGCATGCCGATGGTCGTCATCGGTATGGACAGCAGCTCGGCGGCGGTCACGCACAGCAGCACGTAACGCCGGCGGTCGAACGGGGCCCGGCCGGAACGGGCCCTGCGGGCCGGCCGGGTGCCGTCCGGGTCGGCGCGGACCTTGGTGAGGCGGGCGTAGCCGCGGCGCGGTTCCACCACCAGGCTCCAGCCGCAGGTGTAGTCGAACCACTGGGCCAGCGGCTCGCGGCGGCGGCGTACGAGTTCGAAGCCGGCCGGGTCGGTGGCTTCGGTCAGCAGCGGCCGGGCCAGCAGGAGGCGGATGGCGCGGGCCACCTGCTCCCGTTCCGCGGCGGCGAGTTGGTTGGCGAGGGTGCTCATCCGGCTGCCTCCCGCCGCGCGGCGCCCGGTCGTGGGAGGGGGCTCGCTCCGCCGACCGCTGTGATGCGTACGACGTAGTCCGGTCCGGCGAGTGTGCCCTTAGTGGTGCGCAGCACGGCGGTGCGCTCGTCGGGAGGCGGGGACAACGCGATCTCCACCCGGCCGTCACCCGTCGTGGCGCGGCGTGAGCCGGTCGTGTCCGGCCGGGCGGCCAGGGCCCGGCCGACCAGGTCGAGCAGCCGCTCGAAAACGGCGGGATCCAGGGTGCCGAAGGAGGACAGACGCACGGGGCCGTCCGTCCGCAACGCCTGCCAGGCACGGGCGAGTTCCGTCCGCTCCGCGCGGGCCCGCTCCGCGCGCTCGGCCCTGACGGCCGTGACGTCCCGCACCCTGGCGGTGCGGGTGAAGCGCTCCGTCCGTCCGCTGGTCCGCAGCAGAGCCGACACCTCCACGGGCGGGGCCTCGGCCCAGGAACGGGACGACGGGATCAACTCCGGGTCCGGGTGGGCGAGGTGGGCGTGGCGCGCCGGGCCGAGTCCGAAGGCGGCCGACCACAGCCGGTGCAGGTCTTCCTCCGCCGGGGCGGCGGCGAACCAGCGCGCCAGCTCCCGGAAGTCCTGTACGGCGCTGGAGGAGCGGCGCCGTGACTCGTTGATCCGCTCCAGGACCTGCAGCAGCGAGACGATGGCGCGCCGGGCGATGTCGTGCAGCTGCTCGATCCGGGGGCGTGCCCCGTCGTCCGGCAGGAACCACGCCCGCAGGCCCGCCCACCGCGCCCGTCTGCTCTCCAGCCAGCCGGCCGCGGGGTCCTCACCGGCGACCGGGGGCAGTTCGGCCCCGCGCAGGGCGCGCTCGCGCAGCACGGCGGTCCCCCGCTCCTCCACCCGGGCCACGGCGGCGGCGACCGCCTGTCCGCGCCGGTCGAGGTTGACCAGGAACTCCTGCAGATAGGCGACGGTGGCGGCCTTGACCTCGCGGAAGACCTCCAGGTCCGCCCCCTCGGCGCGCAGGAGGCGCTGCAGTTCGCCGTTGAACGCCTTGGTGTTCTCCACCAGGGCCTCCAGATGCGCCTCCAGCTCGCGCAGCGTGCTGAAGATCCGCCGGTCGGCGGAGGCGGGTTCGCCGGACAGCAGGCACAGGTCGTCCAGGCGGTCGGCGATGGCCTCCAGCACGGCCGTCTGCAACGCCCCGGTGGAGGCCAGCACCTCAAGGGCGTGCCGCACTCCGGCGAGAGCCGCCTCGCCCCGGCGGGTCAGCGAGTACTGGAGGTTGCGCCGCTCGTACTCCTCGGCCGTGCGGTAGTTCTCGGCGTGGTTGTGCACGACGTCGAGGAGTTCCCACTTCACGAGCCGGGTGAGCGCGTCGTGCAGTTCCGCGTCGTCGACATCCGCCACCCAGCCCACCAGGCGCAGTCGCTCGCGTACCGCGTCGGGCCCCAGTGTGGTTTCGAGGTGCTCGCCGGCCACGCCGAAGGCGTCCAGCACCGCCCCGTTCAGGTCGGCCTTCTCCCCCGTCGTGAACCGGAACATCTCCGGTGGCACCCTGCGCACGCCCGTCGTCCCTCCCCACCGCCCCGCGGCATCGGTGATCTCCACCGTAGAGGGTGGCACCGACATCACGGGCCGTGTCCGGGAAGAGGGGTGTGCGCCCCGGTCTGCCGGGGAATGGGCGGTGACCGGCCTCCCGCGGGCGCGGGCGGTGGCCCAGCGTGACCGTGGACACCGGTTCCGCCCCCAGCTCGCCGAAATCGCCCGGAAATCGGTTGCGTTTCGTTCGAGTTCCCGCAAAGCCAGCCTTCGGGAGCACGTCTTCCACCCAGCAGGATCTGCACGACCAGTGAGGTGACACACCATCAGAACGAGCGTCAATTGAGCGTCACAAGCGTGATTTCAGCGTGAAGATATCGCCCGTAACACCCACACCACACATAATGCGCACGGAAGAAAGCGCAGGTCAGGAGCGCTTCGCGGCCGGTTCGAGGATCGCGACACACTCAACGTGGTGCGTCATCGGAAACAGATCGAACACCCGCACCGTCCGTACCCGGTACCCCCCGTCCCGGAAGTACCCCAGGTCCCGGGCCAGCGCCGCCGGGTCGCAGGCGACGTAGGCGATGCGGCGGGCGCTCAGGGACGTCAGGTGTTCGACGGTGGCGCGGCCGGCGCCGGCGCGGGGCGGGTCGAGGACGATGAGGTCGACCTCCGTGATGCCGGTACGCGGGAGGACGGACTCGACCTTGCCCTGTTCGATGCGGACCCGGGGGAAGCCGGCGAGGTTGTGCCGCGCGTCCTCGACCGCGCGCTTGCCGGACTCGATGCCGAGCACCGCGCCCTTCTCGCCGAGCCGGTCGGCCAGCGCGCCGGCGAAGAGGCCGACGCCGCAGTAGAGGTCGAGGGCCGTCTCGCCCTTGCGGGGCAGCAGGCCCTGCATCACGGCGGTCACCAGGGTGTCCGCCGCCTTCGGGTGGACCTGCCAGAAGCCGCCGCTGCCGACCCGGTAGGTACGGCCGTCCGCACGCTCGCGGACGAAGGGGCGGCCGTGGACGCGGTGGACGCCGCCGTCCTTCTCCCCGACGCGCATGACGGACACCGGCCGGTCCAGTTCCACGATCGGCAGCCGTTCGCCCGGCTTCGGGGTGAGGATGACCTGGCGGTCCTGGGACCCGGTGGCCGCGATC
Organism: Streptomyces sp. bgisy159; assembly: GCF_057707805.1. Lineage (NCBI taxonomy): Bacteria > Bacillati > Actinomycetota > Actinomycetes > Kitasatosporales > Streptomycetaceae > Streptomyces > Streptomyces sp. bgisy159. Next base: position 69,582 of record NZ_JBYIQX010000025.1, on the reverse strand, counting down.
GCCTCGACGGTCTCCATGCCGGTCCAGTCCCGTTTCTCGACGCCCAGCTCGCTGACGCCCTCGGCGGCGATCAGGCAGTGGTCGACCGGCTCGACCTCGTGCGAGCGGTGCCGGCGCAGTCCGGCCCGGCCCTCGGCGTCCACCGCGTACTGCACCCGCGTACGCCACTGCGGCACCTGCCCGGCGGGCAGCTTGTCGCCCTCCGCCGGCATCACCGTGCCGTCCCAGCCGGCCTCCTCGGGCGTGAGGCCCGCGAGCCGGCGCAGCTGCTCGGCGACGACCTCGCCCTTCATCCGGCGCTGCGCGCCCGGCTTGGCGTGCTGCCAGTCGCAGCCACCGCAGCGGCCCGGACCGGCGTACGGGCAGGGTGCCTCGACGCGGTCCTTGGACGCCTCCAGCACCCGCACCGCGTCCGCGCGCAGGAACCGGGCGCCCTCCTCACCCTCGGTGACCCGGGCGACGACCCGCTCACCGGGCAGCGTGTGCCGCACGAACAGCACCTGGCCGGCCTCGGTGCGGGCGATGCAGTGGCCGCCGTGGGCGACGGGACCGACCTCGACCTCGTACTCCACGCCCACCAGCGACTTCTTCGGTTCTGCCTGCATGGCGGGGTGACTCCAGATCGAGAGGGGGACGGCGTCCGGGAACGCGGACCGCGGCGACGAGGGCGTACGGACCGACAACAGCCCACCAGTCTACTTCCGCGACGACGGCTTCTTCGCCGCCTCCTCCGTCGCGGGGCCACGCCGCACCGAGCCGGGCGCGTTCCACTCCGCCTGCCTGCGGGCGCGCCGCTTGGCGGCCTCGGAGGACTGCAGCTGGTACGGCACCGAGGTGACCATGACGCCCGGCGTGAACAGCAGCCGGCCCTTGAGCCGGAGGGCGCTCTGGTTGTGCAGCAGATGCTCGTACCAGTGGCCCACCACGTACTCGGGGATGATCACCGACACCGCGTCGCGCGGCGACTGGCGGCGCAGGCTCTTGACGTAGTCGATGACGGGCCGGGTCACCTCGCGGTAGGGCGAGTCCAGGACCTTCAGCGGTACGTCGATGCCGCGCCGCTCCCACTCGGCGCGCAGCGCCTTCGTCTCGGCCGGGTCCACGTTGACGCTGAGCGCCTCCAGGCTGTCCGAGCGCAGCAGCTGGGCGTAGGACAGGGCGCGCAGCGTCGGCCGGTGGATCTTGGAGACCAGCACGATGGAGTGGAGCCGGGAGGGGCGGATCGTGTCGTCGCTGGGCTCCTCGGGCGCCGCGATCTCCTCGGAGACCCGGTCGTAGTGCTTCCGGATCGCGGTCATGGTCACGTAGAAGATCACCATGCCGAGCAGGGACACCCAGGCGCCGTGCTCGAACTTGGTCACCAGGACGACGACCAGCACCAGGCCGGTGAAGAAGGCGCCGAACGCGTTGATGGCCCGGGAGCGGACCATACGGCGGCGCTGCCCCGGGTCGGTCTCGCCGGCCAGGTGGCGGTTCCAGTGCCGGACCATGCCGGTCTGGCTGAGCGTGAAGGAGACGAAGACGCCGACGATGTACAGCTGGATGAGGCGGGTGGAGTCGGCGTTGTAGATGACGGTCAGCAGTGCCGCGGCGCCCGCGAGCAGCACGATGCCGTTGGAGAAGGCGAGCCGGTCGCCGCGGGTGTGCAGCTGGCGCGGCAGGTAACGGTCCTGCGCGAGGATCGAGCCGAGCAGCGGGAAGCCGTTGTAGGCGGTGTTGGCGGCGAGGAACAGCACCAGCGCGGTGGCCGCCGCGAGCAGGACGAAGAAGAAGCTGCCCTTGCCGAAGACGGCGGCGGCGACCTGGGAGATCACCGGGTCCTGGACGTAGTCGGCGCCCACCGGGACACCGCCGCGGAGCAGGTCGGCGGCCGGGTTCTCCGCCATGTGGACGTCAGTGGCCAGGGCCAGGGCGATGATGCCGCAGAACATGGACACCGCGAACAGGCCCATCAGGGCCAGCGTGGTCGCCGCGTTCCTCGACTTCGGCCTGCGGAACGCGGGTACGCCGTTGCTGATCGCCTCGACGCCGGTGAGCGCGGCGCAGCCGGAGGAGAACGAGCGCAGCAGCAGGAAGACGAGTGCGAACCCGGCCAGGCCCTGCTGTTCGGGCTCGATGTGCAGCTCGGCGGTGGGGGCCTGCATGGTGTCGCCCAGCACCAGGCCGCGGAAGGCCCCCCATGCGATCAGCAGGAACACGCTGGTGACGAAGACGTACGTGGGAATGGCGAAGAGTTTGCCGGACTCCTTCACGCCGCGCAGGTTCATCAGCGTGAGCAGCACGATGATGGCGACGGCGCACAGCGCCTTGTGCTCGACGAAGAACGGCACGGCCGAGCCGAGGTTCTCGACGCCGGAGGAGATCGACACGGCGACCGTGAGCACGTAGTCCACGAGCAGGGCACTGGCCACGGTCAGTCCGGCCCGCGGGCCGAGGTTGGTGTTCGCGACCTCGTAGTCGCCGCCGCCGCTGGGGTAGGCGTGCACGTTCTGCCGGTAGGACGCCACCACGGTGAACATCAGGATGACGACCGCGACGGCGATCCAGGGGGCGAAGTGGTAGGCCGACACGCCCGCGATCGACAGGACCAGCAACACCTCCCCGGGCGCGTAGGCCACGGAGGACAGCGGGTCGGAGGCGAAGACGGGGAGTGCGATGCGCTTCGGCAGGAGCGTTTCTCCGAGCCGATCACTGCGCAGTGCGCGCCCGATCAGAATTCGCTTGGGCACGTCGGTCAGTTTGGACACAACAGAGGATCGTAAGCCTTCGAACAGACGGCGGCACACCGCCCCGCCCGCACCGTCCCCGCGCCGGCTCCGGCGCCCCCGAGTGGGACCATGACGCGGCATCACCGGCATGATGGTCACTGACGGCCGTCATGGCGGCCGCACATGTTGCCCGACGAGCCGGAAGAGAAAAATGAGCGGGACGTTTGCCCAGGTCAGAGGCCCTGCGGGAAGTGTGGTGTAAGTCCGTGCACATTGTCATCATGGGCTGCGGCAGAGTGGGCTCCGCCCTCGCCCAGAACCTCGAGCAGCAGGGGCACACGGTCGCCGTGATCGACCAGGACCCCACCGCGTTCCGCCGTCTCGGCTCCTCCTTCGGCGGACGGCGGGTCACCGGCGTGGGCTTCGATCAGGACACCCTGCGGGAGGCGGGCATCGAGGAGGCCGGTGCCTTCGCCGCGGTCTCCAGCGGCGACAACTCCAACATCATCGCGGCCCGGGTGGCCCGCGAGATGTTCGGCATCGAGAACGTGGCCGCCCGGATCTACGACCCCCGGCGCGCCGAGGTGTACCAGCGGCTGGGCATCCCCACGGTCGCCACCGTGCGCTGGACCGCCGACCAGATGCTGCGCCGGCTGCTGCCGTCCGGCGCCGAGCCGCTGTGGACGGACCCCACCGGGGGTGTCCAGCTGGCGGAGGTGCACACCTCCACCGCATGGGTCGGACACAAGATCAGCACGCTGCAGGAGGAGACGGGCGTCCGGGTGGCGTTCCTGACCCGGCTCGGTGAGGCGATCGTGCCCAGCTCGCAGACGGTGCTGCAGGAGGGCGATCTGGTGCATGTGATGATGCGGTCGGACGAGGTCGAGCGGGTCGAGGCGGCGTTCGCCAAGGGCCCTGAGGAAGGCGGTCACTGATGAGGGTCGCCATTGCCGGAGCCGGCGCGGTGGGCCGCTCGATCGCGGGCGAGCTGCTGGAGAACGGCCACGAGGTCCTGCTCATCGACAAGGCGCCGACCGCGATCTCGGTCGAGCGCGTCCCGCTGGCGGAGTGGCTGCTCGCCGACGCCTGCGAGATCACGTCCCTGGACGAGGCGGCGTTGCAGCGCTGCAACGTGGTGATCGCCTCCACGGGCGACGACAAGGTCAATCTCGTCGTCTCCCTGCTGGCGAAGACGGAGTACGGCGTCCCGCGGGTCGTCGCCCGGGTGAACAACCCGAAGAACGAGTGGCTGTTCAACGAGTCCTGGGGCGTGGACGTCGCCGTGTCGACCCCGCGTCTGATGTCCGCCCTGGTCGAGGAGGCGGTGAGCGTCGGCGACCTGGTCCGGCTGCTCCGCTTCAGCCACGGTGACGCCAACCTCGTCGAACTGACCCTGCCCGAGGAGTCGGCCCTGGCCGGCACCCAGGTCGGCGAGGTGGAGTGGCCGGAGGACACCTCGCTGGTCACCATCATCCGCGGCACCCGGGTCCTCACCCCGTCCCCCGCCGACTCCCTGGAGGCGGGCGACGAACTCCTCTTCGTGGCCGCCCAGGCCCGCGAGGAGCAGCTGGAGGACCTGCTGTCGGTCCGGCGCGCGGACGCGACCGACTGACACACCTCCGCGGCGCTCGCCGTGCGAACGGACGGACGGACGCCGAGGGCGCCCTGGTCTCCCAGGGCGCCCTCGGCGTTTGCGCGGTCGGCCGGCTTGTGTCACCGGGTCTCTGTCACCCGGCCACGCTCACCCGGCCACGCTCACTCGGCCGGCTTCGCCGCGGCCTCCTCCCGCTCGGCCTTCTCCGCCGCCTCCATCTCCGCGAACACGTCGATGGGCGCGGGCGCCTTCGCCAGGAACACCCAGGTCAGCCAGACCGCGAGCAGGAACGGCGGGATCTTCAGGGCGATCAGGACCCAGCCGAGCTGGGTGGTGTCGGCCCACCAGTACAGCGGGAAGAGGATCGCGCACTTGGCGAGCAGGATCAGGCCCCAGGCCCAGCTGGCCTTCGCGTACGCCTTCTTGCGGCCGGGGTTGCGGGTGCGCCAGGAGAGGTTCTCCTTGAAGACCGGGCCGAGGATCACCCCGATCAGCGGGACCCCGCACAGCGTGGTGACGATGTAGGCCAGCGCCAGGCCCAGCGTGTAGAGCATGCCGGGAAGGTAGAAGTCCTTGGCGTTGCCGGTCATCATCGCGAAGACGACGCCGAAGGCGACGCCGAAGACCCCGCTGAAGGCGTGCTTGACGGTGTCCTTCATCGCCAGCCGCACCACGACCAGGACCAGCGACACCGCGAGCGCGGCGATCGCGGACATGTGCAGGTCCTTGTTGACCGTGTAGATCGTGACGAAGAGGAGCCCGGGCACCACCGTCTCGACCATGCCCCGGACCCCGCCGAAGGCCTCGAACAGCGCGGCCTCCGTCACCGCCCGGGCGTCGTCCGCTTCCGTGTCCTGCGTCGACTTGTCGAGCGACGTCACCGGCTACTCCCTACCGAGGGGTCTCAGTTCGTACTTCGGGTTGAACAGCACCCGGCGGCCTCTGCTCATCGAGATCCGGCCCGACGCGATCAGTCGCCGCCCGGGCTCGATCCCCACGATGGAGCGCCTGCCGAGCCACACCACGTCCAGCGCGGCGGAACCGTCGAACAGCTCGGCCTCCAGGGCCGGGACTCCCGCGCGCGGCCGCAGCGTGACCGTGCGCAAGGTACCAGTAACCGTCACTATCTGCCGGTCCTGGCAGTCACCGATGCGTGTACAGCCGGCCGTCTCGGCGTCCTCCCGCAGCTCCTCGGACTCCAGGTCCTCCTGCGACGAGGAGAGCCGGTCGAGCATGCGGCGGAAGCGACCCGCCGGCTTGTCGGAACGAGGAACGGCACTCATATCTGAAGCGTACCGGGGTGCACCGCTCCCGCCGTAGCCCCGGTCACCACCCCGGACGGGCTGACGTTCGAAGCGGTGGCCCGCCCCCGGCCCGGTGCCCTTCCAGCACCGCCGCCTGCTCGTCGGAGGAGTGCCGGGCCGACAGCACCGGGATCGGCGCCCGCGTGCGAGTACGTGCGTGCCCGAAGGCCGGAGACCAGGGCGCACGGTCCGCGACGCGTGGCCGATCAGGAGCACCCGGGTGACGAAGCCTGCCCTCCGCACCGTACTCCCACCCCCGCGGCCCCGGCCGCCTTACGGCGCGGCGAAGGACCTGGGCGCCTGCGGCCTGCACGACCAGCACGGCCGCCCGCCCCCCGCTCCGCACGGCCCACGAGACGGCAGCCGACAGGGCCCTACCCGTCCTCCCCCCGGATCTCCCCGTCGCGCAGCTCCAGAACGCGGTCGGCCAGGTCGAGCAGGTTCGCGTCGTGCGTGGCGACCAGGGCGGTGACCTGTTCGCTGCGCACGACCGCGCGCAGCAGCTCCATGACCGAGTGGCCCGTCTCCGCGTCCAGCTGGCCGGTGGGCTCGTCGGCGATCAGCAGCGACGGGCTGTTGGCGAGGGCCCGGGCGATGGCCACCCGCTGCTGCTGGCCGCCGGAGAGCTCGGTGGGCCGCTGTGCCGCGTGATCGGCCAGGCCCACCAGCGACAACAGCAGCTCGACGCGCTCCTCGCGCTCGCGCACGTCGGCCCGGCGCATCCGCAGCGGCACCCCCACGTTCTCGGCGGCCGTGAGGATCGGGATCAGCCCGAACGACTGGAAGACGAAGCCGACGCGGTCCCGGCGCAGGGCCAGCAGGCCGTCCTCGCCGAGCTCGGACAGGTCCGTGCCGTCGACGGTGATCCGGCCCCCGTCCGGTGTGTCGAGTCCGCCGACGAGGTTGAGCAGTGTCGTCTTGCCGGAGCCCGAACGGCCCTTGAGCGCGACCAGTTCCCCGCGCGGGATGTCGAAGGAGACCCCGCGCAGCGCGTGGACGGCGGCGGCTCCCTCCCCGTACGACTTGTGGACGTTGTCCACCCGGACCATGGTCTCGGTGGCGACCTGGCTCATCTGTCCTCCCCTGTTCCCCCGTGGCCGGGCGTCAGTATCGCGATCTTCCGCCCGGCCCTCAATGGTTCGTCCACTCGGGATTGTTGCTCGGGGCCGCCCCGCGCGTGAGTGCCTTCCGGGCGACGACGGGGAGCGGTGCAGGCCGGCCGGTCGCGCAGGGTCAGCGCACCGGTGCCGTTCACGGAGGCGCGGGCGTGCAGAAGGGCCGCACCCGGGGGTGCGGCCCTCCACGCTTTCGCTGTGACAGTCCTAGCGGACCTCGGTGATCTCCGGCCCGCGCTGCAGCTGCCCCATACCGCCGGAGAAGCGGGAGCCCTCCTCCTGCTGGACACCCTCCGGCACCATCTGTGCGTCGTTCGGCAGCTTCAGGACGATCGGATCGCGCGGGGCCATCGGGCCCTCGCCGCGAACCACGACGGTGTCCCGGAAGATCTGCTCCAGCAGTCCGGCGGCCTGCGGCTGCACCGCGCCCTGGCCCGAGATGACACCACGCAGGAACCAGCGCGGACCGTCCACGCCGACGAACCGCACGACGTGGAAGCCGCTCGTGCCGTCCGGCAGTTGCACCGGGACCTGAGCCCGCAGCTCCCAGCCCAGGGGACCCTCGACCTCGTCGATGATGCCGCCCTGCTGGGTGATGCCCGAGCCGATCTCCTCGCGCACCTCGCCCCAGATGCCCTCGCGCTTGGGCGCGGCGAAGGCCTGCAGCTGGATGGCGCTGTCCCGTAGCACCACGGTCGCCGCGACGATCGCGTCGCCCGCGACCTCGACCCGGAGCTCCATGCCGTCGACTCCCGGCACGAAGAGACCACCCAGGTCGACGCGGCCCTCGCCGGGCTCGCTCACCTCCGAGCTGTCCCAGGGCCCGTCGGGCCGCGGTTCGGGCTCCAGACGCACGCGCTCGCGCGCGCCCTCTTCGTCGTCCGCCTCGGTGTCGACGCTGTCGACGACCTGCTCGGCCTCGCCGGCCGCGCCCTCGGCGGCATCCTTCTTCTTGCGACGTCCGAACACGTCACTGTCCTTCCCGGTCTGATACGACCGAAGCGTATCGATACCCACCCGCTGTGCCGCCTTCGGCGGCCTGACCGCTTGTGCTGTTCGTTCCCGCCACGGCGGCATGGCCGCCGGTGGACCCGAAGCCCCCCGCGGCCCGCGCCGAGTCGGGAAGCTCCGCGACCTCCTGGAAGCGGACCCTCTCGACCTGCTGGACGACCAGTTGGGCAATCCGGTCGAAGCGCTCGAACCGCACGGACTCGCGCGGGTCGAGATTCACCACGATCACCTTGATCTCCCCACGGTACCCGGCATCAACCGTCCCCGGGGCATTCACGAGGGCGACGCCGCACCGGGCGGCGAGCCCCGACCGGGGATGCACGAAGGCCGCGTACCCCTCGGGCAACGCCACAGCGACCCCCGTGGGCAGCACCGCCCGCTCCCCCGGCGCCAGTTCGCAGGCCTCGGTGGTGCGCAGATCCGCCCCCGCGTCACCGGGGTGCGCGTACGTCGGAAGCGGTACCTCCGGGTCGACGCGGCGGACGAGCAGATCGAGGGGGGCACGGCTCACGGGTTCACCTCGAAGGCGCGGGCCCGCCGGACCTGGTCCGGGTCGCTCATGGCGGCCCGGATCTCCTCCTCGCGGCCGTGGTGGACGAAGTGCTCCACCGCAACCTCGACGAAGAGCGCGTCGGCGCGCACCGCGACGGGCCCGTCAGGGCCGCCGATCCGCCCGGTGGCGGTCGAGTAGATCTTCCGTCCGGCCACCGCGGTGACCTCGGCCTCCAGGTGAAGGGTGGTGCCCACCGGCACCGGCCGCGCGAAGTCGGTCTCCAGCCGTCCGGTCACGGCGATCGTGCGCAGCAGCCAGTTCAGGGAGCCCAGCGTCTCGTCCAGGGCGGTCGCCAGCACCCCGCCGTGCGCGAGCCCCGGGGCACCCTGTTGGGCGGGCTGCACGGTGAACTCGGCGGTCACGGTGACACCCTCACCGGCCCGCGCCTGGAGGTGCAGCCCGTGCGGCTGCCCGCCGCCGCACCCGAAACACTGTTCGTAGTGGGCACCGAGGAGTTCACCGGGTACGGGAGCGTCGGGGTGCCGCACCGGCTTCACGGCGCCGGCCGGGGGCTGAAGAGCTGGGGAAGTACCACTCACAGGCGCAGACCTTACCCGCCCGCCCGGCTCCCACCGCCGCCCCCACCCGGCGGTGCTTCGCGCCGGGGCCCTGGTCCCGGCCCGGTCCCGGCACCGTGCCAAGCTTGGCCTCATGCAGCTCTCCGCCACCCCGTACGAAGAACGCCTCACCGCCCCCCGCTCGTGGTGGCTGGTGTCCTTCCTCGTGGGCGTCTCCTTCGCCCTGATCCTGCTGCCGTTCGGCACCCTGCCGCTGCTCGGCGGGCTGGTCGGCGGGACCGCGGCGGCGGCCGTGGTGGCCAGCTCGTACGGCTCGGTCCGCATCCGCGTGGTGGGGGACTCGCTGATCGCCGGTGAGGCGAAGATCCCGGTCCGCGCGCTGGGTGCCACCGAGGTGCTGAGCGGCGAGGAGGCGCGCGCCTGGCGCACGTACAAGGCGGACACGCGCGCGTTCCTGCTGCTGCGCGCCTACATCCCGACGGCGTTGCGCGTCGAGGTCACCGATCCGGACGACCCGACGCCGTACCTGTACCTGTCGACCCGGGAACCGGAGCGGCTGGCGCAGGCGCTGGAGGCCGCCCGCAGGTCCTAGGGCCCCGGCCGCTTCAGAGGGGTCTCTCGATGTCCGCGTCCCCGGACTCGGGCTCGGACTCGGGCATCGCGCCGTCGGGCCCGCCCTGCCGCGGCAGACCGGAGATCTCCTGCAGGGTCACCGGGTGGGCGGGGGCTTCCAGGGGCGGCAGTTCGGGCAGCGCGTCCCAGGGCACCTGGACGGCGCGCAGGTCCCGGCGGACCCTGGCGGCGAGCCGCTTGGTGTCGCGCCGGTTCACCAGCGCGCCCACCGCCGCGCCCACGAGGAAGGGCGTCAGGGTCGGCAGGTCGCGCACCATGCGCTTCATGATCTGCTGCCGCAGTTCGCGCTTCATCCGGCCACCCAGCGCGACGTTGACCGAGGACGGCTTGAGCACGTCGATCCCGCGTTCGCCGGACCACTGGCGCAGATAGGCGGTGCTGCGGTCCTTCAGGTTGCCCGCGGGGCGTACGCCGTAGACCTCGTGGAGTTCGGCGATGAGTTTGAGTTCGATCGCCGCGACGCCGGTGATCTCCGCGGCCAGCTCGGTGGGCATGGCCGGCGGCACGGGCAGCATCGCGGCCGCGCCGACGCCGGCGCCCACGGTGGAGGTGGCGGCGGCCGCACCTGCCACCAGCTTGTCGGCGAGCTGTTCCGGGGTGAGGCCGGGGAACTGGGCCCGCAAGGTCCGAAGGTCCCGTACGGGGATCCTGGGGGCGATCTCGACGATCCGGTCCACGAGGTGGGTCAGCCCCGTCCGGGCTCGGCTGCCGCCCTTGCGGACGCCTTCCCGGGCCAGTCTCGCGGCCGTGCTGCGGACCGCCGCGGCCTTGCCCCGGGCGGTCTGCCTCTCGTGGGTGGTGGGCTCCCCGGCGGCGACGGGATCGGGCGTCGCCTCCGGTGCCGGGCGGTCACCCCGGCCGCCCACCGATTCGAGCGAGGCCTCTCCCGCCGGGAAGGTTCCCGTGCCGGATGAGCCTCGCTCGTCGTCACGCATGCGATGAGGACCGCCGAACGGTCCGTTGTCCGCTCCCGTCGGACGGAAGCGGCGCTTCCGAGGTGGGGTCGAGCCAGTCACGGCCGACCCGGCCTCAGTCGCAGTCGCGGCAGATCGGCTGACCGTTCTTCTCCCGGGCCAGCTGACTGCGGTGGTGCACCAGGAAGCAGCTCATGCAAGTGAACTCGTCCTGCTGCTTGGGCAGCACTCGAACCGCCAGTTCCTCGTTCGAGAGGTCGGCGCCCGGCAGTTCGAGGCCCTCTGCGGCCTCGAACTCGTCGACGTCGACAGCCGAGGCGGACTTGTCGTTCCGCCGGGCCTTGAGCTCTTCGAGGCTGTCGGAGTCGACGTCGTCGTCGGTCTTGCGTGGAGTGTCGTAGTCGGTAGCCATGTCGCTCTCCCCCTCTGGGTGTATGCGGTGTCTCCAGCGCACGTAACGCGTGAGAGGCCGGACTTGTGCCCGACCTGAGGCGGAGATTTTGCCTCACATCAAGGTCTGTTACTCAATCGACACCCAACCGGACCCCTCAAGAGTGATCGGCTTGGATGGCGAACCGGACCGTACACGGTCCCAATGCCGCAGTTCAAAGGCGTCTCACCCTGTACTTCCCGTGATCAGGACACCCGAAAACCCGGATTTTCCGGGCGTTATGGCAGCCTGCTTGATCACGGAGAGTAGATGGCCGGAAATTCGCCCTTGTGATCGATCACACACGGGAAGGCGGGTCGGCAGGTCCGAAAATTCCGCCCAAAGCGAACAGCCCCGTGTGTGTCGCGGCATGATCTCAGAGAGGAAGGGTCACGCGCATCACGAGCCCTCCCCCGTCGCGCGGCTGGGCCGCGATGTGCCCGCCGTGGGCACGCGCGACGGACCGCACGATCGACAGCCCCAGCCCGACGCCCTTGTCGCTGCCGGTGCGCTCCGTGCGCAGCCGCCGGAAGGGCTCGAAGAGGTTGTCGATCTCGTACGCCGGCACGACCGGACCGGTATTGGAGACGACCAGGACCGCCTGGCCGTGCCGGATGTCGGTGGTGACCTCCACCCAGCCGCCCTCGGGGACGTTGTAGCGCACGGCGTTCTGCACGAGGTTCAGGGCGATGCGCTCCAGCAGGACGCCGTTGCCCTGGACGACGGCCGTCGCGCGCTCCCCGCGGATCTCCACGCCCTTGGCCTCCGCCTCGGCGTGCACCTGGTCGATGGCCTGACCGGCCACCTCCGCGAGGTCGACGGGTTTGCGCTCGACGATCTGGTTGTCGCTGCGGGCCAGCAGCAGCAGACCCTCGACGAGCTGTTCGCTGCGCTCGTTGGTGGCCAGCAGGGTCTTGCCGAGCTGCTGCAGCTCCACCGGCGCGTTCGGGTCCGACAGGTGCACCTCCAGCAGGGTGCGGTTGATCGCCAGCGGCGTGCGCAGCTCGTGCGAGGCGTTGCCGACGAAGCGCTGCTGGGCGGTGAAGGCCCGCTGAAGGCGCTCCAGCATGTCGTCGAAGGTGTCGGCCAGCTCCTTCAGCTCGTCGTCCGGCCCGTCCAGCTCGATCCGGCGGGACAGGTCCGATCCGGCGACCGCGCGCGCGGTACGGGTGATCCGGCCGAGCGGGGACAGCACGCGGCCGGCCATCGCGTAGCCGAACGCGAAGGCGATCACCGCGAGCCCGAGCAGGGCGAGGAGGGAGCGGCTGAGGAGGTTGTCCAGCGCCTGCCGGCGCTGGAGGTCGATGCAGCTGCTGATCGCCTCGTTGAAGTCGGTCAGCGTGAGGTTGGTGGCGGCGTTGTTGATCGCCGGGCAGTTGTCGCTGGTGACCTTGAGCGCGCTGGCCCCCGCGATCTTGAACGGGGGCTGGTTGCCCGTGTTGATCGCCTGCGCGGCCAGCAGGTAGATGATCGACAGCAGGAGGATGCCGGCGATCAGGAACATGCCGCCGTACAGCAGCGTGAGCCGTATCCGGATGGTGGGGCGCAGCCAGGGGAAGGGCGGGTCCTGCCGCCGTGGGTCCCAGGTGGGCTTCGGGGGCGCCTGGGGCGGCGCCGGGGTCGCGGCCACGGGGATCAGATCCGGTATCCGGAGCCGGGGACGGTGACGATGACGGGCGGCTCGCCCAGCTTGCGGCGCAGGGTCATGACGGTCACCCGTACGACGTTGGTGAAGGGGTCGGTGTTCTCGTCCCACGCCTTCTCCAGGAGCTGCTCCGCGGAGACGACCGCGCCCTCGGAGCGCATCAGCACCTCCAGGACGGCGAACTCCTTCGGCGCCAGCTGCACCTCCCTGCCGTCGCGGAAGACCTCGCGGCGGTTCGGGTCGAGCTTGATGCCGGCGCGCTCCAGGACGGGCGGCAGGGGGATGCTGGTACGCCGGCCGAGGGCACGCACGCGTGCGATGAGCTCACTGAAGGCAAAGGGCTTGGGGAGGTAGTCGTCCGCGCCGATCTCCAGGCCCTCGACACGGTCGCTGACGTCACCGGAGGCGGTGAGCATCAGCACACGCGTGGGCATGCCCAGCTCGACGATCTTGCGGCACACGTCGTCGCCGTGGACCAGCGGGAGGTCGCGGTCGAGGACGACCACGTCGTAGTCGTTGACGCCGATGCGCTCCAGGGCGGCCGCACCGTCGTACACGACGTCGACGGCCATGGCCTCCCGGCGCAGTCCGGTGGCCACCGCATCGGCGAGCAGCTGCTCGTCCTCGACGACGAGTACGCGCACGTCGCTTGTCCTTCCTGTGTCCACCCGCGTAGCGCCGCAGGAGCGCGCGCGGGCAGGGGTCTGCTTGGGGTGTGGACCTCCATCCTGCCCTTTTCGGCCGTAAGTCGGCAGTAAGGCGGGGTGCTGCGGCCCACCGGCGGGATCCGAGCGCGGGAATGACGGATTTTCTCCGCGGGTTGAGGTTTCCACGGAAGACAGCGGGGGGAGGACGGTTTACACCCCGCGATCACGCTCTGCGTGTGCCGCAGCACCATGCGGTACACGATGATCCGCTTTTCCGCAGAGCGGGCGTGGGTGTCCGGCACCGCCGCCGCCCAGCCCGGGCTGCGCTGGGCACCCTGTCGAGGCGTGATCGCCCCTTCCGAAACGGCACACCCCCGTGCCATCGACCCACGACCCAGGACGAGGGGGCGCAGCATGGACGCATTCACCGCAGGACTTCTGCAGCGCATAAGGGCGACCGAGTCGGACCTGACGAGGGCTCGTGACGAGGGCGACGACTTCCTCGTCGAGGTGGAGCAGGCAGAGCTCGACGACCTGCACCGTCTCGCCGCCGAACACGGTGTGGAGGTCGGTGCGCCCACCGTCTGACCGGCTCGTGCGCACGACAGGGGCCCCGGCGAATCCAGCGCCGGGGCCCCTTCGCGTGTGTCCTGGGGCGGGACGGCCGGCGATCGCCCCTCCGCGAGGCCGACCCGCGGTCGTCGCCCCGTGGGGTCCGCGCCGCCGGCCGCGGCCACCTCGGACACGGCGCCCTCTGTCCGGGCGGTCCGGGGCGTGCCACGGCGGACGGCCCTCGGGTGCGGCGGGCCGGGCGGCGCCCTCCCTCCCGGTGCCTCCCGCGCGGCGGGCCGCCCCGCTGACGCCGCACGCGTCGGCCGCAGCCCGCCGCAGCACACCGTGCCGGACCACAGGGCGCGGCCCGCCACCCGCAGTGCACGACCACACAGCGCGGCCCGCCGACCCGGGTCGTGCCGGCTCCGGCACTGCACGGGCCCCGGACCATGCCGACCCGGGCACCGCCCGAAGGCACCCCTACCGCGCCGGACAACGCGGCGCGCCCCGGCGCCCCGTACCGTGCCGTCACCGGCACCGCGCGCGGCACACCGCGTTCGCTCGCCGCAGCCGCAGCCGCTCGCGGCCGTTCCCGGCCGTACCGGTCACTCTGGGCCGCCCCCACCGAGCCCGCCCCCACCGGGCGCGCCGGCCGGCCCGCGTCGGGACGGGACGGCCCTCGTCCCGCCCGTGCCGGAGCCGCCAGGGCCCCGGCCCTCCGGGGCGGCGGAGGCGGCCTCAGTCGTGCCAGGCCCCGAAGTCCTCCAGTAGCCGCTGGAGGGGCTCGTAGACGCCCGGAGACGCGGCGATGGCCAGGTCGCGTGAGGGGCGCTCTCCCGGGCGTCCACCGGTCAGGGCGCCCGCTTCCCGGGCGACGAGGTCCCCCGCCGCGAGGTCCCAGGGGTGCAGCCCGCGCTCGTAGTAGCCGTCGAGCCGGCCGGCGGCCACGTCGCAGAGGTCGATCGCGGCCGAGCCGCCGCGCCGGATGTCCCGCAGCAGCGGGATCAGCCTCCCGGCGATCTCCGCCTGGTGGGCTCGGACCTCGGCGACGTAGTTGAAGCCGGTGGAGACCAGCGCCTGGTCCAGCGGGGGCGCGGGGCGGACCGTGAGCCGGCGCTCGCCCTCCCAGGGGCCGGTGGCCCAGGCTCCGCCGCCGCGGACCGCCCGGTACGACTCGCCGCGCATGGGGACCTCGACCACGCCGACGACGGTCTCGCCGTCCTGCTCGGCGGCGATGGACACCGCCCAGGTGGGCAGGCCGTAGAGGTAGTTCACCGTGCCGTCGAGCGGGTCGATCACCCAGCGGACGCCGCTGGTGCCCTCGCTGGTCGCGCCCTCCTCGCCGAGGAAGCCGTCGTCCGGGCGCCGCTCGGCGATCAGGGTGGTGATCAGTTTCTCGGCGGCGACGTCCATCTCGGTGACCACGTCGACGGGGCTCGACTTGGTCGCGGCGACCGCGAGGTCGGCGGGGCGGCCGTCGCGCAGCAGGGCGCCGGCCCGGCGGGCGGCCTCCTGGGCGAGGGCGAGCAGTTCGGTGTGCAGGGAGTCGTGCGGGGAGTCGTGCAGGGGCTCGGTCACCGGGATCCTCACGCGTAGGGGCTGTCGGCGCCGGCGGCGGCCGGCTTGGGGGCACGGGACGGGCAGCAGCCGACGGGGCACAGGTCGTGGTCGGCGCCGAGCGTCCCGAGGGCGCAGCGGGTGACCTGCCGGCCGCGCTCGGTGGCGGCGCGCTCCAGGACCAGGTCCCGGATCGCGGCGGTGAAGCGCGGGTCGTCGCCGACGGTGGCGGAGCGACGCATCGGCAGGCCCAGTTCCCCGGCCTTCGCCTTCGCCTCGGTGTCGAGGTCGTAGAGGACCTCCATGTGGTCGGAGACGAAGCCGATGGGCGCGATGACCACCGCCGGAGCACCCGCGGCGTGCCGCTCCTCCAGGTGGTCGCAGATGTCGGGCTCCAGCCACGGGATGTGCGGGGCGCCGGAGCGGGACTGGTAGACCAGTCGCCAGGGGTGGTCGACGCCGGTGCGCTCACGGACGGCGTCGGCGATCAGGCGGGCCACCTCCAGGTGCTGCCTCACGTACGCGCCGCCGTCGCCGTGGCCCTCGACCGGACCGGAGGTGTCGGCGGCGGCGGTCGGGACGGAGTGGGTGGAGAAGGCGATGTGGGCGCCGTCGCGGACGTCGTCGGGGAGGTCGGCGAGCGACCGGAGCACGCCGTCGATCATGGGTTCGACGAAGCCGGGGTGGTTGAAGTAGTGCCGCAGCTTGTCGACGCGCGGCAGCCGCAGCCCCTCGGCCTCCAGGGTCGCCAGCGCGTCGGCCAGGTTCTCCCGGTACTGCCGGCAGCCGGAGTACGAGGCGTAGGCGCTGGTGGCGAGGACCAGGATGCGGCGGCGGCCGTCGGCGACCATCTCGCGCAGCGTGTCGGTGAGGTACGGGGCCCAGTTGCGGTTGCCCCAGTAGACCGGCAGGTCCAGGCCGTGGTCGGCGAAGTCCTTGCGCAGGGCCGCCAGCAGGGCGCGGTTCTGGCCGTTGATGGGGCTGACCCCGCCGAACCCGAAGTAGTGCTGCCCGACCTCCTCGAGGCGTTCCTTGGGGATGCCGCGCCCGCGCGTCACGTTCTCCAGGAACGGGACCACGTCGTCCGGGCCTTCGGGGCCTCCGAAGGAGAGCAGGAGCAGGGCGTCGTAGGGGCTGGCTTGGAGCGCGTCTGGCATGCCTCGATCCTGCCACCCGCCACCGACAGCCCGGAAACGGCGGGGCGGCGGGCCCGGGTCCGCCGGGGACGGCGGTGGGCGTCGACCTGACGGGCGCGGGGGAGGCCCCGAAAACCCGGTGCGTGCGGACGGCCCGGCCCGTAAGCTATGTCGGCCGCCTTCGCACCTTACGAGGCGCTCTCGTTCACTCGAACGAGTCATCCCTGTTCACGCCGGGCCGTGCCGCCGGTCGTCCGCGCGTGACCGGAGCCGACCGGAGACGCCCGTGCCCAGCCCCTACCGCGCTCTGTTCGCCGCACCCGGCACCAGGGCGTTCTCCGCCGCTGGGCTCCTCGGGCGGATGCCGCTGTCGATGATGGGCATCGGCGTGGTCACGATGGTCTCCCAGCTCACCGGGCGCTACGGCCTGGCGGGCGCCCTGGCGGCGACCATCGCGCTCGCGGCGGCGGCGGTGGGCCCGCGGATCTCCCGTCTGGTGGACCGGCGCGGCCAGCGCCGGGTGCTGCGGCCGGCGACCCTGGTCGCGCTCGCCGCGGCGGCCGGGCTGCTGCTGAGCGCCCACTTCGGCTCGCCGGACTGGGTGCTCTTCGTCTGCGCGGCGGGGATCGGCTCGGTGCCCAGCGTCGGCGCGATGGTCCGCGCACGCTGGGCGGCCCTGTACCGGGGCACTCCGCACCTGCACACCGCGTACTCCTTCGAGTCCGTGGTGGACGAGGTGTGCTTCGTCTTCGGGCCGATCATCTCCATCGGCCTGTCCACGGCCTGGTTCCCGGAGGCGGGCCCGCTGCTGGCGGCCTGCTTCCTCGCCGCCGGCGTCTTCTGGCTGACCGCACAGCGGGCCACCGAACCGGTCCCCCACCCGCGCGAGCAGCGCGGCGGTGGTTCGGCGCTGCGCTCGCCCGCCCTGCGGGTGCTGGTGGCCACCTTCACCGCGACCGGGACCATCTTCGGGGCCGTCGACGTCGTGACGGTGGCCTTCGCCGACGAGCGCGGCCACAAGGGGGCCGCGAGTGTGGTCCTGGCGCTGTACGCGGCGGGCTCCTGCGCGGCCGGTGCGGTGTTCGGCCTGCAGCGGTTCGCGGGAGCGCCGGAGCGCCGCTGGCTGCTGGGCGTGTCCATGATGGCCATGAGTATGATCCCCCTCCTACTGGTCGGAAACTTGCCGCTTCTGGCCGTGGCGCTCTTCGTTGCGGGGCTGTCCGTCGCACCCACGATGATCACGACGATGTCCCTCATCGAGGAGCACGTACCACGCGCGCGACTGACCGAGGGCATGACCTGGGTGAGCACCGGGCTCGCGGTCGGTGTCGCGCTCGGTTCCTCGGTCGCCGGTCGGGTGATCGACGCCGCCGGCGCGCGGGCCGGGTACGGGGTTCCGGCGGTGGCCGGAGCCGTCGCGGTGGCGGTGGGTTTCCTGGGGTACCGCCGGCTCAGCAGGCCGGCTCCGGCTCGGGGAGGCACCGTTGAGCAGCACGACGAGCGTCAGGAACGGCACATGGCGTAACTGGGGAGGCAATGTCGTCGCCCGCCCCGCGCGGGAGGTCGAGCCCGCCTCCGTGGAGGAACTGGCCTCGGAGGTGCGGCGGGCCGCCGAGGACGGTCTCAAGGTGAAGGCGGTCGGCACCGGCCACTCCTTCACCTCCATAGCCACCACGGACGGGGTGTTGATACGCCCTCAACTGTTGACCGGTATCCGCGCCGTCGAACGGGAGACCATGACGGTCACGGTCGAGGCCGGCACCCCGCTCAAGCGAGTCAACGTGGCTTTGGCGCGCGAGGGCCTGTCGCTGACCAACATGGGCGACATCATGGAGCAGACGGTCTCCGGTGCCACCAGCACGGGCACGCACGGCACGGGCCGGGATTCCGGCTCGTTGGCCGCACAGGTCAAGGGGCTCGAACTGGTCACGGCCGACGGCTCGGTCATGACCTGCTCGGCCGAGGAGAACCCGGACGTCTTCGCGGCCGCGCGGATCGGCCTCGGCGCCCTCGGCGTCATCACCGCGATCACCTTCGCCGTGGAGCCGCTCTTCCTGCTCACGGCACGGGAGGAGCCGATGCCGTTCGAGAAGGTGCTCGCCGATTTCGACGAGCTGTGGGCCGAGAACGAGCACTTCGAGTTCTACTGGTTCCCGCACACCGGGAGCACCAACACCAAGCGCAACAACCGCAGTGCGGGTCCGCGTCGGCCGGTGGGGCCCGTGGCGGGCTGGCTCGAGGACGAGTTCCTCTCCAACGGCGTCTTCCAGGCGGCCCAGTGGGTCGGCCGGGCGGTACCCGCCACGGTGCCGGCGATCGCCCGGATCTCCAGCAGGGCCCTGTCCGCGCGCACCTACACCGACATCCCCTACAAGGTGTACACATCGCCGCGCCGGGTGCGGTTCGTGGAGATGGAGTACGCCGTGCCCCGGGAGGCGGTCACCGAGACGCTGCGCGAACTGAAGGCGACGGTCGACCGCTCGGGGCTGCGGATCAGCTTCCCGGTCGAGGTGCGCACCGCGCCGGCCGACGACATCACCCTGTCCACGGCGTCGGGCCGCGACAGCGCCTACATCGCCGTCCACATGGCCAAGGGCACGGCCTACCAGGCGTACTTCACCGCGGCGGAGCGCATCTTCACCGCGTACGAGGGCCGCCCGCACTGGGGCAAGGTGCACACGCGCGACGCCGAGTACTTCGCCTCCGTCTACCCCCGCTTCGGCGAGTTCACGGCACTGCGGGACCGGTTGGACCCGAACCGCCTGTTCCAGAACGACTACTTGCGCAGGGTGCTCGGGTCGTAGCGGGCGGGCGGGTCACGAATCCGCTCGCCCGTGCGCTGGAAGAGGTGTCGGAACGCCGCCGGTCGCCGGAGCAGGACCGGCACCTCAGAAGCCGTCAACGTTGATCAACCACCCGCACCGGGAGGGGGCGCGCGAACGAAATCACCGGTTCCGCTTGGGTGGTTCGCGTGAAGTGCACCACGTTCAAGATCGCCGAACCCCCGAGGGGGCGGCCAAGTCGCGGCCCTTGCCAGAAGTTGGGCGGCGTGCCAATCCACGCACCTGGCCCAAATGGAGTACTGTTGCGAGCCCTGGGTCCGGTCTCCCGTCAGGGTGTCCGGAGCCTGCCTGAACCGCCAAGAGGGGGCTCGTTGCACAGGGTGACAGGCTTGGTCACTTAGCGTGGCCAAGAGGTAACCGTGCCATAACGGCGATCCAGGGCCCGCGCCCGACACGCCGGGCAACTCGGCAAGGTTGTGGCAGGCTGCACCCGGGCAGGCCACACTCGACTAGCGGAAGCAGCGACGCACGTGACGTCGGCAGGCACCACCCGGGAGGTCCCCATGCCCGAACTGCGTGTCGTGGCCGTCTCGAATGACGGCACACGGCTGGTGCTGAAGGCTGCGGACAGCACGGAGTACACGCTTCCGATCGACGAACGGCTCCGCGCCGCCGTGCGCGGCGACCGTCCCCGCCTCGGCCAGATCGAGATCGAGGTGGAGAGCCATCTCCGCCCCCGCGACATCCAGGCCCGCATACGAGCCGGCGCGACTGCCGAAGAAGTCGCGCAGATGGCGGGCATCCCCGTCGACCGCGTACGCCGCTTCGAGGGCCCCGTGCTGGCCGAGCGCGCCTTCATGGCCGAGCGGGCCCGCAAGACCCCGGTGCGACGGCCCGGCGAGAACGCAGGACCGCAGCTCGGCGAGGCCGTCCAGGAACGGCTGCTGCTGCGCGGCGCCGAGAAGGACACCGTCCAGTGGGACTCCTGGCGGCGCGACGACGGCACCTGGGAGGTGCTGCTGGTCTACCTGGTCGCGGGCGAACCGCACTCGGCGAGCTGGACCTACGACCCGCCCCGGCGGCTCGTCCAGGCCGTCGACGACGAGGCGCGGTCACTGATCGGCGAGTCCGACGACCTCGCCGCGCCGGAGCCCAGCTTTCCGTTCGTGCCGCGTATCGCGCGGTTGCCGCGCGACCGGCCGCTGGACCGCTCCCTCGACCGCGAGCGGCCGAGCCTGCCCGCGCAGGCCTCCGAACCGGCCGAGGAGAGCGGCGAGCGCGAGCGGGACTCGCTGACCAGTCTGCTGGAGGCGGTGCCGAGCTTCCGGGGCGACCTCGTCGTACCCGAACGTCCGGCGGAGACGCCGGAGGAGGCCGTCGAGGAACCGGAGGCCGAGGAGCCCCCCGCGCCCGCGGCGTCCGCCGGCTCCGCCTACGCGGACGTCCTCATGCCGCGCTCCGTCGGCAGCCACCGCGACCGCCTGATCGGCTCCACCGACCGCCAGGCCGAGGCCGACGGCGTCCGGCCCGGCCGCCGGGCGGCGGTGCCGAGCTGGGACGAGATCGTCTTCGGCACGCGGCGCAAGAAGCAGGAGTAGGAGCGGACCGTACGACGAGGCCGGTGAGGGACGCGTCCACCGGCGCGCCCCTCACCGGCCTCGTCGCGCCGCGCCTCGCCGCCCACCGGTCACCCTGCCCCGGCACGGCGCGGGGCTGTCGCCACGAGAGCGGGCCGCTCGCCGGCATCGGCTCGAAGGCGGTCGGCGCGGCGTCCGCCAGGCACCCGGGTCGTCGGCAGCGGCCCAAGACGGTCGGGTCCGCATGCCCACGTACCGCGCCGAAAACGGCTGACGGCCGTGCAATCGGCCTCCGCCGGCACCGGATCGCCGGCAGCGGCCGAATGCGGTCGGGACGGCAGCCGACGTACCGCGCCGCGCCGACAGCGGCTGACGGCCGTGGAAACGGCCTTGGCGGGCGCCCGGCTGACGCCACGTCGGAAGCCGGCCGACTCCGCCCTGACGGGTCGCCGGAAGCCGTGCCGGCCTCCGGGCGCACCGCGCGGGAAGACGCGCCGGTCCGTTCGAGAACGCCGTACCACCCCTTCGCCGGGCACCCAGCCCATGCCGCGCCCCGCTACTGCGGATCCGGCCCCACGGCCACCGGCCGCGACGGGTCCGAGGACCACTCGGACCAGGAACCGACGTACAGCGCCGCCGGGATTCCCGCCACGGCCAGTGCCAGCACCTCGTGTGCGCCGGAGACACCCGAACCGCAGTAGACGCCCACCGCGGTGTCGTCGGTGGCGCCCAGCGCCTTGAAGTGGGACCTGAGGTCCGGGGCGGGGAGGAAGCGGCCGTCCGGACCCACCGTGTCGGTGGTGGGTGCGGAGACCGCGCCCGGGATGTGCCCGCCGACACGGTCGATCGGCTCCACCTCGCCGCGGTAACGCTCCCCCGCGCGCGCGTCGAGGAGGATTCCGGACCGGGCCAGCGAGGCCGCCCCGTCCGCGTCGAGCAGCCCCCCGGGCACCGGCTCGGGCTCGAAGTCCCCCTCGGCGGGCGTCGGGACGTCAACGGAGCGTTCGCCCCGCCACGCCGGCAACCCGCCGTCGAGGACCCGCACGTCCGGGTGACCCGTCCAGCGCAGCATCCACCAGGCGCGGGCCGCCGCCCACCCCTGACCGCCGTCGTAGACGACCACGGGCCGCGCCGCGGAGACGCCCGCCCGGCGCATCACGGCGCCGAACTCCGCCAGGTCGGGCAGCGGATGCCGGCCCGCCGCACCCGGGGAGCCCGCCAACTCCCGGTCCAGGTCGACGTAGACGGCGCCCGGGACGTGGCCGGCCGCGTAGGCCGCGCGTCCGTCGAAGGGCGGCTCACCGGCCGCCTTGGCCAGGCTCAGCTGCCAGCGGACGTCGAGCAGGACCGGCGGGTTCACCCCGGTCAGTTCGCTCGCGAGTTCGGTCGCGGAGATGATGGCGTTCATGGCCACCATCCTCGCGCACGGGGTGGCCCCGCCGCCCGTGTCCGGCTACTCTGCTCCGCCGGACAGGCCCGATCACGAGGCGTACTGGTTCGAGCACATGCAGTACCGCCGACCGACATCCGTCGGCAGACGCGCGGAAACGGACGGGTAACCACACATCGGGCATCCTCCGATCGCAGACCGCCGTACGGGCGGCGCGCCCGGGACGTGTGGCACCACCGGGGGTGCGAGCATCTGCACGGGGGCTGCAGGGCGGAAGCGACACGGCCACCGCGAGGGGCCGAGGAGAGAGTGACGATGACCGAGGCACGTGGGTCGGCCGGCCGCGACGGCGAAGCGCACGCCCGGTACGCGCCCGGCACACCCTGCTGGGTGAGCCTGATGGTGCACGGGCTGACGACCACCCAGGAGTTCTACGGCGAACTGTTCGGGTGGACCTTCCGACCCGGTCCGCAGCAACTCGGCACCTACGTGCGGGCGGTGCTCGACGGCCATGAGGTGGCCGGTATCGGCCAACTTCCCCCGGACCGTCATCTGCCCGTCGCCTGGACCCCGTACCTGGCCTCGGACGACGTGGACGCGACCGCCGACGCGGTGCGGCTGTGCGGTGGGACCGTCGGTGTCGGCCCCCTGGAGGCCGCCGACGCGGGACGCCTGGCGATCGGCTCCGACCCGTGCGGCGCCGTCTTCGGCATCTGGCAGGCGGGGGTCCACGTGGGCACCCGGGTCACCGGCGTGCCGGGCACGCCCGTGTGGAACGAGCTGCTGACCTACGACACGGCGGGCGTCGTCAAGTTCTACGAGACGGTGTTCGGCCACGAGTGGCGGAAGGAGGCGGAGGCGTCCGCCGACTTCGACCAGGTGACCCTGCGCATCGACGGCCGGCCGGTGGCCGCCGTGCACGGCATGGGCGCCGCGCTGCCGCGCGACCGGGGACCGCACTGGCTCACGTACTTCGAGGTCGCCGACGCGGACGCGGCCCTGGCCCGGGTCACCGAGCTGGGCGGCCATGTGATCACGCCGGTCCGGGACAGCGGCCACGGGCGCGTGGCGATCGTCTCCGACCCCGAGGGAGCGCGTTTCGCCCTGATCCAGGACCCGGCCTGAGGCCTCAGGCCCGCTGCACCGGCAGAACGTCCGGGGAGAGGGCCGCCGCGCGGGCCGAGGCGGCGGTCATCCGGCGGCGGTGGTGGCGGCGGCACAGCACCTCGTAGCCGACGGCGTCGGCCTGGTTGACGTCCCCCACGACGACCTGTGCGCCCTCCACCACCATGACCCCACCCACCGTACGGGCGTTGTGGGTGGCACGGGCCCCGCACCAGCACAGGGCCTCCACCTGGAGGACCTCGACGCGGTCGGCGAGTTCGACGAGGCGCTGGGAGCCGGGGAACAGCTTGGAGCGGAAGTCGGTGGTGATACCGAAGGCGTAGACGTCGATGCCCAGGTCGTCGACCACGCGCGCGAGCTGGTCGATCTGCTCCTCCGCGAGGAACTGCGCCTCGTCGGCGATGACGTAGTCGGCTCGGCCGCCCCGGGAGAGGTGGTCGACCAGGTAGACGTAAAGGTCCTGGCCGTCCCCGACCTCCACGGCGTCGGTGACCAGGCCGAGCCGGGAGGACAGCTTCCCCTGGCCCGCGCGGTCGTCACGGGTGAAGATCATGCCCTGCAGGCCGCGCGCGGAGCGGTTGTGCTCGATCTGGAGAGCCAGCGTCGACTTCCCGCAATCCATGGTTCCGGAGAAGAACACCAGCTCGGGCATGAGGGGGTGAGCACCTTTCGGCAGGGGCGAGCGAGGACGCGGGGGCGTTCAGGAGCGTACTTCGAGCAGGGGGACCAGCTGCTCGTCGGGGGTCATGGAACCGTGGTTGCCGACCATGGCGGACTCCTTCGGCTCCCGTTCCGAGGCGATGATCAGCACGTCGTCGCAGGCGGCGGCGACCACGTCGCCGATGCGCGCGTACACGCGGTCGTCGACGTGCGGTCCGAACCAACCCGCCGCGATCGCCTCGTCCCTGGAGGCGACCCAGAACTGCTCGCCCAGCACCTCGCGCCAGCAGGTCAGCACGTCGCCCTCGGCGCCCGGCAGCGCGTAGACGTGGCGGGCGCGGCCCTCGCCGCCGAGCAGGGCGACGCCGGCGCGCAGTTCCCAGTCCAGGTCGAAGTCGAGGCGGTGCTCCTCGTCGAAGGGCACGTCGATCATGCCGTGGTCGGCGGTGACGTAGAGCGCGCTGCGCGGGGGCAGCTGCTCGGCCAGGCGCTGGACGAGCCGGTCGACGTACATGAGCTGGCCGCGCCAGGTGTCGGAGGCGACGCCGTAGCGGTGGCCGGCGCCGTCGAGTTCGGCGTAGTACGTGTAGACGAGGGCGCGGTCGGCGGCGGCGAGCTGCTCGGCGGCGAGGTCCATGCGCTCCTCCCCGGTCAGCCGGCCGTGGAAGGTCCCGCCGCTGAGCGCGATCTTGGTGAGCGGTGTGTTCGCGAAGGCGGGAGAGGAGACCTGTGCGGCGTGCACGCCCGCGTCGTGGGCGAGCTGGAAGACCGTGGGGTACGGCTGCCAGGCGTCCGGCGCGGTCCACGGCTGCCAGCGCAGCTGGTTCATCAGCTCGCCGGTCGCCGGATCGCGCACGGTGTAGCCGGGCAGGCCGTGGGCGCCCGGGGGCAGGCCGGTGCCGACGGAGGCGAGGGACGTCGCGGTGGTCGCCGGGTAGCCGGCGGTGATCGGGCGGCCGGTGCCGCCGCGGGAGCCGGACAGCAGCGAGGTCAGGTAGGGCGCCTCATCCGGATGGGCGCGCAGTTGCTCCCAGCCGAGGCCGTCGATCAGGAAGACGCAGGCCCGGTCGGTTCCGGTCAGCTCGGGGATGGCCGGGGTGACGCCGGGGACGCCCATGCCGGCCGCCAGGGTGGGCAGCAGGTCGGCGAGGGAGCCGCTGCCGTAGGCGGGCACCGGCGCGGAGGCCACGGTGAGCGGTTCGGCGTGCTCCCAGGGGGCGGGCTGTGCCATCAGCGCGTGAGGTCCGCGGTCGCCTCGGACAGCGACTGCGCGAAGGCGAGCGCCTGGCGGACCGTCTCCGGGCCGTCACCGGCCTCGCTGACGCGCAGGCTGAGGTCGTCGGCCGTGGAGTTGCCGGTGTAGCCGTGGTCGGCGTCGCAGTTGGGGTCACCGCAGGCGGCCGGTTCCAGGTCGATGCGGGAGACGGCGCCCCAGCCGATGGTCAGCACGACCTCGCGCGGGAGGGTGCCCGGCGTGTACGACTCCGGGTTGGCGACCACGCGGCTGACGACGACCGACGAGATGCGGTCGAGCTTCACGGACTCCGTCGAGGTGGTCGCGTACGGCGTCGGGGAGGTGCTGTCGGCGGCCTGCTCGTCGGTGTGGCTGACGATGAACCGGTTGGCGGTGAGGACCAGCACGGTCACGTGCCGGCGCACCTCGTTCTGGTCGAACGTGGTCTCCTGGTGGACCAGGTACGACCGCATGGGCTCGCCGCCCACGGCGGCCTCCACCGCCTCGGCCACGAGGGCCGGGTAGTAGCCGCTGCGTTCGATCGCCGCACGCAGCCCCTGGGTCGTCGTACTGGTCTTGGCCATGCCGTCCATCCTACGGGGACCCGCTGACTGCGAGGGACCGCTCGCGCCGCTCAGTACAGCGGGAGGGTGCGCGGGCCGAGGTCGTCGCGGGCGGGGGGCGGGGCCAGCCGTACCGAGGCGCCGAGGACGGTGAGGCCGTGGGGGGCGACGACGACCGGTTCCAGGGTGACGGCCACGACCTCGGGGTGGTCGTCGACCAGGCGGGACACGCGCAGCAGCAGTTCCTCCAGGGCGGGGGTGTCGACGGGGGTGGAACCGCGCCAGCCGAACAGCAGGGGCGCGGTGCGGATCGACCGGACGAGCGAGGTGGCGTCGCGGTCGGTGACCGGGATCAGGCGGTGGGCCATGTCGTCGAGGAGCTGGGAGGCGGCGCCCGCGAGGCCGAAGGAGAGCACGGCCCCGGCCGCCGGGTCGATCACGGCGCGTACGACGGTGTCGACACCGCGCGGAGCCATCGCCTGGACTACCGGACGCAGCTCCTGCGGCGGCCCGAACAGCTCGGTCAGCTCTCCGTACGCGCGGCGCAGCTGGTCCTCGTCGGCGAGGTCGAGCCGTACTCCGCCCAGGTCGGCGCGGTGGCGCAGGTGCGGGGCGGTGGCTTTCAGGGCGACCGGGTAGCCGAGGCCGGCGGCGGCCCGTGCGGCGTCGTCGGGGGTGCGGGCGAGGACCGCCGGGCGGACCTCGATGCCGTAGTGGCCCAGCAGGTCGCGGGTGGCGTCGGTGCCGAGGGTGAGGCCCTGTCCGCGTGCCAGCAGGCCGTGGATCAGCCGTGCGGCGCCCTTCTCGTCGATGTCCTCGTACTCGGGCACCCTGCCGGGCTCGGCGGCCTCGCGCCGCCACTGCGCGTACTTGACGGCCTCGGCGAGCGCGCGCACCGCGCGTTCCGCGGCGGGGTAGGCGGGGATGAGGCGGGGGGCGGGCCGGTCGGACCCGGCGGTCGGCTGCGGGTCGGCGGCCGCGGCGGGCGGACCTTCCGTGGCCGGCTGCGGGGTCCGGTGGGAGTCGTGCCGGGGCACGGCGGTCGGCTGTCGGTCGGGCAGGGGCATGCCCGGCCGGGTGGCCGGGGGCGCGGTGCTCGCGGCCGCGGAGAGCGCGCCGGCCAGTCCGCCCAGCTCCACGTGGACGACCAGGACCGGCTTGCCCGGCACGGCCTCGGCCGCCGAGCGCAGCGCCTCCGCGAGTTCCGCGTCGTCCGGCGACGCCTCGCCGATGGCGGGGATCGCCGTCACCACGACCGCGTCGCACGTGTCGTCGGCCAGCGCGTGCGCCAGCGCCGCGTGGAAGTCTCCGGCCGACGCCTGGGTGGTCAGGTCCCGCGGGGGCTGCGGTCGCAGCCCGGCGGAGAGGCAGGCGTCGTAGGTGAGCACGCCGAGGGACTCGGAGTTGCCGAGGATGGCCACGCGCGGCCCGCCGGGCAGGGGCTGCCGGGCGAGCAGCAGGCCGGTGTCGACGAGTTCGGTGATGGTGTCGACGCGCAGCACCCCGGCCTGCCCGAGCAGGGCGGACACGGTGCCGTGCGGCAGCCGCGTGGCCCGCACGGCGTGGCCCTGGGGCGCGGCGCCCTGGACGACGACGAGGGGTTTGACGGCGGCGGTGCGCCGGGCGAGGCGGGTGAACTTGCGCGGGTTGCCGATGGACTCCAGGTACATCAGGGCGACGTCGGTGTCCGGGTCGTCGTACCAGTACTGCAGGACGTCGTTGCCGGAGACGTCCGCGCGGTTGCCGGAGGAGACGAAGGTCGACACACCCGTGACGCCGGTGACGCCGCCGCCGCGCCGGTGCAGCCGGGACAGCAGGGCGATGCCGATGGCGCCGGACTGGGCGAACAGGCCGATGCGGCCGGGGCGGGGCAGCTCGGGTGCGAGGGAGGCGTTCAGCCGCACCTCGGGCGAGGTGTTGATGACGCCGAAGGAGTTGGGGCCGAGGATGCGCATGCCGTACGCGCGCGCGTGGCGGACCAGGGCGCGCTGGCGCTCACGGCCCTCGGGGCCGCTCTCGGCGTACCCGGCGGAGACCACGACCAGGCCTTGGACGCCGTGCTCGCCGCACTCGGTGACGACGTCGGGCACGCGCTCGGCGGGGACGGCGACGACCGCGAGGTCGACCGGGCCGTCGATCTCGCGCACGGAGCGGCGGGCGGGTACGCCGTCGAGTTCCGCCAGGTCGGCGGGGAAAGCCTTGTTCACGGCGTACAGGCGCCCGGTGTAGCCCGCGTCCTTGATGTTGTCGAGGATGCCGCGACCGACGCCGCCGGGTGCGCGGCCGGTGCCGACGACGGCGACCGAGCCGGGCATCAGCAGGCGCCGTACGGAGCGGCCCTCGGCGCGCTGCTCCCGCGCGCGCTGCACGGCGAGGGAGCGCTCGGTCGGTTCGAGGTCGAACTCCAGGCGTACGACGCCGTCCTCGAAGCTGCGCTTCTGGGTGTACCCGGCGTCCGTGAACACCTTGATCATCTTGGTGTTGGCGGGGAGCACCTCGGCGGCGAAGCGTCGGATGTCGCGCTCGCGGGCGACGGCCGCGATGTGCTCCAGGAGCGCGGAGGCGACACCGCGGCCCTGGTGCGCGTCCTGGACGAGGAAGGCGACCTCGGCCTCGTCGGCGGGCGCGGAGGCGGGCGTCCCGTCGGCGCCGATGCGGTCATAGCGTACGGTGGCGATGAACTCGCCGCCGATCGTGGCCGCGAGTCCCACCCGGTCCACAAAGTCGTGGTGCGTGAAGCGGTGGACGTCCTTGGCGGACAGGCGCGGGTAGGGCGCGAAGAAGCGGTAGTACTTCGACTCGTCCGAGACCTGCTCGTAGAAGCTGACCAGGCGCTCGGCGTCGTCGACGGTGATCGGGCGAATGCGCGCGGCACCGCCGTCGCGCAGCACCACGTCGGCTTCCCAGTGGGCGGGGTACTCCTGCCGGTCCGTCGCGCTCTGCATGGGGCCCAGAGTACGGCTCGCGTACGACAACGGCGCGAGGCAGTCTGTGGAGGACGCTCGTCGGGCCGAGGCCGCGGCCCGACGGTCACCGCCGGGGGGGCCACAGGACCCCTCCGGGCACGCGTCACGATGTGGAACACTGGTCTAGACAACCCTGAGAAACTGAAGGGCAGCATCACATGGCTGAGCGCCGCGTCAACGTCGGCTGGGCCGAGGGCCTCCACGCCCGCCCCGCTTCCATCTTCGTCCAGGCCGCCACGGCCGCAGGGGTCCCCGTGACGATCGCCAAGGCCGACGGCACCCCCGTCAACGCGGCCTCCATGCTGGCCGTGCTCGGCCTGGGCGCCCAGGGCGGCGAGGAGATCGTCCTCACCTCCGACGCCGAGGGCGCGGACGCGGCCCTCGACCGTCTGGCGAAGCTGGTCTCCGAGGGGCTGGAGGAGCTTCCCGAGACCGTCTGAGTCCGCCCGGGCACCGTTCCCGGCGTCTCACGCGACACCTGTCGCAGCGCGCGAAGCCGCGTCGCCCTGTCCGGCGGCGCGGCTTCGCCGTTTTCCGTACGGTCGGATGAAATCCGGGGCGCATGCTTCAAGACCTGGCCGCACGGGCACGCGAAAAGGGCGCGACCGTGAATTCACGGGGCGCACCGAAAAGGCAGCGGGAATACCCGCCCACCGAATATCTCTTCTTTGTATACGGTGCTCGTGTTAATGCCGCAGGCCGGGGATGTTTACGGCATGTTGCGAAGTCCTCACACGGTCCGCGCGGTCACCGCCCGGAAAGCGCAGCCGGTGCGCCGGGTGGGTGCGCTCGGTGTGCAGCGCCGTGAGCGCCCGCGCCCGCTCCCCGTCGCCGCGCGCCACCGCGTCCACGATCGCACCGTGCTCCGCCCAGGAGTCCACCGGACTGGCCGGCGCCTCCACCGTGTACATCCAGGCGATCTTGTGGCGCAGCTGGGTGAGCGTCGAGGTCAGGGCGTGGCTGCCGGTGGCCTGGGCGAGCGTCTCGTGGAACCAGCCGCCCAGGGAGCGCAGATCGTCGCTGCTGCCGCGCCTGGCGCGCTCCTGGCCCAGCCGGACGAGGCCGCGCAGGACCTTCAGGTGCGCCTCGGTGCGCCGCTGGGCGGCCCGGGAGGCACCGAACGGCTCCAGGAGCATCCGCATCTCCAGCAGATCGGCGGCCTCCTGCTCGGTCGGTTCCGCCACGCACGCTCCCGCGTGGCGCCGGGTGACGACGAACCCCTCCGCCTCCAGGGTGCGCAGTGCCTCGCGCACGGGGACGCGCGAGACGCCGTAGCGGCGGGCCAGGACTTCCTCGGTGAGCCGGCTGCCGCGCTCGTGGACACCCGCGACGATGTCGTCCCGGATGGCCGTGCACACCGAGTGCGCCGGAATGCGCATGACCGACCTCCGCATTAATCCCCGTGAAACGTCGACGATTGACGTGTGGTGAGCGACTCTAATGCAATGGACGGCAATATCCGATGGCAGCCCGGAATCCAGGGATATTTTTTGGACAACAGGCCCCGTGAAACGGCGAAAGCCCCGGCTCGATGAGCCGGGGCCGTACGTCCTGTCGTGCGTCTCGGACGGTCCGTGCTGTCGTGCGTCTCGGACGGTCCGGCCGGTCGTGGTCGTCAGACAGCGACGCCGTGCTTGCGGAGATAGGCGACGGGGTCGATGTCCGAGCCGTACTCGGGGGTGGTGCGGGCCTCGAAGTGGAGGTGCGGTCCGGTGACGTTGCCCGTGGCGCCGGACAGGCCGATCCGCCGGCCCGGGGCGACCTGCTCGCCGACCGCCACGCCGATGGACGACAGGTGGCCGTACTGGGTGTACGTGCCGTCGTTCATCCGGATCACGACCTGGTAGCCGTAGGCGCCGCCCCAGCCCGCCTCCACGACGGTCCCGAGGCCGACCGCGTGGACGGGTGTGCCGCTCGCGGCGTGGAAGTCGATGCCGGTGTGGCTGCCCGAGGACCACAGGGAGCCGCCGGAGCGGTAACCCGTGGAGACGTAGGAGCCGTTGACCGGCGACACGAAGGCGTTCAGGCGCCGGCGCTCGGCCTCACGGGCGGCGCGCGCCGCGGCTTCCCGCTCGGCCTTGGCCTTGGCCGCCGCCTTCTGGCGGGCCACCTCGGCCTCGGCGGCCTGCCACTGGGCCGTGGCCTGGTCGTCGATCTGCTCGGCGACATCGTCGTTGACCGTGAGGACGGGGGTCAGCCCGGTCTGCTCGGCGGAGGTCTCCGCGGCGAGCGCGGGGGTGGTCACGGTGGCCATGACGCCGGTGGTGGTGAGCGCCGCGATGCCCGCCGCGCGGGCGGTGGTGCGCTGCATCCGGCTGGGGCGACGGTGCTTCCCGGTGGCGCAGTTGAACGCCATATGGTCGAGCGGTCCTTTCCTTCCGTCTCGCCTACCGGGTTAGCGGTGGGGGTACCCCCAGGCCCTTCGGGCACAGGGGGAGGGTTCGGAGCAGGAAGGTCTCCTACGGGCCCCTCGCGACACGCGCGGGCGCCCGATGCACCCCAGGGACGACTGCGTTGGGTCCCCGGCTCCCCTGGCTCGCGCCGTACGGGGACTCGGCGATGACTGTCCGGTGCCGCGGGTGCGGCGCACTGCCTGACGAACAGCCCGGACGACGCTAGAGGCGGTGACCTTCGATTCCCAAACGGATGCGGACTTTTGTAGCGCATGCCACAGGGCAGACGGGCAACCTCTCCCCCAATTCGGACATCCGGACCTCTGGTATCCGAACTCCGGGCATCCGCCCCTCGGATATCCGGAGCTCGGGTGTCAGGACGGCGTGGGGCCCTGGTGTCGTCTCCGCCGCCAGGGCCCCCGCACACGCGCGTACGGCGGTGTCGCCGCTCGGCAGGGAGCTACTCGGCGGGCACGACCTTCACCGCGCCGATTCCCAGGGCCTCCACCGGCTCCTTGATCTGCGCGGCGTCGCCCACGAGGACGGTCACCAGCCGGTCCACCGGGAAGGCGCTCACGGCCGCCGCGGTGGCCTCGACCGTGCCGGTGGCGGCGAGCTGCCGGTAGAGCGTCGCCTGGTAGTCGTCGGGCAGGTGCTGCTCGACCTGGTCGGCGAGCGTGCCCGCGACGGCGGCGGCGGTCTCGTACTTCAGCGGGGCCACCCCGACGAGGTTCTGCACGGCCACGTCGCGCTCGGCGTCGGTGAGGCCGCCCGCTGCGAGGGTGCGCAGCACCGTCCACAGGTCGGCGAGGGCCGGTCCGGTGTTCGGGGTGTCGACCGAGCCGCTGATGGCGAGCATGGCGGCACCGGAACCGTCGGGCGCGGAGCGCAGCACCTGGGCGAAGGAGCGCACCCCGTACGTGTAGCCCTTCTCCTCGCGCAGCACACGGTCCAGGCGCGAGGTGAGGGTGCCGCCCAGGCAGTACGTGCCGAGCACCTGGGCGGGCCACACCCGGTCGTGCCGGTCGGGGCCGACCCGGCCGATGAGCAACTGGGTCTGCACGGCACCGGGACGGTCCACGATGATCACGCGGCCGGTGTCGTCCGCGGTCACCGGTGGCACCGGCCGGGGCTCGCCGGCCGAGCCGGTCCAGGTGCCCAGGGTGTCACCGAGGAGCCCGGCGAGGTCGACCCCGGTGAGGTCGCCGACCACGACGGCCGTGGCCGTGGCGGGCCGGACGTGCCGCTCGTAGAAGGCGCGGACCGCGGACGAGTCGATCGCCTCGACGGTCTCGGCGGTGCCCTGCCGGGGCCGGGACATGCGCGCGGTCGCCGGGAACAGCTCCCTGGACAGCTCCTTGGCGGCCCGCCGGGAGGGGTTGGCCAGCTCGTGCGGGATCTCGTCGAGGCGGTTGCGCACCAGGCGCTCGACCTCGCTGTCGGCGAAGGCGGGCGCCCTGAGGGCGTCGGAGAGCAGCCCGAGCGCCTTGTGCAGCCGGGAGACCGGCACTTCCAGGCTGAGGCGGACGCCCGGGTGGTCGGCGTGCGCGTCGAGGGTCGCCCCGCAGCGTTCCAGTTCGGCGGCGAACTCCTCGGCGGAGTACTTGTCGGTGCCCTCGGAGAAGGCCCGCGCCATGATCGTGGCGACGCCGTCGAGGCCGGCCGGCTCGGCGTCCAGCGGCGCGTCGAGGAGGACCTCGACGGCGACGAGCTGCTGGCCGGGGCGGTGGCAGTGCAGGACGGTCAGGCCGTTGCCGAGCGCGGTGCGCTCCGGGGCCGGGAACGCCCACGGCCTGGCCTCGCCGGCCTGGGGCCGGGGGTGGAAGTCCATCGTGGCGAGCTCGGTCACTTGGCGCTCTCCTGGGTCTCGTCGGCTTCCACGGTGGCCGCGGACTCCGGGTCTTCGGTGCCCGCGACGTCCTCGGCGGTCTCGACGTGCTGCGGGGCGAGCGGCTCGTAGACGAGTACCGCGCGGTTGTCGGGGCGCAGGCGGGCCTGGGCGACCTCCCGCACCTCCTGCGGGGTGATCTCCAGCACGCGCCGGACAGCGGTCAGGGCGAGCTGCGGGTCGCCGAACAGCACCGCGTACCGGCACAGTTCGTCGGCGCGGCCGGCGACCGTGCCGAGCCGGTCCAGCCATTCGCGCTCCAGCTGGGCCTGGGCGCGCTCCATCTCCTCGGCGGTGGGGCCCTCCTCGGCGAACCGGGCCAGCTCCTCGTCGACGGCGGCCTCGATCACCGGGACCTCGACGTCGCCGGAGGTCTTCACGTCCAGCCAGCCCAGCGAGGGCGCGCCGGCCAGGCGGAGCAGGCCGAAGCCGGCCGCGACGGCGCTGCGGTCGCGGCGCACCAGCCGGTTGTACAGGCGGGAGGACTCGCCGCCGCCGAGGACGGTCAGGGCGAGGTCGGCCGCGTCGCACGCGCGCGTGCCGTCGTGCGGCAGCCGGTAGGCGGCCATCAGGGCGCGCGCGGGCACCTCCTCCTCGACGACCTCGCGCAGCTGCTCGCCGATGACCTCGGGCAGCGAGCCGTCGCGCGGGGCGGGCTTGCCGTCGTGCGCGGGGATGGAACCGAAGTACTTCTCGATCCAGGCGAGGGTCTGCTCGGGGTCGATGTCGCCGACGACGGACAGGACGGCGTTGTTGGGCGCGTAGTACGTACGGAAAAAGGCGCGCGCGTCCTCCAGGGTCGCCGCGTCCAGGTCGGCCATCGAACCGATCGGCGTGTGGTGGTAGGGGTGGCCGTCGGGGTAGACCAGGGCGGTCAGCTTCTCGAAGGCGGTGCCGTAGGGGACGTTGTCGTAGCGCTGGCGGCGCTCGTTCTTGACGACGTCGCGCTGGTTCTCCATGGACTCGTCGTCCAGGGCGGCCAGCAGGGAGCCCATGCGGTCGGCCTCCAGCCAGAGGGCGAGCTCCAGCTGGTGGGCCGGCATGGTCTCGAAGTAGTTGGTCCGCTCGAAGCTGGTGGTCCCGTTGAGCGAGCCGCCGGCGCCCTGCACCAGCTCGAAGTGTCCGTTGCCCGTCACCTGGGCGGAGCCCTGGAACATCAGGTGCTCGAAGAGGTGAGCCAGACCGGTACGCCCCTTGACTTCGTGGCGCGAGCCGACGTCGTACCAGAGGCACACCGCGGCGACCGGGGTCAGGTGGTCCTCGGAGAGCACCACGCGCAGGCCGTTGGCCAGGCGGTGCTCGGTCGCTGTCAGGCCCCCGGAGCCTGCCTGGGCTGTGGCCGTGTGACCCATGGGCATGTACGTCCCTTCGATCGCGGACGCGGTCGTCGAACCGCGGATTTCCTGCCGGTCCTGTCACTGTATGCAACCGTGCGGACAGTCGGCGAAGTTCCCGCCGGACGTACGCCGAAAGCGGATCGCGTAGCCTTCAGGCAGCCGCGGGGAGGTGATCCCGCGTGCGGGACCGGGGCGGTCGCGATCGGGTCCGTGCCCGTCCTGTCAGTGCCACGGTCCACAATGGTCCGCGTCAGATCCCGTCACGCTTCAGCAAGGAGCCAGGCAGCGATGGCCCGCCGCAGCACGAAGACCCCGCCGCCCGACGACTCGTACGAGGAGAAGATCCTCGACATCGACGTCGTCGACGAGATGCAGGGCTCCTTCCTTGAGTACGCGTACTCGGTCATCTACTCCCGCGCCCTGCCGGACGCCCGGGACGGGCTCAAGCCCGTCCACCGCCGCATCGTCTACCAGATGAACGAGATGGGGCTGCGCCCCGACCGCGGCTATGTGAAGTGCGCGCGCGTGGTCGGCGAGGTCATGGGCAAGCTGCACCCGCACGGCGACGCGTCGATCTACGACGCGCTGGTGCGGATGGCGCAGCCCTTCTCCATGCGGGTGCCGCTCGTCGACGGCCACGGCAACTTCGGTTCCCTGGGCAACGACGACCCGCCGGCCGCCATGCGGTACACCGAGTGTCGCCAGGCCGCCGCCACCAGTCTGATGACGGAGTCGATCGACGAGGACACCGTCGACTTCGCGCCGAACTACGACGGCCAGGAGCGGGAACCGGTGGCGCTGCCCGCCGCGTTCCCGAACCTGCTG
This sequence comes from Streptomyces sp. bgisy159, assembly GCF_057707805.1. Taxonomy (NCBI): domain Bacteria; kingdom Bacillati; phylum Actinomycetota; class Actinomycetes; order Kitasatosporales; family Streptomycetaceae; genus Streptomyces; species Streptomyces sp. bgisy159. Next base: position 34,524 of record NZ_JBYIQX010000025.1, on the reverse strand, counting down.
GTCAACGGCTCGTCCGGGATCGCCGTCGGCATGGCGACGAACATGCCGCCGCACAACCTGGGCGAGGTCATCGCCGCCGCCCGCCATCTGATCCGCTACCCGAACGCGGATCTCGACGCGCTGATGCGGCACATCCCCGGCCCCGACCTGCCCACCGGCGGCCGGATCGTCGGCCTGTCCGGCATCCGTGACGCCTACGAGACGGGCCGCGGCACGTTCAAGATCCGCGCCACGGTGTCGATCGACAACGTGACCGCGCGCCGCAAGGGCCTGGTGGTCACCGAACTGCCCTTCGCCGTCGGCCCCGAGAAGGTCATCGCCAAGATCAAGGACCTGGTCGGGTCCAAGAAGATCCAGGGCATCGCCGACGTCAAGGACCTCACCGACCGCGAGCACGGCCTGCGTCTGGTCATCGAGATCAAGAACGGCTTCGTCCCCGAGGCGGTCCTGGAACAGCTCTACAAGCTGACGCCCATGGAGGAGTCCTTCGGCATCAACAACGTGGCGCTGGTGGACGGCCAGCCGCTCACGCTGGGTCTGAAGGAGCTGCTGGAGGTCTACCTCGACCACCGCTTCGACGTGGTGCGCCGCCGCAGCGAGTTCCGCCGCGGCAAGCGCCGCGACCGGCTGCACCTGGTGGAGGGCCTGCTGACCGCCCTCGTCGACATCGACGAGGTGATCCGGCTGATCCGCTCCAGCGAGAACAGCGCGCAGGCCAAGGAGCGCCTGATGGAGCGCTTCTCCCTGTCGGACGTGCAGACCCAGTACATCCTGGACACACCGCTGCGCCGCCTGACCAAGTACGACCGCATCGAGCTGGAGGCGGAGAAGGACAGACTCACCGAGGAGATCGCCGAGCTGACCCGGATCCTGGAGTCGGACGCGGAGCTGCGCAAGCTGGTCTCGGCGGAACTGGCTTCGGTGGCCAAGAAGTTCGCCACCGAGCGGCGCACGGTCCTGCTGGAGTCCTCCGGCGCAACGGCCGCCGCGGTGCCGCTCCAGGTCGCCGACGACCCGTGCCGGGTACTGCTCTCCTCGACGGGCCTGCTGGCGCGTACGGCGACCGGCGAGCCCTTCACGGTGGACGAGGGCGCCCGGCGGACCAAGCACGACGTGATCGTCTCGGCGGTGCCGGCGACCGCGCGCGGCGAGGTCGGCGTGGTCACCTCGTCGGGCCGGCTGCTGCGGGTCGACGTCGTCGACCTGCCGCAGCTGCCGGAGACCGCGGCGGCACCGAACCTGTCGGGCGGCGCTCCCCTGGCGGAGTTCATGTCTCTGGAGGGCGACGAGACGGTGGTCTGTCTGACCACGCTCGACGAGTCGTCGCCGGGTCTGGCGCTGGGCACCGAGCAGGGCGTGGTGAAGCGGGTGGTGCCCGACTACCCGGCCAACAAGGACGCGCTGGAGGTGATCACCCTCAAGGAGGGCGACCGGATCGTCGGCGCGGTGGAGCTGCGCACCGGCGAGGAGGATCTGGTCTTCATCACGGACGACGCACAACTGCTGCGCTACCAGGCGGCGCAGGTGCGTCCGCAGGGCCGCCCGGCGGGCGGTATGGCGGGCATCAAGCTCGCCGACGGCGCGAAGGTCATCTCGTTCACGGCGGTCGATCCGGCGGCCGACGCGGTGGTGTTCACGGTGGCCGGCTCGCGCGGCACGCTGGACGACTCCGTGCAGACCACGGCCAAGCTGACCCCGTTCGACCAGTACCCGCGCAAGGGGCGGGCCACCGGCGGTGTGCGCTGCCAGCGGTTCCTGAAGGGCGAGGACTGCCTGGCCCTCGCCTGGGCGGGTGCGACGCCGGCGCGCGCCGCGCAGAAGAACGGCACCCCGGCCGAGCTGCCGGAGATCGACCCGCGCCGTGACGGCTCGGGCGTGTCGCTGCCGAAGACGGTGTCCGTGGTGGCGGGGCCGGTCTCCTGACCGGACCCGTTGCCGACATCCCGTGGCCCGTGGCCCGCGCCTCGTCCGGAGGGGCGGGCCACACGGCGTCCGGCCAGGGGCATCGCCGGGTGAGGTTCCGGTGCACACCGGGGGTACGCGGACGGCCCGGCGGCTGAGCGCCGGGCCCTGCGTCGCGGTGCGGGAGGGGTGCGCGCGGGACCCCTCCGCCCGGCTCTTCAGGCCGGCCGTTCCCTGGGCTCGTCCTCGGGGTCGCGTACGTAGCGCAGGATGCCCCACATGGCGTGCTCGTCGGCGTGCGGGGCGTCGGCCTCGCACGCCCGCAGTTCCTCGGCGAGCGCGTCGGTGCGGATGTCGGAGCCGATGAGGACCAGTTGGGTGGAGGGCGCCTCGGCACCCGGCCACGGCTCGGGGTAGAAGCGCAGGAAGCGTCCGACGGCGTGCACGGCGTACCGGTTGCGGATGTCGTGCGGCCCGAAGTCGACGTAGCCCTTGATCCGGTACAGCCCGTCGGGCCGGCTGTCGAGGAATCCCATCAGCCGGCGCGGGTCGAGGGGCCGCCCGGACACGAAGGACAGGCTGTCGTACCCGGTGTGGAGATGCCCGGCGTGGCTGTCCTCGGTGTGTTCGTGCAGGTCGTCGAAGGAGAGCTGGCCGACGCGCTCCTCGGCCGGCCGGCAGTCGAACAGGAACTCGGGGTCGATCCGGCCGTAAGTGGCGGGGACGACGGCCGCGCCGTCGGCCAGGGACCGCACGAGGGCGAGGATCCGCTCGCCGTCCGCCGCCCGGTCGAGTTTGTTGACGACCACCAGGTCGGCGAGCGCGAGGTGCCGGTCGATCTCGGGGTGCCGGGAACGGGTCGCGTCGAACTCGGCGGCGTCGACGACCTCGACCAGCCCGCCGTAGACGACACCGGGGTGCTCGCTGGCCAGGAGCATGCGGACGAGTTCCTGCGGCTCGGCCAGTCCGCTGGCCTCGACGACGATGATGTCGATCCCGGAGGAGGGGCGGGCCAGCCGCTCCAGGTAGACGTCCAGCTCGGTGGCATCGACTGCGCAGCACAGACAGCCGTTGCCGAGGGAGACGGTGGAGTCGCCGAGAGCGCCGGCGACGGCCATGGCGTCGATCTCGATCGCGCCGAAGTCGTTGACGATGGCGCCGATCCGGCTTCCGCCGCTGCGGTGGAGCAGATGGTTGAGCAGGGTCGTCTTGCCGGAACCGAGGAATCCGGCGAGCACGACGACCGGGATCTGCTGCGGGCTGTGGCGCTGCGCCAACGTGCGACCTCTCTCCCCCTGCGCGTACGCCGGCCCACGGCCGGGCGCACGACCGCTGAATTCCGTGCCGACCCAGGATAGGAGCCGGCCGTGGAGGCACCACGCGGTGGACGGTCGTCGGCCGCGCTTGCACAGGGAACGGTCGTCAGCCGCGCTTGCGCGGCCGACGACGGCCAGGGGCGCGAGCGGCCCGTGGGCGGGAGTCCACGCCGGTGTCCTGTGGATACCGTGACCCCATGCGTGATCAGGAATCCGGCCCCGGCCACCCCGAACGTCGGCTGACCACCAAGGAGGCCGCCGAACTGCTCGGCGTGAAGCCCGAGACCGTGTACGCGTACGTCAGCCGCGGGCAGCTCAGCAGCCGCCGGGTGCCCGGCGGCCGGGCCTCCACCTTCGACGCCGGTGAGGTGGCGGCGCTGGCCCGGCGCAACCGGCGGGAGAGTGCGGCGCCCGCGGGCTCCGGCGGCGAGCTGTCCGTGCGCACCCGCGTCACCCTGATCGACCAGGACCGGTACTACTACCGGGGCGTCGACGCGACCGAGCTGGCGACCCGTCACTCCTACGAGGAGGTCGCGGAGTGGCTGTGGACCGACAGGCTGCGGCAGGGCGCCGCCTTCACCGCTCCCGAGGCCGCCGTGGCGGTGGCCCGCCGTGCCGTCGAGGCACTGCCCGGCCACACCGGCCCCATCGACCGGCTGCGGGTCGCCGCCATCGCCGCCGGGGCGGCAGACCCGCTGCGTTTCGACCTCTCCGAGCGCGCGGTGCTCGGTACCGCGCGGGCCCTCATCCCCACCCTGGTGGCAGCGCTGCCGCCGCAGGGTTCCGTTCCCCGGGACGACGGGGGCCCGCTGGCCCGGCGGCTGTGGGGGCGGCTCAGTGGCCGCCCCGCCGACGAGGCTTCGCTGCGCGTCCTGGACACGGCCCTCGGCCTGCTCGTCGACCACGACCTGGCCGCTTCGACGCTCGCCGTCCGGGTGGCCGCGTCGGCCAGGGCGCACGCCTATGCGGCGGTCTCCGCCGGACTGGGCGTCATCGAGGGCCCCCTGCACGGGGCGGCCGGCGGCCTGGCGCACCGGATGCTGCTGGAGGTCCTCGACCGGGGCGACGCGGCCCCCGTGATCGCGGAGGAGCTCCGGGCCGGACGGCGCATCCCGGGTCTGGGCCACCACCTCTACCGGGGTGAGGATCCACGCGCGCGTAGGCTGTTCGCCCTCCTGGCGGAGATCCCGCGGGCCGAGCCCGCCCTCGCCGCGGCGCGGGACGTCGTCGCCACGACCGCCCGCCACGCCCCGTTGCACGCCAACGTGGACCTGGCGCTCGCCGTGCTGACCGCGTCGTCGGGCATGCCGTCGACGGCGAGCGAGACGATCTTCGCCGTCGCCCGCACGGCCGGCTGGATCGCCCACGCTCTGGAGGAGTACGGGGAGCGGCCCCTGCGGATGCGACCGAGCGGGCACTACGTCGGTCCGCGGCCACCGCGGCCGCTGCCGTCGCCGGAGTAGTCCGCGCACGGCCGTTCCTTTGCGGGGCCGGGCGCGCCGTGCGCCGGGGACGGGTCGCACCACCGAGGGAGCCGGGCCGCGCGGAGGAGGACACACCGCCCTCGGGGCGCCACCACGCGCCAAGTCAGGTTAGGCTCACCTGTGTGAGTACGTGCGCGACCGTCTCGCGGGACCTCGACGAGCCCGTCTCCGGAACCGCGGCCACGGCGAGGACCTGGATCCTGCTGGAGCAGCCCGGCCCCTGGGGTGCCGAGGCGCTGGTGTCCAGCCATCTCGACCCGGCGGTCGGCCGCGCCCTGAAGAGGGCCGTCAAGGGCACCGGGGTGCGGATCGCGCTGATCCGACGGCCCGGCCGTCACGCGGACGTCGGTGCCCCATCCGTACGCCGGGTGTTCGCGGCGCACACCGTGCCGGGCCGGGTCTGGCTGCGCACCGCCACGACCGCTGACCCGCGCCGGTTGCTGGACCTGGACTTCCGCGCCCTGGAACGGGGCGACCACCGCTCCTTCGACGCCGCGCTCGGCGCCCGCGCGCACACCGGCGGCCCGCTCGCCCTGGTGTGCACCAACGGCAAGCGGGACCGCTGCTGCGCCCTCCTGGGCCGCCCGCTCGCGGCGGAGCTGGCCGACTCGGGCGAGGAGGGCGTCTGGGAGGTCACCCATCTGGGTGGTCATCGCTTCTCCCCGACCGTGCTCGTCCTGCCGTACGGGTATGCGTACGGCCGCGCCGAGGCGCGCACCGTCGTGGAGGCGCTGCGGGGCGCGCGCGAGGGCCGGATCGTCGTCGACGCGTGCCGCGGCGGCTCGGCGTGGGAGCGGCCCGGACAGGCGGCCGAGCTGGCCGTGCGCACGGCGGTCGGCGAGTACGCGGCCGAGGCGCTCAGCGTCGTCCGCACGGTCGGTGAGGCGCCTCGCTGGGAGGTGACCGTCGCTCACCTGGACGGACGCCGGTGGCGGGTCCTGGTGGCCCACGGCGCGTCGCTGCCGCCCCGCCCGGAGAGCTGCGGGGCGTCGGTCCTGGGCTCGCCCGCCCGTGTGGAGGTCGTCGAGGTGCGCGAGCTGACACCGGCGACAGCCCTGGCGAGCTGACGCGCTCACGATCGCGGTATTCACCATCGTCGTAATCACGATCGCGGCATCCACGATGGAGGCACAGCCACAGGCGGTCGCCCCGCCCCCGAGCGGTCAACGCGACGATCCACCCGGTCAAGAGGTACGTACCGTGCCGCAAGAGATCCGTGCCACAGCTCTACGGCCCGGCAGCCCCCTGCCCGTACCGTCATGGCATGCGCTCCACTACCCCCGCACGCCGCTTGCGGCTGGGCCTGCCGCGGCGGGCGTTCTCCCAGGTGCTGCTGATGCAGGTGGCGATCGCCGCCGGGGTCGTCGTCCTGGTCACCGGCCTGTTCCTGGCCCCGCTGGGCAACCAGCTGGACGACGAGGCGATGCGCCGGGCGCTGGCCATCGCCCAGACCACCGCGACGATCCCGGGCCTCGCCGAGGACCTGCGCGACACCCCGCCGACGGCCGACGGCCCGGTGCAGCGGCAGGCGGAACGCATCCGCGGGGCGAGCGGCGCCGAGTACGTGGTGGTGATGGACCTCAACGGCACCCGCTGGTCGCACACCGATCCCCGGCAGATCGGCGGCCACGTCTCCACGGACCCGCGCCAGGCCCTGGCCGGCCACGAGGTCATGCAGATAGACACCGGCACCCTGGGCCGCTCGGCGCGCGGCAAGGTGCCGCTGCGGGACGGTGACGGCCGGATCGTGGGGGCGGTGTCCGTCGGCATCGCGTACGACAGCGTCCACGACCGGCTGGTGCACGCCGTCCCCGGCCTGCTGGCGTACGCGGGCGGCGCCCTGGCCGTAGGCGCGCTGGCCGCCTGGCTGATCTCCCGGCGGGTCCAGCGGCAGACCCGGGACCTGGCGTTCTCGGACATCTCGGCGCTGCTCGCGGAGCGGGAGGCGATGCTGCACGGGATCCGCGAGGGCGTCGTGGCGCTCGACCGGACCGGCCGGGTGCGGCTGCTCAACGACGAGGCTCGGCGTCTGCTCGGCGTCGGGGAGGAGGCCGTGGGCCGCTCCCCCGACGAGGCGCTGGGCACGGGCCGGACCGCCGATGTGCTGGCCGGCCGGGTGACGGGCACCGACCTGGTCACCGTGCGCGGGCAGCGCGTCCTGGTCGCCAACCGCATGCCGACCGACGACGGCGGCGCCGTCGCCACCCTGCGCGACCGCACCGAGCTGGAACAGCTCGGCCGGGAGCTGGACTCGACGCGCGGGCTCATCGACGCCCTCCGCGCCCAGGACCACGAGCACGCCAACCGGATGCACACGCTGCTCGGGCTGCTGGAGCTCGAGATGTACGACGACGCGGTGGACTTCGTGGGCGAGGTGGTCGGCGACCACCGGGCCACGGCCGAGCAGGTCACCGAACGGGTCCGCGACCCGCTGGTGGCCGCGCTGCTGGTCGGCAAGGCGACCGTCGCCGCGGAGCGCGGCGTCGCCCTGCGGGTCACGGACGACAGCCGGCTCCCGGACCGTCTGGCCGATCCGCACGCGGTGGTCACGGTCGTCGGCAACCTCGTCGACAACGCCCTGGACGCCGTGGCCGGCACCCGCCACGCGCGCGTGGAGGTCGAGCTGCGCACCGACGGGCGCACGGCCGTGCTGCGGGTGCGGGACACCGGCCCCGGCATCCCCGCCGACCAGCGCGAGTCGATCTTCACCGAGGGCTGGTCCACCAAGCAGCCGCCCGCACACGGCAAGCGCGGCATCGGGCTGTCACTGGTGCGCCGGCTCGCCGAGCGGCAGGGCGGCTGCGCGGTGGTCGGCGAGGCGACGGGCGGCGGCGCGGAGTTCACCGTCGTCCTGCCCGAGGCCCTGACCGGACCGGACGCGGAGCCGGCCCTGAGCGCGCCCGCGCGCTCCACCGACGAGGAGGAGTCGTGATGATCGAGGTCCTGGTCGTGGACGACGACGTCCGGGTCGCGCGGGTCAACGCCGCGTACGTGGAGAAGGTGCCGGGCTTCCATGTCGCCGGTGAGGCGCACTGCGCGGCGGACGCGCTGCACCGACTGGAGCTGTCGCCCCGCCTCGACCTCGTCCTGCTCGACCACTACCTGCCCGACGGGACCGGTCTCGACGTCGTCGGGGAGATGCGGCGGCGCGGCCACCAGACCGACGTGATCATGGTGACGGCGGCCCGGGACGTGTCGACGATCCAGGCGGCGATGCGGCAGGGCGCGCTGCAGTATCTGGTGAAGCCGTTCTCGTTCGGCGGCCTGCGGGCCAAGCTGGAGGCGTACGCCGACCTGCGGCGCACCCTCGACGTCGGCGGCGAGGCCGAGCAGGCCGACGTGGACCGCATCTTCGGCGCCCTGTCCGCGCCGTCGGACCCCGTGCTGCCCAAGGGGCACTCCCCCACCACCGCCGAGCTGGTGCGGCAGGCGCTGGTGAGCGCCGAGGGACCGTTGTCCGCGCAGGACGTCGCGGAGCGCACGGGGGTGAGCCGGCAGACCGCCCAGCGCTATCTGAAGCTCCTGGAGCGCACGGGCCGCGCCCGGCTGACCCTCAAGTACGGCGACGCGGGCCGCCCGGAACACCGTTACGTGTGGGCGACCCGCGCCTGAGGCACGGCCGGGGCGGGAGGAAGGGGCCGCGCCTGCCCTTGAGTACGCAGGCGGCCCGCTGCCGTCTCGACGGTCCGGCCGGAAGTCACGGGCGGACGCCGCACGGCCCGCGCGCGTACCTGGGTGACACACGTCCGCGCGCTCACCGAGGCGTACCTCTGCGCGCGTGCCCGGGGCCGTACGGCCCGGCGGGCCGCCGTCGGCTACACGGCTCCCGCCCCCGTCAGCGACCGCACCTCGGTCTCCGCGTGTCTGGCCTCGTCGGCCGGCTCGGCCGAGGTGACCGTGCCCAGCCAGCCCGCGAGGAAGCCCAGCGGGACGGAGACCAGTCCGGGGTTGCGCAGCGGGAACACCTGGAAGTCCAGGTGGGGCAGGAATGACTCCGGACTGCCCGACACGACCGGGGACAGCGCGACCAGAACCACGGCCGGGACGAGCCCGCCGTACACCGCCCAGACGGCGCCCCGGGTGGTGAAGCCGCGCCAGAAGAGCGAGTAGAGCAGGACGGGCAGGTTCGCCGACGCGGCGACGGCGAAGGCGAGGCCCACCAGGAAGGCGACGTTGAGGTCGCGGGCCAGCAGGCCGAGTGCGATCGCGACCGCGCCGATACCGACGGCGGCGACCCGGGCCACGGCGACCTCGCTGCGCGGGGCCCTGTCGCGGCGCCGCAGGGAGGCGTACAGGTCGTGTGCCACGGACGCGGAGGAGGCCAGGGTGATCCCGGCGACGACGGCCAGGATGGTGGCGAAGGCGACGGCGGCCACGATCGCGAACAGAACCGTCCCACCGGTGGAGTCGGCGCCGCCGCCAAGGTCCAGGGCCAGCAGCGGGACGGCCGTGTTCCCGGCCGCGTTGGAGGCGCGCACGGCGTCCGGGCCGACCAGGGCGGCCGCGCCGAAGCCGAGCACGATCGTCATCAGGTAGAAGCCGCCGATCAGCCCGATCGACCACACCACCGAGCGGCGTGCGGCGCGGGCGGTCGGCACGGTGTAGAAGCGGGACAGGATGTGCGGCAGGCCTGCGGTGCCCAGGACCAGGGCCAGACCCAGGCTGATGAAGTCGAGGCGGGCGGTCCAGCCCCCGCCGTACTTCAGGCCCGGAGCCAGGAAGGCGTCCCCGTGGCCGCTGCGTTCGGCGGCCGTGAGAAGCAGGCGGTCGAAGTCGCCGTGGAAGCGTGCCAGGACGAGCACGGTGAGCGCGACGGTGCCGGCGAGCAGCAGGACCGCCTTGACGATCTGGATCCACGTGGTGGCCCGCATCCCGCCCAGCGACACGTAGACCACCATGAGGGCACCGACGCCCACCACGGTCCAGCACTGCGCCGCCGCGCCGCTGCGCCCCAGCAGCAGCGCCACCAGGCTGCCCGCGCCGACCATCTGGGCGACCAGGTACAGGACCGACACCACGACCGACGAGGTGCCCGCCGCGATCCGCACCGGTCGCTCCCTCATCCGGGCCGCGACAACGTCGGCCAGTGTGAACCGCCCGCAGTTGCGCACCAGTTCGGCGACCAGGAACAGCACCACCAGCCAGGCCACGAGGAAGCCGACCGAGTACAGCAGCCCGTCGTAGCCGAAGAGGGCGATGAGACCGGAGATGCCGAGGAAGGAGGCGGCGGACATGTAGTCGCCCGCGATGGCAACACCATTCTCCAGGGGGGAGAACAGCCGCCCGCCGGCGTAGAACTCCTCCGGCGAGCCCTGGCGTCGGCGGCTCACCCAGGTGGTGATCGCCAGTGTCACCGCGATGAAGGCGCTGAACAGCACCAGCGCCAGCGTCTGGTGATGACCGGTCATGACACACCGCCCCTCGCCGCGCGGGTCAGTTCCTGGGTCTCCCAACGCAGTTCGAGCGCCGCGCGGTCCCGGCGCAGCCGCGCGTGCCGGGCGTAGGCCCAGGTGAGCACGAAGGTGGTCAGGAACTGGCCGAGCCCGGCGAGCAGGCCCACGTTCACCGCGCCGATGACGCGGTGGGCCATCAGGCCGGGCGCGGTCGTCGCGGCGACGACATAGGCGAGGTACCACAGGAAGAACCCCGCGGACGCCGGCACCACGAATCCGCGGTAGCGGTCACGGACCTCCTGGAAGGCAGCGCCGCGCTGCACCCGCAGATAGATGTCGGCGGCCTCCGGGGCACCCTCGGGCAGGTCCCGGCGCTCGGCCTCGGCGGCCACGCCGGGAGCGTCCGCGAGGCCCGGCTCGCCCCAGCCCGCGGCCAGCGCGTCGTACCAGGGGTCGTCGTAGCGCACCTCCCCCGGCGCCCCTTCGGTGGCGGGGGACCGCCCCGGGCCCTGTCCGCCCGATGTCTCGCGACCGTCCCCGTCCGTACGAAGACGACCATTACTGAAGTGCATGCCCAAGGATGGACAGAACGGGAAGATCCACGTTTCTTCTTCCCTCGACGCTTCACCCCATCAGGTGACGAAAGGGAACCTTCTCCCCCCTCGGCGGCCGTGAGGCGGGCTCCCGCGGGTGTCGCCGCGGGAGCCGGAGGGGTGGGGTCAGGCGTCGATGCGGGACCGGTCCAGCGTGGCGGCCGAGCTGGAGATGAACTCCTTGCGCGGGGCGACGTCGTTGCCCATGAGCAGGTCGAAGACCTGCTCGGCGGCTTCCAGGTCGGAGAGGTTGATGCGGCGCAGGGTGCGGTGACGCGGGTCCATGGTGGTCTCGGCCAGCTGGTCGGCGTCCATCTCACCCAGGCCCTTGTAGCGCTGGATGGTGTCCTTGTAGCGGATGCCCTTGCTCTGCAGCTCCATCAGCTTGTCGCGCAGTTCGCGGTCCGAGTACGTGTAGACGTACTTGTCCTGGCCCTTCTTCGGCTGGACGATCTCGATGCGGTGCAGCGGGGGCACCGCGGCGAAGACGCGGCCGGCCTCGACCATGGGCCGCATGTAGCGCTGGAAGAGGGTCAGCAGCAGACAACGGATGTGGGAGCCGTCCACATCGGCGTCGGTCATCATGATGATCTTGCCGTAGCGGGCGGCGTCGATGTCGAAGGTGCGCCCGGAGCCCGCCCCTATGACCTGGATGATCGCGCCGCACTCGGCGTTCTTGAGCATGTCGGTCACGGACGACTTCTGCACGTTGAGGATCTTGCCGCGGATCGGCAGCAGCGCCTGGAACTCGGAGTTCCGGGCGAGCTTCGCCGTACCGAGCGCGGAGTCGCCCTCGACGATGAACAGCTCGCTGCGGTCGACGTCGTCGCTGCGGCAGTCGGCGAGCTTGGCGGGCAGCGACGAGGACTCCAGGGCCGTCTTGCGGCGCTGCGCGTCCTTGTGCTGGCGGGCCGCGATCCGCGTGCGCGCGGCGGCGACGGCCTTCTCCATGACGACCCGCGCCTGGGCGGCCGCGTCCCGCTTGGTGGACGTCAGGAACGCCTTGAGCTCCTTGGAGACCACGTTGTTCACGATGCGGCGGGCCGCCGAGGTGCCGAGGACCTCCTTGGTCTGGCCCTCGAACTGCGGCTCGGCGAGACGCACGGTGACGACGGCGGTCAGGCCCTCCAGGGCGTCGTCCTTGACGATGTCGTCCTCGGCGACGCGCAGCAGCTTCTTGGCGCGCAGCACCTCGTTCATCGTCTTGGCGACCGCCTGCTCGAAGCCGGCGACGTGAGTGCCGCCCTTGGGCGTGGCGATGATGTTGACGAAGGACCTGACGGCCGTGTCGTAGCCGGTGCCCCAGCGCAGGGCGACGTCGACGCCGAGCTCGCGCACCACCTCGGTGGGGGTCATGTGGCCGCGGTCGTCCAGGACCGGGACGGTCTCCTTGAAGGTGCCCTGGCCCTGGAAGCGCAGGACGTCGCAGACCGGCTTGTCGGTGGCCAGGTACTCGCAGAACTCGCTGATGCCGCCGTCGAAGCGGAAGGACTCCTCGCCCTTGCTGCCCCCCTCGCCGAGGCCGAACTCGTCGCGGACGACGATGGTCAGGCCGGGCACCAGGAACGCCGTCTGGCGGGCGCGCTGGTGCAGGTTCTCCAGGGAGAGCCGGGCGTCCTTGAGGAAGATCTGGCGGTCGGCCCAGTAGCGCACGCGCGTGCCGCTGCGCGCCTTGGGGATCTTCTTGGCCTTGCGCAGCCCGCTCTTCGCGTCGAACCCGGCGTCCGGGCCGGCTCCCGTGAAGGCGCCGGGGACGCCGCGCCGGAAGCTGATCGCGTGCGTGTGCCCGCCGCGGTCGACCTCGACGTCCAGGCGGGCCGACAGGGCGTTCACCACGGAGGCGCCCACGCCGTGCAGACCACCGGAGGCGGCGTAGGAGCCGCCGCCGAACTTGCCGCCGGCGTGCAGCTTGGTCATGACGACCTCGACGCCCGAGAGACCGGTCTTGGGCTCCACGTCGACCGGGATTCCGCGGCCGTTGTCGCGGACCTCCACCGAGGCGTCGTCGTGGAGGATCACCTCGATGTGGTCGCAGTAGCCGCCGAGGGCCTCGTCGACGGAGTTGTCGATGATCTCCCACAGGCAGTGCATCAGACCACGGCTGTCGGTGGAGCCGATGTACATACCCGGGCGCTTGCGTACGGCCTCGAGCCCCTCGAGGACGAGCAGGTGCCGCGCGGTGTAGTTGGAACCGTCCCGGTCTGCTCCTGCCAGCAGAGCTGTGGACGGCACGGACGTCTCGGCGGTCACGCGGTTCGCTCCTCGCTGAATTTCAGGTGGGGCCCTTCTGGGTAAGGGCGCGGCGTCGGTTGCCGCTCAGAGGGTACCGAGGCCTGGTAGAGCCGTTGTAACGCCACCCTCGTCTGAAGTCACCCTAGTCCAGAGTCGTATGGATGTTCGATCCCTCGATGGAGTGAAGTACATATCACGTTCCCTTCGAGGCATGAACCATTTAGGCTCCGGGCACGTCCTCATGAACAAACCGGCAACCCGGCCGGGAGGACCGAGCCATGATCGACAGAGCGAAACCGTAGGCACAAGAGACGCAATACGGCACATTCGCCGCCAAACCGGCAGCAGCCAGCCACCTCGGAAGATTTTTTCGAGGAGAAGCCACGAGCGGGAACGTTTTCGGGCTGGTTGGATGTTGACCCTGGTACGACAGCTCGTCGAGCTAGAGAAGAGGCGACGTGACTACTGTTCTGACCCCCGCGAGCCCGCTGACGGCCGCTGATCGCTGCGACCGCTGCGGCGCCCAGGCATACCTGCGCGTCGTCCTGCTCAGCGGCGGAGAACTGCTCTTCTGCGCCCACCACGGTCGCAAGTTCGAGCCGGAACTCAAGAAGATCGCCGCTGAGATACAGGACGAGACGGAGCGGCTCACGTCCGCCCCGGCATCCGCCTCGGACGCAGAGCGCTGACCCTTCGGTCCCTTCGCACCACGACGAGCCAGACCGGCACAGGCCGGCACGCGGGCGGCCACCCTGCCCAGGGGTTGCCGCCCGCACTCGTGGTCGAAAGACGCCCTCAGCCCCCGCCGGGCGCGCCCACGGGGCCCTCAGTGGCCGCCTGCGGCCGGACCAGCGCCCGTACGGCGTCGGAGACCCTCGTGTAGACGCCGGGGCTCCCCGCCCGCCCACACCCGCTCCCCCACGACACCAGGCCGATCAGTCGGCCCTGCGCCACGAGGGGGCCACCGCTGTCCCCCTGGCAGGCGTCCGGGCCGCCCAGCCGCTCCCCTGCGCACACCATGGTCGCGGCGCTGTAGCCGCCGCTGAGCCCGCCCGGATACGCGGTCCGGCACAGAGCGTCGGGCAGTACGTGCATCCGCGCCGCCCGCAGGCTGTGCGCGTAGCCCCCCGTCCCCGTGGCGTCCCCCCAGCCGTAGACGGTGGCGTCGTTCCCGGGGGCGTACGCCGGATCACCCGCCGGGGCCATCCGGATCACCGACGCCTGCGGCACCGGCTCGGCCAGGGTGAGCACGGCGAAGTCCCCGGCGTTGCTGCGACTGTCGTAGTCGGGATTCACCCAGACCCCCCGCACGGCGATCTCCCGGCCTTCGGAGGAGTAGAGGTCGGTGCGTCCCACGATCACTTTGAGGTCGCGTGCGCGGTCCGGTGGCGCCCCGAGAACCTCCTCGGCCATGCAGTGAGCCGCGGTGAGTACGAAGGTGGGTGCGATCACCGCGCCCCCGCAGAACTGTCCCGAGCGCATACGGCCGAACTGGTCACGGCTGGACAGCGCCACCGTCCAGGGGCTGTCGGAGACATCGACGGGGAAGCCGCCCACCACGATGCCGTCGGAGGCCGCCGGGGCCGTCGGAGCCGCGGGGGCGGCCGTCACCAGCGGTATCGCCAGGGCGGCGGCCACCAGGGCCAGCGGCCGGGCCAGCGCCCGGACGAGAGCACGACGCATGGGATACTCCTCACCCTGAGACGACGATCAGACACCCAGAGTGATCCACCGGCGGACGCGGCGCACCTGCGCTGTCCACGCCGAAGGCCCGGCTCCCGTATCGGGAACCGGGCCTTCGGCGTCGTACGCGTTCGACCCGTCCGGGCCGAAGTGGTCCTAGTCGAGGTAGTCGCGCAGCACCTGGGACCGCGAGGGGTGGCGCAGCTTCGACATGGTCTTGGACTCGATCTGGCGGATGCGCTCACGCGTCACGCCGTACACCTTGCCGATCTCGTCGAGGGTCTTCGGCTGACCGTCGGTGAGGCCGAAGCGCATGGAGACGACGCCCGCCTCGCGCTCGGAGAGCGTGTCCAGGACCGAGTGCAGCTGCTCCTGGAGGAGCGTGAAGCTGACCGCGTCGGCCGGAACGACGGCCTCGGAGTCCTCGATGAGGTCGCCGAACTCGCTGTCGCCGTCCTCGCCCAGCGGGGTGTGCAGCGAGATGGGCTCGCGCCCGTACTTCTGGACCTCGATGACCTTCTCCGGGGTCATGTCGAGCTCCTTGGCCAGCTCCTCCGGGGTGGGCTCGCGGCCCAGGTCCTGGAGCATCTGACGCTGCACGCGCGCCAGCTTGTTGATGACCTCGACCATGTGCACCGGGATACGGATGGTGCGGGCCTGGTCGGCCATGGCGCGAGTGATCGCCTGCCGGATCCACCAGGTGGCGTACGTGGAGAACTTGTAGCCCTTGGTGTAGTCGAACTTCTCGACCGCGCGGATGAGACCGAGATTGCCCTCCTGGATGAGGTCCAGGAACAGCATGCCGCGGCCGGTGTAGCGCTTGGCCAGGGAGACCACCAGACGGAGGTTGGCCTCCAGCAGGTGGTTCTTGGCGCGGCGGCCGTCCTCGGCGATGATCTCCAGCTCGCGCTTGAGCTTCGGGGCCAGCTTGTCGGCGTTGGACAGCTTGTCCTCGGCGAACAGGCCCGCCTCGATGCGCTTGGCGAGCTCGACCTCCTGCTCGGCGTTGAGCAGGGGGACCTTGCCGATCTGCTTGAGGTAGTCCTTGACCGGGTCCGCGGTGGCACCGGCCGCGGCCACCTGCTGGGCGGGCGCGTCGTCCTCGTCCTCGTCGGACAGGACGAAGCCCGCGTTCTCGGTGCCTTCCGGCTCGTCGCCGGCCTTGGTCTCCTCGAGGACCTCGTCCTCGATCAGCTCGGCGTCGTCCTTCTTGGCGGTGGTCTTCTTGGCCGCTGCCTTCTTGGCGACCGTCTTCTTCGCCGCCGCCTTCTTGGCGGTGGTCTTCTTGGCCGCTGCCTTCTTGGCGGGCGCGGCCTCCTCGGCGGCGGGATCGGCTGCGGCGGGCGCGCTGGGCGCGGCCGGAGCGGCGGTGGCCTTCCTCGTGGTCACCGTCTTGGCGGCGACCGCCTTGGTGGCGGTGCGCTTGGCCGGACTCTTCGCTGCGACGCTCTTTCGGGTGCGCTTGGGCTCCGCGGCACTGACCATCAGCGTCACACCCTCTTCCTCGAGGATCTGGTTGAGGCTGCGCAGTACGTTCTTCCACTGAGTGGCCGGAATCTGGTCAGCTTCGAAGGCCCGACGCACATCGTCGCCGGCGATCTGCCCCTCAGCCTTTCCCCGCTCAATGAGCGCCATGACAGAGACGGACTCGGCGATCTCCGGCGGGAGCGTACGGGATGTGCTGGCCGACACGAACAACCTCTCGGAACGTTGGAAAACGGCTTCCGGCCCCGTCCACAGCGGACAGGAGCCGACCACCGGCCTGGGGATGGGCCGACGGCGCGGGCGGGGGCCGGGAAGATGCACAGCGCCTTGAACGGCGTCCGTATTCCCTCCGCGGCTGTCACCTCTTAGGTCATCGCAGGGCTCCCACGAGCGTTACGCCCAATCTGCGTGGCCCGAGTCACACCGCGAAAGCGCTCAAAAGTGTTCATACGCGAACAGATACGGTCACCGGTGCTGCAGTGGAGACCCATGGCCGGTGACCCGCGCCACCACCGTGCACCGCCACCGTCGGACGCCGCAGGGCCCGGGGCGGCTCTGCGGGGTCCGACGACGGGGCGGGGCACCGGCCCCGAAGGCGGCACGGACGGGGGGAGGACATCACCGGCGGCACCGCGCGCGGCGCGCGGTCAGTGCTCGCGGGGAGCCGGCACCACACGTTCCACCTCGGGGTGAACGGTGAGCAGCTGCCGCATCGCCGCTTCGGCGGCCGAGCCGTCGCCCGCGGCGAGAGCGTCGACGATCCGCGCGTGGTGCGCCAGGGACGCCTCGGTGGGCCGGTCACAGCCGGTGACCGGGCCGCCGGACACCTGGAGCGCGGCCGAGACGATGCCGGAGAGGTGCTCCAGCATGCGGTTGCCCGCGACCTGGATCAGCAGCGAGTGGAACTCCGCGTCGGCTCGCGCGTGGGTGAGCGCGTCCCCCTGCGCCATCGCGTGCCCCATGATCTCGACCATGTCGGCCAGCCGCTGCTGGACGTCCTCGCGCCCGTGCCCGGCGGCGAGCCGGGCCGCCAGGGGCTCGATGGTCCAGCGAAGCTCGCCCAGCTCCCTGCGCTGGTCGTCGCGCTGCGGACCGAACGCCCGCCACTCGATGATGTCCGGGTCGAGGAGGTTCCAGTCGCTCACGGGGCGCACGCGCGTGCCGACGTTGGGCCGGGCGCTCACCAGGCCCTTGGCCTCGAGGACACGGAGCGACTCGCGGACGACGGTGCGGGAGACCTCGAAGCGCTGCCCGATCTCCTCGGGGACCAGCGGACGGTCGGCGCCCAGGTCGCCCGAGACGATCATCTGGCCGAGCTGCTGGACGAGTTGGCCGTGCAGCCCGCGCCCGCGGCTGCCCGCGGAGCGCCGGCCCACCCGGCCCAGCTCGGGATCCGCGCCCTCCCAGGCGGGAGCACCGACACGGTCGGCGGCGGCGGGGGCCTCCGCGTAGGGGTAGCGGTCGAGTTCGCCCGGGCCTGCCAGACCGGAGTCGGCGGAGCGGGCGGCGGTCATCATGGTGTGCGCAAGGGTACTCACGGATCCTTTGTCGGCGTCGTCTCCAACTCCCTTGAGGTCTTTGGTGAAAAGCACACGAAAGGGTGATCGCTCACCCCGTCGCAATTGACGCCTAATCGGAAAGAAACGGGCTTTCTGCGGGGAGTTGTGCACACGCCGTGACGGAAAGCGCACGGATGGTCGTCATCGGACCCTGCTCCGCAGAGTCGTGACCAGATATGCGCAGAGCAGGGCGGCCAACGACAACGCCAGCGCCCAGCCGACGGGTTGAGCGATCACACGGGTCACAGCAGTCACATGCTGTTCCCCTCCGAAGGGCCACTGCGGCAGCACCGTCTCCCTCAGCCGCTCGGGCAACCCGGCCGCGCTCCGCACCGAGACGCCCGCCCACGCCCGACGCACCAGCGGTACGACGACCACGGGCACGCCGACCACCGCCGCCAGCCCCGCCGTCGTGGACCGGAACACACCCGCCGCGAGCACCCCCGCCCACGCACAGCCCACCACCAGCCCCGCCCACCCCGCGCTCAACACCGCCCACTCCTCGGGAACTCTCCCCAGCTCCCGACCGTAGAAGAGATAGAGCACCTCCGCGTCGCACCCCACCGTGAGGAACGCCAGCAGCAGCGCCGTGACCGCGGCCACGAGGAGCTTCGCGGTGAGCAGTCCCAGCCGGCGGGGCACGGTGCCACGATCCGCCGCCAGCGCGGGGTGCCGGAACTCGTCACCGAAGGCCAGCGCGCCGAGCAGCCCCGCCCCGAGCGCGGCGGGCGGCAGCGGCAACTCGGCCGGCCACGCGGCCAGCAGCCGCGCCTGCGGAGTGTGCCCGACGCTCGCCGCCACCACCGCGGTGACCGCGGAGGCCACGAGCACGGCCGCGCCGGTGAGGAACCCGGTGCCGATGCCGGTGGCACGCCGCAGTTCGTAGCGCAGGGGGCGGAGGGGGCTGGGGGCGGGGCGGACGGAGATGGGGGGCGGGAGGGCGGGAGGGCGGGTGGGGAGGGGTGAGGGGCGGGGAGGAGCGTCCGTCGCGGCAACGGACTCACCCTCTCCCGTCTCGCCACCAGCCGCATCGTGGCTCGGCGGGGCCGGCTGGGCGTCGGGGGCGGGGAGCTCGGGAGGGGAGGCGGGTTCCCGGTCGGGCCCCAGTTCGCGCTGCGGGCAGGGCTCGGGCTCCGGGAGGGGCCGAGGCTGCGGGACGGGCTCGGGCTCCGGGCCGGGCTCGGGCTGTGGGACGGATGCGGGCTGTGGGACGGATGCGGAGTGAGGTGGGGTGGCGCAGGCTCCCGACGGGCCGACACCGTCGTTCCGCGTGAGGCCGTCGGCGCCGGCGCCCGGTCCCTCGTCGCCCACTTCGTCGGCGAGCCGGTGGACGAGGACACTGTGGCGGAACGCGGTCTCCCCGACCTCGGCGCAGCTGCTGCCGTACACCGAGAGCCGGTTGCCGCCCTCCTGGACGACCTCGACGGAGCGCTGTGCGGCGCGGGCCTCCCGGGTCAGCAGGGCGGCAAGGCGGGGCGCGTGCGGGGTGCGAACGGCGACGCGGGGGCGCAGGCGGGTGCGGGCGAACACGGTGGCGTCCTGATCGGCGACCAGTCGGCCCTGCTCGAGGGTGACGACACGGTCGGCGGTGCGTGCCGCTTCCTTGGGGTCGGCGGTGGTCAGCAGCACGGTGCCGCCCTGCGAGGCATGGGCGCGCAGCATGCCGTGCAGCCATCGGCCTTCACGGGCGGGCAGGCCTTCGGTGGGGCCGTCGAGCACCAGGGTGTGGGGGTCGGCGAGCAGGGCGCAGGCGAGGCCGAGCCGACGGTCCATGCCGCGCGAGAGCGTGCCGAGGCGTTCGTCTCGCAGGCTGACGAGGCCGACCACTTCGAGGACTTCGTCGGCCCGGCGGGCCGGGACTCCGGCCGCGGCACAGAGCATGCGCAGGTGTCCGCGCACCGTACGGCCGGGGTGGCCCGGGATGTCCCCGAGGACCACTCCCACCTCGCGCGACGGGTGGGCGATGCGGTGCAGGGGGCGCCCCCTGAAGTGGGTGATGCCACGGCCCTGTTGCAGCTGGAGCATGAGTCTCAGGGCCGTGGTCTTGCCCGCGCCCGGCGCGCCGAGCAGTGCGGTGACGCGACCCGCGGGTGCCTCGAAGGTGAGGTCGTCGACGGCGGGCGGGAGGTCCTTGCGGGGGGTGCTGGTCAGTCCGAAGGCCTGGATCACCCGTAGCAAGATAGCGCGCTATGTCCGGTTTTTCGGGTATCGCCAGGTGCCCGGCGCTCACACCTCGGGTCGCAGCATCGGCGGGTTGAGCAGAGTGGCCCCGCCCGCGCGGAACAGCTGTGCGGGGCGGCCGCCTTGGCGGGTGGTGGTGCCGCCGGTGGGGACGAGGAAGCCGGGCGTGCCCGTGACCTTGCGGTGGAAGTTGCGCGGGTCCAGCGCGACGCCCCACACCGCTTCGTAGACACGGCGCAGCTCGCCGACGGTGAACTCGGGCGGGCAGAACGCCGTGGCCAGTGACGAGTACTCGATCTTCGATCGGGCTCGCTCCACGCCGTCGGAGAGGATCTGGGCGTGGTCGAAGGCGAGGGGGGCGACGGGTTCGCCGTCGCGGCCGTAGCCGCCCTGTTGCAGCAGTTCCTCGACGGGAGCCCAGCGGGCGTTGCTGGCGTCACCGCCGGCGCGGGGCGCGGGCAGGTCGGGTGCCAGAGCGAGGTGGGCGACGCTGACCACGCGCATCCGGGGGTCGCGCTCGGGGTCGCCGTAGGTGGCGAGCTGTTCCAGGTGGGCCCCGTTGTCCTGGGCGGGGGCGGCCGGGTCGTGGGCTCGCAGTCCGGTCTCCTCGGCGAGTTCGCGCGCCGCCGCCTGAGCCAGGTCCTCGTCGGCCCGTACGAAGCCGCCCGGCAATGCCCACCGCCCCTGGAACGGTGACTCGCCCCGGCGGACCGCCAACGCGCACAGGGCATGGCGGCGCACGGTCAGCACGACCAGGTCCACGGTGACGGCGAAGGGCGGAAAGGCTGACGGGTCGTAGGGCATGCCGCGATCATAGTCGTCTGCCTGACGATAAACACTCCCTCGGTCGGTCGCATCGGTGGCTGGTCCCCCGCCGCGCGCCGGGGGCTTTGCCGTGGCGCGGCGACGGTCGTCCGGCCCCCTGTGGGCGGTACGCAGGGCCAGGTCAGACCCCGAGCTGCAGTCCGTCGGCGGCTTCCTCGACCATCGCCAGGCCCAGTCTGCTGACGCGTACGGAGAAGGGAGCGCCTCCCACGCGCAGCCCGGTCAGGCCGATCTCGCCCAGGGGGGCGCTGCGCACGGGCCGCAGCGTGACCGTTCCGGCGGGGGCGTCGGGGCGGATGCCGGCCAGGGTGGTCAGCAGCAGGACGCCGGCTGCCGCGGCGGTGGCGGCGGGCCGGCAGGCGGCGGGGTGGGGCAGGGGTACGCCGCCGTCGGTCCGCCGCTCGCCGGCGTACATCTCGGGCAGGCGGTAGCCGAAGGCGGCGGCGGCCGAGAGGACCCCGTTGAGCAGTGAGCCGGCCTCGCGCTCGTAGCCGGCCGCGGTCAGCCCCGCGACGGCGACGGCCGTCTCGTGGACCCGCACCGCGCCGCTGCGGTGGCCGAAGGGGTTGTGTCCGTTCTCCTCGGCGCCGAGCCCGCGCAGGCCCCACCCGGAGTCCAGGGCCGGGCCGGCCAGCAGTCGGGCCAGGTGCTGTGTGCGCACATTGTCGAGGAGGCCGGGGGCCACGGTGCCGGCACCCAGCAGGCCGGTGTCGAGCAGATGGGCGGCGCCCGCCCCGAGGTACGGCAGCGGACGCCCGTCGGCGAGGCGCGCGGCCGCCGGACGGCCGCCGGAGGGGTCGTCGATCCAGAAGTCGGTGTGAAAGGCGGTCCGCAGGGTCTGCGCCCAGTGCCGCAGCCCCATGCTGCCCGGCCTGCCACAGGCGTCGAGGAGGTCCGCGCCGAGCAGGGCCGCGCGGTGCGCCTGCGCCTGGGTCTCGCAGCGCACGGGTCCGCCGGGTTGCGGGTCGCACAGGTAGGCGCTCTCGTCCACGATGGTGGTCAGCCAGGTGAGACAGCGTTCGGCGGTCGGGAGCAGTTCTTCCGTCTCGCCCTCGGGCAGTCCCCAGCGGCGGGCCTCCGCGAGCAGGACGGGAAAGAGGAGGGTGGCCTCGGTGCCGGTGCAGCCCGGGGGCAGGTGGGGGCCGGCGTCACGTCGGGGGCCCGGGATCATGCCGTAGCGCGGTCCGCGGGCGGTGACCTGGGTGCGGGCGAGGGTACGCAGGGTGCCCGCGGCGAGGCGGGTACCCAGGGGCAGGGTCATGCGGGCCGCGGCGAGTGCCTCGGCCGGGGCCAGGCCGCAGCGCCAGGGGGCGCCGGCGGCGAGGTGCTGGTCCGTCGGTCGGGCCGGGTCGCGTACGAGGAGTGCCCGCAGGTCTTCGATGCTGGTCCTCAGGAGCGCTTCGGCCCGAGGGTCGTCGCCGTCGGCCCTGGCGTGGGCCACGGGGCTGGTGGCGGTGCGGCCCGCGGGCCGGACGGGGCCGGTTCCGTCCAGGCGGGCCCGCAACTCCAGGGTGGCGCTTCCGCCGGCCGGGAGGTCCACCTCCCAGCGGAGCAGGCCGGCGGAGGCGAGCGAGTCGGTGGGCGGCGGAGTGGCGGTCACCGACGACCTTCCGGTGGAGGCCGACCAGCGCAGTCCGGAGTCGTGGACGCTGGCGGGCAGGTCGGGGCCGGTGGCGCCCGCGGCGATCGTCCCGAGGTCGGCGAGGTCCGTGCCGAGGGCCACCTCGACCGGCAGGCGCATCGGGCGGGGCGCGGAGCTGCGCAGGGTGATGCGTTCGGTGCCGTCGGCGGTGCGGATCCGCTCCACGACGACATCGGGGTCGGGGCCGCCGGGTGGGGAGGCGCGCAGCGTGCCGACGAAGTGGGCTCGGTCGGCCGACGTCAGCCGGGACTGCACGGGCAGGGGTTCGCGTCCGGCGACGCGGACCTGGCACCGGGACAGGACGCGCCGTCCCGCCCGGTAGTAGCCGTCCAGCCCGCGGCCGGTCAGCTGGCCTCCGGGTGGGGAGATGGCCAGGCCGGGAAGGGCCACGCAGATCAGCACTTCGTGTGCCGGGGGCAGATCCCCCGGGCCACGCGGCGGTGTGGGTGCGGTTCCGGCGGTCGGAGCGGGGCTTGTGCGCGGGCCGGGGGCGGGCGGGCCGAGGGCCCCGGGCTGGACTGGGGGGACAGCGGCGTGCGGGTGGGGGGTGGTGGCGGGTGGTGGGGTGGCCGGTGCCGGTGCCGGTGCGGGCGGCCGAGGGGCCGGGGGGCGTGGCGCTGCGGGAGCCGGGACGGGGGTGGCCGCGGGAACGCGTTCCCCGTCGGATCGGCTCGCTGCTGCGTCCGCTTCGGGGAGGCCACCTCGGCCGCTGGTCGGGGAGGCGCGTTCGGCGCCGTGGCGGAACCGGTCGGCCGGCACGCTGGTGCCGGCGGTACCGACGCCGGGCCCCGGGTGGTGCCCGGGCCGTCCGGAGGGGAGGCAGTCGTCGGAGGAGGGCGGAGTCGGCTGGTGCATACGGTTGCTTCTTCTGCTCTCTGTGCCTCGGGCGGGTGCGGTGCCGGGGCCCGACCGGACGGATACGGGGCGGCGCGCGGCCTGCGCGACGGTGGGCCGCTCAGGTCGTTGCGCCACTCAGGTGAACGGACCGGCCCTCGCCCGGGTCACGCCCGTACGGGGCGGTGCCCACCGAATGGCGGGGGTGATTCGGCGAGGTGGCGTGCGGCACGAGACGGGGAGCTGAGCGGCACCGCCCGACATCGCCGCGCCCGTGTTCTTGCGGCAGCCCGCCACTCCAGCCGTTGCGGCACCCCGCCACTCGTGGAGTAGCGGCCCCCGCCCCTCCCGCCTTCACGGCGCGGCATCGGCCTGCTGTTGGCGCCGGAGCGGCCCTCCGCATCACCCCGTCGCCCGCTCGTGGCACCCGGTCGGGCCCGCCGTGCGACGCCGCCGATCCGCTGTTGGCACCCCGTCGGGCCGCTGTTGGTGCCCGTCGGCCGTGTCACTCCACAGGGCCGTCGCCGTCAGTCGGCCGCGGTCCCTCCGCGGCCGCGCCGCGGCGTCGTGCGTTCGTCTTCCCCGGCGTACGGGGCCTCGGGACGCCGTCACGTGTGGAGGTTGCGGGGCGGCGAGGTCCGGATCCGGAGGGCGTCCGCATACGGGATCGGCGACTGCGGCGGGGCAGCGCTGTGGTGGCCGGTACACGGCACTGAGGGTCCGTCTCGCTCGGGCCGGGCAGGACGGAGGCTCCGGACGGGCCGTCGCCGGACAGCGCACCGGTGTCAGGTCCGCCGGAGCGCACATCGCGTGCCGCACCCGCGGTACGACCGACGCGTTCGGCACGCAGGCAGCGGCGGACCGACTCGGGGTCGAGGCCCTCATTGCACGCCTGGTGCAGAAGACGGGCGAAGAGGTACGCGGGGTCGGCGCCGAGGGCCATGGCGAGGGCTTCCCGTGCTTCGAGTTCGTCGCCGGTCGACCAGGCCACCCAGCCGGCGAGGCTCAGGGGGGCGGCGGCGTGCTCGCCGTAGGAGCCGACGCAGCGGCGGGCCAGGGCCCGCCACAGCCGGAGCGCCGGTGCGGCCTCGTCCCCCTCCATCCATTCGGCGGCGCGGTCGCGTGTCGTCCGGTCCTGGAGGCCCAGGATCAAGGTGGCCGCCTCGTCGGCGTCGAGCAGGTCGTCGTCGCGGCGGTCCTCGGTCTGCCTGCCGGACGGGGGCGGCACCTCGGCGAAGCGTCGCAGCACCTTGTGCGCCAGGGCCATCGTCTCCGCGGCCACCTGAGCGCGGCCGGAGTCGTCGAGGATCCTGGGGACGAGCGCGCTGCCCAGGGCGTCGAGTGCCGCTTCCTGCTCCGAGACCAGGGAGGTCTCCAAAGGCTGGAGCCGGGCGCGCAGTGCGCGCAGGCTGCCCCTGACCTGGATGCCGGCATAGGTGGCGGCCGCGGCCAGCACGGAGGTGCCCGGCAGGCCCATGGGCGTGCCCTCGGGCGGGCAGCAGGCGCTGCCGCAGCAGTACGACCAGAAGCGGCCGCCGGAGATGCAGAGCGCCTCGATCACGGGGACGTCGAGTCGGCCGCTCTCTACGCGCAGATGCTGGGCGAGGGGCCGCAGGCGTTCCATCACCTCATGGGCCGACTCGCCCGGTGCCGGCTCCTGGCACAGATAGGCGACGATCTGTTCGGGTCGGGCTCCCCTGCGTTCACCGCCCGTCACCAGGCCGTGTGCCAGTTGCCGGGCGACCGACTGCCAGTCGTCGCGGTTGGCCGGGATGCCGAGCCGGGCCCGGCCGCCGAACCGGCCGCGTCCGGAGTGTCGGTGCACAGACACCAGGACGATGCTGTCCTCGGGACGGTAGCCGAGCAGGTAGGGGAGGGCGTCGGCCAGTTCGGCCGGGGTGCGCAGGGTGACCTGGTGGGCACCGCTGCCTTGACCGAACGTGGCCGCGCCGTCGTACGGAGCGGCGCCCTCGTACACGTACGGCGGCGTGACTGCGCCGTCCGGGGCAGGTTCGCCAGCCGGTGCCGGTCGGCGAACTCCTGACATGTCGTCATTCTCGGAAGATGCACTGTTTTCGCTGTGATGCGTCATGATCAGACGATCTCGCGGAATGCGAAGCTCCGCTTGACCTGTGGATAACTCCGATCAGGACCACGTCAACCGACTGCCGGAACAGGACGCCGAAGTCCCTTCGCTGCACGGCGCCGGTCGCTCCTCCCCCGGTATGACCGCGGGAACGTCTCCCGCCGTCCCTCCGCAGCCACGAGCACAGCGGCCCGGCCACGCGCCACCGACCGGTCGGCCCGGCCCGGTCCGGCCCACCACGCTCTCAGCCCGCCACGGCCAAGACCAGGGGCAGCACCTGCTCGGCACCCGCCCGGCGCAGCAGGCGGGCGACGACGGCGAGGGTCCAGCCGGACTCGGAGTAGTCGTCCACGAGCAGGACGGGCCCCGGTGCGCGGGCCAGGTCGGCGGCCAGTTCCTCGGGGACGGCGAAGGCATCGGACAGGGTTCTCAGGCGCTGGGCGGAATTGCTGCGGTGCGCCCGGTGCGGGTCGCTCGCCCCGGTGTAGGTCACGGTGCCGAGGTAGGGCAGGCGGCCGACGGCCGCGATGCCCTGGGCCAGGGATTCCACGAGCCGCGGCCGGCTCAGGGAGGGCACGGCCACGACGCCCACCGGCCGGGGGACGGCGTCCGGGCCGTCCGACGCCCAGCCGCCCGGGGAGCGCGCCCAGTCCGCGAGCACGGCCACCGCGGCCCGCAGCGCGTCGTCGGGGACAGGACCGTCGGGCGCGCCGTCGGCGAGCAGCGGGCGCAGCCGGTTGCCCCACCCGATGTCCGAGAGCCGGCCCAGGGCCCGCCCGGCCGAACACTGCTCCTTGGCCGGGATGCGCCCCTTGAGGTCGACGCCCAGGGCGGGCATCCCCGTCGGCCACATGCGGCGGGGCTCGACGTCCACTCCCGGCCGGTCCAGTTCCCTGGTCGCCCCGGTCAGCGCCTCCGCGGAGACGGACGGGTCGGCCCAGGGGCCCGCGCAGTTGTCGCAGCGGCCGCACGGGGCCGCTCCCTCGTCGTCCAGTTGCCGGCGCAGGAACTCCATACGGCACCCGTCGGTACTGACGTAGTCGCGCATGGCCTGCTGTTCGGCGGCGCGCTGCCGGGCGACCCACGCGTACCGCTCGGCGTCGTAGACCCACGGCTCGCCGGTGGCGATCCAGCCGCCCTTGACGCGCTTGACCGCGCCGTCCACGTCGAGCACCTTGAGCATGGTCTCCAGCCGGGTGCGCCGCAGGTCGACCAGGGCCTCCAGAGCGGGTGCGGACAGCGGTCGCCCCGCGTCGGCGAGGGCCGCCAGGGTCTGGCGGACCTGTGCCTCGGGCGGGAAGGCGGTGTCGGCGAAGTAGCGCCAGATGGCCTCGTCCTCCTTGCCGGGCAGCAGCAGCACGTCGGCGTGGTCGACACCGCGGCCGGCGCGCCCCACCTGCTGGTAGTAGGCGATCGGCGAGGAGGGCGAGCCGAGATGGACCACGAAACCGAGGTCGGGCTTGTCGAACCCCATGCCGAGGGCCGAGGTCGCGACGAGTGCCTTGACCCGGTTGGCCAGCAGGTCCTCCTCGGCCTGGAGTCGGTCGGCGTTCTCCGTGCGGCCGGTGTACGGGGCCACCGGGAAACCACGCTGCCGGAGATAGGCCGTGGCCTCCTCGGCCGCCGCCACGGTCAGCGCGTAGACGATCCCGGACCCCGGCAGTTCGTCGAGGTGTTCGGCGAGCCACGCCAGGCGGTGCGCCGCGTCGGGCAGGCGTACGACGCCCAGCCGCAGGCTCTCCCTCTCCAGCGGGCCGCGCAGCACCAGAGCCTCCCCGGCGCCGGTCCCCAGTTGCTCGGCCACGTCGGCGGTCACGCGCGCGTTGGCGGTCGCGGTGGTGGCCAGCACGGGCACACCCGGGGACAGTTCGGCGAGCATCGCGCGCAGCCGGCGGTAGTCGGGCCGGAAGTCGTGGCCCCAGTCCGAGATGCAGTGCGCCTCGTCGACCACCAGCAGGCCGGTGGTGGCCGCCAGTTTGGGCAGCGTCTGGTCCCGGAAGTCGACGGAGTTGAGGCGCTCGGGGCTGACGAGGAGCACGTCGGTCTCGCCCCGCTCCACCTCCTCGTGGATGGCGTCCCACTCCTCCGGGTTGGCCGAGTTGATGGTGCGCGCCCGGATGCCGGCCCGCGCCGCCGACTCGACCTGGTTGCGCATCAGCGCCAGCAGCGGGGAGACGATCACCGTGGGGCCGGCGCCGCGGCGGCGCAGCAGGGCGGTGGCGACGAAGTAGACCGCCGACTTGCCCCACCCGGTGCGCTGCACCACCAGCGCCCGCCGACGCTCGCGTACCAGGGCGGCCACCGCCTGCCACTGGTCCTCCCGCAATCGCGCCGCACCCTGCGGCGCCCCCACCAGTTCGGCGAGGATCGCGTCGGCCTCGGTGCGCAGCTCCACATCGTCCATGCCTCCATGCAACCCGACGGCACTGACAATGAGCCACTTCACCCTCCGTGACGGCGGCTCTCCCCACGCCCCGTGCATCGACCCCGGCCACTCTGGGTAGTGATATAAGCCGCGCACCACTACATAACCCTCGGTGGCCCCAATTGCTCGTTGCCGCATCCCAGTTCGACAGGAAGAATTGAGGTCCGCTCCCCGTACGGCTCGGCCGTGGTCCGGTAGGGCTCTGTTGCGGTGTGCGCTCCCCCGAATCCGACCCGCCCGCTGTGTGGGCCGTAGCCGAAGGGAGGAACGTGACCTTCGGATTCGCTCCGTCCTCGGCGGCGCCGTTGTCGACGTCCACGTCCGACGCTTCCGCCACCCGCTTGCTGGAGCCCGCCGAGTGGGCCGCGGCAGGCATTCCGCTGCTGCGCAATCCGCGGGAGGTCGTCAGCGGGCTGCATGCGCGGCACCGCCCCGGGCCGGCCACCGCGATCGTGGCCGTGCTCGATCCGGACGAGCGGGTGCGGGCCAGCGCCTCGTTCGTGCGCCGGCAGGCACCGGCCGACGGGTGGATCTTCCGCAACGCGCTGCTCGCCCAGCTGCGCCGGATCATCCCGCACGACCTCAGACGCCGCACCCCGGTGCGCACCGCCGTACTCCTCTACTGCCGTGAGGGTGACGCGCGTTGGACGGAGGAGGACGGTGCGCTGATGTGGGGTCTGCGGGACGCCTGCACCCTGCACGGGCTGCGGTGCGGTGCGTACGTCACGCTGACCCGTGACGGCTGGCAGGTTCTCGGCGAGGGCCGGGGCGGCCGACGGCCCAACACGGACTCCGCCCCGGAGCCGTTCGCGCTGTCCGAAGCGCCTCCGCCGCTGCCGCGCACCGGGGGTGCGGCGTCGGACGTGCTGCGTCGCGCCGCCGCACGCTGAGCCGTCGGCCCTGAGCCGCTCGCACAGCGGACCGCCCCGGCCTCCGGCCGCACGACCACGCGGGAACGCCCTCGACGTGTGCACCCGATCTCGCACCCGGCGCCGTGGACACGCGAACCCCGGCCCGGCGGGCCGAGGCGTTCCGCCACGTTGCCGCAGGCACGGCGAGGGGTCGCAGGCACGCAGGAGCCGGGGCGCCGGAGTCCGCGGCCGAGCACGACTCCGCCGGACCGCCGTGCGGTCACGGGCCCGCACGCGACCGCCGGACTCCCCCACGCCCCCACTACCGGTCACCGAGCCCGCCGAGCAGTCACCGCCGGTTTGTCACCGCACGCGCCGACGGCGGCCGGCACGGCGCCCCGGCGTCGACACCGGGGGCCGCCCGCTCCAGCTGCCGCCCGTCGGCTCAGAGTCCGGCGCCCAGTACCGCGTTGATCTGCTGCGGGTCGCCGCAGACGATCAGCAGGGCTCCGGCCCGGGAGTGGGCCAGCGGCAGCGCGGTGGCGGCGGCTGAGGCGGGACCACCGTTGACGGCGACCACGACGACGGGACGCTCGGCGGCCCGGCCGACGGAGGCGGCGTCCAAGTAGAAGACGTCGTCCCGGGCGTCGTGCTGCGCCCAGTAGGACGCCTCACCGAAGGACAGTTCGTGGGTCGCCCACGGGTGGGGCTCGCCGGTGGTGACCACCAGGACCTCACCGGGGGCGCGGCCCGACTCCAGCAGCAGGTCAACCGCCTCCTCGGCGGCGTCCAGCGCGCCCTCGGCCGAGGCCGGGATCAGCTGGACCTGCGGAGCGGCGGCGGCAGCGGCCGGGGCCGGCGGCCCGGGCTTGACGGCGGCCGGGTCGCGGGGCGCGCGCTGCACCGGAGGCGTGGGCCGCGGAGGACCGGGACGACCGGGTCGCGACGGGGCCACGGAACGTGGGCCGGGTACGGGGCGGGGGGTCGGCGCGGTGCGGCCGCTGGCCGGAGTGGCGCGGGGACCCTGGGCACTCTCGTGAATCTGAGGCTCCTCGGGAATGAGAGGCATGGGCTGATATTTATCAAACGGTGGTGCGGCTCGCGTCGGCGGGGGCACTGCGGTGCGAGCGGACGCGTCAGAAATCGAAGCCGAGTTGGCCCTCGATCTCCGGAACGCTTCCGTCCGCCCAGCTGCGGGCCTTCTTGAGGTGCCGCCACTGGGGCAGCGCATCAAGATACGCCCACGACAACCGGTGGTACGGGGTGGGTCCCCGCTCCGCCAGTGCGGCCTTGTGCACGGGAGACGGATACCCGGCGTTGTCCGCAAAACCGAAGTCTGCATGGTCGATACCCAGTTCGGCCATCATTTTGTCGCGCTGCACCTTGGCGATCACCGAGGCCGCCGCGACCGCCACACACGACCGGTCTCCCTTGATCACCGTGCGCACCCGCCAGGGGGTGCCCAGATAGTCGTGCTTGCCGTCCAGGATGACCGCGTCCGGGCGGAGCGGCAGGCCCTGGAGGGCCCGTACGGCCGCGAGGCGCAGGGCTGCGGTCATCCCCCGGTCGTCGATCTCCTCCGGGGAGGCGTGCCCCAGGGCGTACGAGGTCACCCAGGTGCGCAGTTCCTCCGCGAGCTCGGTGCGTCGCTTGACGGTGAGCAGTTTGGAGTCGGTGAGACCCGCAGGGGGTCGACGCAGTCCGGTGACGGCCGCGCAGACGGTGACCGGACCGGCCCACGCACCGCGGCCCACCTCGTCGACACCGGCAATGATCTTCGCTCCGGTCGTGGCGCGGAGGGAGCGCTCGACGGTGTGAGTGGGCGGTTCGTACGGCATGGCGCCCTTAGCCTACGCCGCCGTGATCCGCGGGCGACACCCCGGTTCCCCTTACGAATCCGGGCCGCCGCGCAGCCTCGGCGGGAAGGCCGCCGGGCAGTGACCGACTGCGTTCGCAGTCGTGCATCCGCTCCGGTCTCAGGATCGGCGACCTCGCTGCCGACGGTGGGAAAGAAGCCGACCGGAAGCCTCGATCCGGCTGCCCTCACGCAACACTCCCCCAGGTCCTGGCAGGTCGCGTTCGCGAAGCGTGGAACCACGGTCCGATGGGCCACCGGCCGCGGACGCGGCCGACGGCGGTGCGGCACGGTCCAGGAGTCGTCGGGGGGAGCGCCGGGCACACCTTCGTCGACTTCCCTCGACTCCCCCATCACCACCCCGACGAGTCACCGGGCAGCGTACGGTCGGCCGAGAGGCCGGCCGCTGGTCCTCCCGGCGGTCCGCGGGACCGGGCGGACAGGGGCGCGGTCCGGTTCTCAGCCGGCCCGGCGGCCCGTCACGAGGCGGTCGGCAGCCAGCCGGGCAGCTCCTCCGTGCGCTCGACCCATGCGGCCGGGGGCGCCCCCGCCTTGCCCGCGGCGAGCACGCCGCCCACGATCGCGCAGGTCGTGTCCATGTCTCCGCCGGCCTGCGCGGTCGTCCAGAACGCCGTCTCGAAGTCACCGAGCGCCCGGGCGGCCGACCAGAGAGCGAAGGGCACGGTGTCGTGCGCCGTCGTACGCCGTCCACAGCCGAGCACGGCGGCGACGGTGGCGGCGTCGCCGTAGTCGAGCATGTCCCGGGCACGCCTCAGCCCCGCGCCGACCGCGCTGCGGGGAACCAGGGCGATGACGCCGTCCAGCAGCGCCTCGGCCCTGGGCGGTCCCCCGGGCGCCGCGGTCAGGGCTGCGGCCGCGGCCACCGCCATGGCGCCCACGACGGCCTCGCGGTGCTGGTGGGTGGGGTAGGCGGAGATCTCCGCCTGGTGGGTGGCCTGCTCGGGGTCGTCCGCGTACCAGGCACCGAGCGGGGCGATCCGCATGGCCGCTCCGTTGCCCCAGGACCCCTGTCCGTTGAAGAGCGCGGCGGCCAGCTCCCGCCAGTCGCCGCCTTCCCGGATCAGCCGCAGCAGCCGGTTGACGGCGGGACCGTACCCCCGGTCGAAGTCGTGCCGCTCGGCGAAGGAGCGGGCCAGCGCGTCCTGGTCGATCCGCCCGTGCGCGGCCAGGACGGCGACGACCGAGGCGGCCATCTCGGTGTCGTCGGTCCACTGCCAGTCGCCCGGCGGCAGCTCGCGGCGCTTGAGCAGCGGATAGTGGTCCGGCACGAAGAACTGCGAGCCGAGTGCGTCCCCCACGGAGAGTCCGCGCAGGCTTGCCAGGGCGCGCTCCAGGCGCCCTGAGGAAGAGGAGTCGGAGGTCATCGGCTGCCACTCCATCCGGTGATCCCGTACGGCTCCGGATCACGCCAGCGTTCGAACGGCCGGTCAAGCGTGTACTTGCCGTCGTCTCCGAGAACGAGCATCCTCATCTCCGCGTTCCCGGGATTCGACAGCGACTCGAACTCCGCGACCGTCCAGTGGAACCAGCGCATGCAGAACAGGCGCATGGCGAGCCCATGGGTCACGATCAGCACGTTGGGCGGGTGGTCGGGGGCCTCGAAGCTGCGGAAGAGGCTCTCCAGGAAGCCGCCGACCCGGTCGTACACGTCGGCTCCGCTCTCCCCCTGGGCGAACCGGTAGAAGAAGTGCCCGTAGGCGTCGCGGTACGCCTTCTGCAGCCGTACCTCGTCGCGGTCCTGCCAGTTCCCCCAGTCCTGCTCGCGCAGCCGGGGCTCCTCACGGACCCGTATCAGCTCCGGTTCGAGGTGGAAGGCGCGCAGCGTCTCGTGGGTACGGCGGTAGGGCGAGACGTAGACGCTGACGTGCTCGCGGCCGAACAGTTCCCGCAGCCGCTTTCCGGTCTCCTCCGCCTGCCGCCAGCCGCGCTCGGTCAGCGCCAGCGCGTGGTCGGGTTCGCGTTCGTACACGGTGTCATCAACATTGCCCGTTGACTCCCCGTGGCGGACAAGGACGATGCGCCGTGGTCGTGCCATGCCGAAACCCTAGATCGAGTGACGGCGTTCCGAGCACTCGTACGGGCTCCATACGGCGTAGCTCACACGGATCAGACCGTCCACGAGGGCTCCAGCTCCACTATGTCACCGGTGAGGGAGGCGATGTCCGCCTCGGTCTGCGCCCGCAGCGCGAGGCGCTCGACGCGTTCGGTCCGGTACTTGCCGTGCTCGGCCTCCGAGCGCCACATCGACAGCACCAGGAACTCATGCCCCGGTGCCTCGGCGAACAGTCCGCGGATCATGCCGGGCGAGCCGGCCATGGCGGGGTTCCAGACCTTCTCCTGCATCAGGGTGAAGTGCTCCGCGCGCTCCTCGTGGACCCGGCACAGCGCGACGCGGAGCAGGTCGGTGTCCGTGAACCGGGGCTCGAAGCCGGTCTTCACGTCGAAGCGGTAGTCGAAGAGCCTGACCTGCGCGTTCTTGAAGGTACCGGCCTGGGTGGCCGCCAGCCGATCGTGCGAGCGCGCCATGAAGGAGTCGTAGAAGGCGCGGCTCTCCCAGAACGCGAAGACATGGGCCACGGAGGGACGGGCCCTGCTCCAGCCCCCGCCTTGGCCACGAAATCCCGGCTCGCCCAGAAGCCCCGCCCACTTTCGCTGCCCCCGCTCGAAACCGCGGCGGTCGACCACGGTGCAGCGAATCCACTTGACCAGCACCGCGCCATCGTAAGGCCACCGGACGTGGCGTCGGTCACGCTCTGGCCCACCGCGGACGCGCGACGGTGCACGCGCGCGTGGCAGGATGGACAACCTGCCTTGCGCAGAGGGCAGTTCAGGCCGAGGGCCGACGGGGAGCAACGGGGAGACGGGGAAGGGGAAGCCTGTGAATGGCCTCAACAAGGGTTTGAGCAAGGTCGAGATCGCGTTGAAGTGGGATCCGAGCCCGGCGGGAGAGCCGCCCACGGACCTCGACATCGTCGCCGCCACGTACCTCGCGGACGCCCCGTACGGGGAGCCCGCCTATGTGGTGCACTTCGACAGCCGTTCACCCGACGGCACCATCTATCTCAACCGCGACAGCAAGGACGGCAAGGGCTTCGGCTGGGACGAGGTCATGACCGCGGAACTGGAGCGACTGGACGCCCGCTACGCGCGCGTGGTCGTCGGCGTGGTCATCCAGCAGCGCTCGGCGTACCGCGCGCTCGACGGCGTCGCCGATCCCGGGTTCAGGATCCGCGAGGGCTACTCGGTGCTCTCCGAGGGGGACTTCGGCACGGTGCCCGCTGCCACGGCGGCGACCATCGCGGAGTTCGTGCGCGACCCGTCCGACGGCTGGGTCTTCCACGACGACGTCCGGGGCTTCGACGCGGACCCGGCGACCTTCCCGGCGGTCATGGGCCGGGCGCGGGAGGCCTGAGGCTCCCTCGTTGTACCGAAAGAGGGCGCCGGCTGTCCGCCGGCGCCCTCTTCGCGCCTTGCCGGGCCGCGCCCGCCGGGGCGGTGGAGCCGACTCCACCGCCCCGACCGGGTCGCACACGCCCTGAGGCGTGGGCCTCGATACTGGCGGAGAGCACTTATTCCTGACGTGCGCTATTCCTCGGTATCCGACTCTAGATCGGGGAACGCACGCAGCCTCAGCTGTGACGCCCGGTGGTCGGCGAGCCACCGCATCCGGTTGTCATCCGCAGTGAACCCAGCGCGTGCGTCTCGGTCCACTCCTCTCGGTCGAGGACTTCGAGGTACGTCTCTCGGAGCGCTTCCTGCTGAGTCGCAGTGCACCCCGCAGCCTCGGGATGCTCCGTGGTCAGGTGCTGAGTGAGCACAGCGATCGTGAAGTAGCGCTCGATCGTCGGGCTGAGCGAACCCACATGGCGAGCATGAGCTTCTAGGACCGCTCTCGAATGGGGGTAGTGAGCGAGGGTGAGCCCCATTCCCCCGCAGTCGCTCATCAGATGAAGCAGTCGACCGATGTGGTCGACCATCTCGCTGTCGGTATCGAGGTCTGCAAGCGCCTCATGGAGTCTGGCGACTGTCGCGACCTTGTCGGCGAAGTATCCGTTGAGGAAGTCGCCGTCGCAGGCCCTGCGAAGCAGCCATGGTCGGGCAGCCGGGTCGTCGAGTCTGCAGAGAGCTTCGACGACATAGACGCGTCCCCAGCTGGT